>CAZAQS010000300.1:0-5631 GCA_964486825.1 uncultured Anaerolineaceae bacterium | reverse complement strand
ACGCGGGATGAAGATATCGTCCCCGTTCCAGGAGCCCGTTTCGATGATCACTCGCTCCTGCTTACGCCACGTCACCCCTTGCCGGCAATAAGTGCATTTGAGCTGCGCCGGGTTTTCGTACACCACCCGCGAGGCCCGGTCGTCCTGGTTGGCCCCTCCCCAGGGGATGTCCACCAGGTGGTAAGGCGGCAACAAAGGCGCCGAATACCCCAGGGCGCCCGTGCGGAATTTGACGATCTGCACCGGCGAGTGGAAGCGGGTGATCCCCTTCAGCCCTTCCTTTTCGTAGATATCTTTGAAACGTTTCGTAACGATAAGCCGGAAGCCCACCCCCCACAACAGGTCCCCCCATTTCTCTTTAGCATCACTGGAGAGCTTAACCCGGTGCGGCGGCAACCACTTTTGATCGCTCACCGCCGACCCGCAACTTGGACATCTCTCGCTTTCCCCCAGGTTGATCGGGGGAAGCATCTCCGCATAAGACCACTGATCGCCGAATAACTGCCCATCCCCTGACTCCAAGATGTAAAAATTCGTCATCCGAATACCTCGTAAATTCAGGCCATAAGCTGAATTTCCGCATACCGCCTGGAATACCGGTCTGGCATCTCTCCTACCGGATTTTAGGATGCGTGATCAAATATCCCGTCCCTGGTAGTATTTACTTTCCGGGCATCCTGTTAGGTTTCGTGAATTATAGCCTATTCCGGCTGAGTTGAACGGTGATTTGGCGCCAAAACTCCCGGCATTTCGAATCGAATACCGGGAGCACTGGTTTGGTTGGATGCAGGCGGCCTGGCGCCTTTCTTGTTGCTAAGCTCAAGCAGCGATCGATTCCACCTGCCGGATCACCATGACCACCTTGCCCTGGATCTCGACCACGCTCGGGTCATCGATGAAGATAGGTTGCATCTGGGGATTGGCAGGTTGCAAACGCACCCGCCCGTTTTCCAGGTAGAAATACTTCAGCGTCGTTTCATCGCGGTCTTTCAGCCAGATCGCCACCAGCTCACCGTTGCGCGCTTCCCGGGTAGCCTTCATGATGACGATATCGCCCTCATTGACCATCGCATCGATCATCGAGTCTCCCTGCACCTCCAGGGCGAACAGATCGTTGCCCTTTTCCCGCGCCGGCAGCAAGCTGCGGGCCACGTCTACCATCGTCTCGGCGTCGTAATAGGAGAAGTCCGAGGGCGGCACCGGAACGGGCGAGCTGGCGAAGATCCTTCCTATGACCGGCACACGCAGCAGGTCTTCTACTGCCTGCCGGGCGCTCTGCACGGCAGCCTGGGCTCCATCGTTCACCGGCTTCATCAAGCGGATGCCGCGCGACACACGCCCATCCCGCTCGATATAGCCCATCTCTTCCAACTGGTCCAGGTAATAGTTGACCACCGAAGTCGAGGAGATGTCCGCTTTTTCCCCGATTTCACGGATCGAAGGCGGGTATCCATTCTGTTTCTGGAAGCGAGCCAGTACTTCCAGGATTTTCTTCTGGCGCTCGCTCAGTTTATTGCTGCGTTTTCGTGCCATAATCGTTTCTCCCTGCTGGTGATGGGCAAACCGCTGATCGTATTTTGAATAGAACTGGGATCTAACCGGCGGTTTGCTCGAGCGACCGGCCGTTTTGGTCCTGGTTTGATATCCAGCTACTTATCGGCCAATCGGCTATAACCGTTCATATGTGCTAACAATATAACACGAACATGCGTTCTGTGTCAAGAGATTTTCAAAATCCACAGTATAATAACCGCCGGTATATGAACTTCCTCTTTTCTCTCCCAGTTTTAGAGTCCCAGCCCGATCCATCCGGCCGGCGGTCCATGCCATCGGACCGCGCCCGCCTGCTCGCCTGGGGAGGCTGACCGCATGCCACACGCTGCAAAGCCCCGTATATGCCTGGTCCCTCATCTCACCGGTATCGGTGGCATGGCCTCCTTCCAGGGCCGGTTAGCCGAAGGCCTGCTGGCGCGGGGATTCGAAGTGGTCTACGACCTGAGTCGCCAGCCCTACGCCGCCGTCCTTGTGATCGGCGGCACGCGTGAGCTGCCTGCTCTCTACCGCGCCAGGCGGGCAGGCGTCCGGGTCGTGCAGCGCTTGAACGGCATGAACTGGCTGCACCGCTTGCGACCCACCGGCGCTCGCCATTACATCCGCGCCGAG
This sequence comes from uncultured Anaerolineaceae bacterium, assembly GCA_964486825.1. GTDB lineage: Bacteria > Chloroflexota > Anaerolineae > Anaerolineales > UBA4823 > CAZAQS01. The sequence goes on along the minus strand of CAZAQS010000300.1, from coordinate 3,468 downwards.
TATGGCAACTGGATCCTTGGGACCATCCGCGCCCGCCTTGCCCACCACATCGTCTACCAGAGTCGCTTTGCCCAATCCTGGTGGGAGCGCCAGCGCGGCCTCACCCCCGTCCCGTGTAGCGTCGCCCTCAACGGGGTCGACCTGGAGCGCTTCACTCCGCACGGCCCTCACGACCGTCCCAGGGACAGGTGGCGCCTCCTGCTCGTCGAGGCGCGCCTGGCGGGTGGCTATGAGCTGGGCCTGGAGACCGCCGCCGGGTTGTTGCAGCGCCTGGTTTCCCTTGCCCGGCGACCGGTCGAGCTACAGGTTGCCGGCCGCGTGGATCCCGCCCTGCGCCAGCGCTGGCAATCACAGGCCACCTTTCCGTTGTCTTTCCTGGGCCAGGTTCCCCCAGAGCGCATCCCGGAGCTCAACCGTTCTGCCCATCTCCTGTATTCTGCCGATATCCAGGCTGCCTGTCCGAATGCCGTCGTCGAGGCTCTGGCCTGTGGCACGCCGGTCGTCTCTTTCGATACCGGGGCGCTGCCTGAATTGGTCACGGCCGGCAGTGGCCAGGTCGTCCCCTATGGCGCAGACCCCTGGAAGCTGGAGGCGCCGGACCTGGATTCCCTGGCAGCCGCTGCCCTGCACGTCCTTCATGAGCAGGCCATTTACCGGGAGGCCGCCCGCGCTCGCGCTCAGGCTGGCTTAGGCCTGGACGAGATGGTAGAGGCTTATCTCGAAGCCCTGCTTCCAGGCGGGGCCTGATCGGAGCTCGTGAACAGGGATGGAGGCAAATATTTTCAGCGGTCGAGTAGCATTGCAACAGCGGGTCCTGCCGGATTACCGCCGCCCCTTCCTCGAATCGTTGGCCAAAGCTTGCCGAGGAGGCTTGAGTGTTTTCGCAGGCCAACCCTTGCCTCAGGAAAATGTGCTGAGCGCCAAACAGCTGGACGCCGCCCGCTATGTCCCTGCCCTCAACCGAAACTTCTTTCCCATCGATTCCAGCCTCTACCACTGCTGGCAGAGCGGCTTGCTGGCCTGGCTGGAGGATTGGCAACCGGATGTCCTGGTCGTGGAAGCCAACCCCCGCTACCCCAGCACCCGGCTAGCGATCCGCTGGATGCATTCCCGCCGCCGCCCCGTCATCGGTTGGGGACTGGGCGCGCCGCCCATACCCATGCCTCGCCAGCCTGCGCGCCGCCTGGCGGCCTATTGGCGCCGCTGGGAAAGGCTCAGCTTGCTGCGTTCACTGGACGCCCTCATCGCCTACAGCCATATGGGCGCCCGCCAGTACCGCTTGCTAAACCTGCCATTCAAAGAGGTTGCAGTGGCCCTCAACGCCGTTTCCCCTCGCCCGCCTGAAAGCCAGCCTCCCCAGCGACCGGCTTCTTTTGATGGCCCGCCCGTCGTCTTGTTCGTGGGTCGTTTGCAAGCCCGTAAGCGCCTGGATACCCTTATCCAGGCCTGCGCCGGCCTGCCAGAATCGATCCAGCCCCGGCTGTGGGTGGTGGGAGACGGGCCTGCCCGCGCGGAGCTGGAGCGGCTTGCGTGGCAGGTCTATCCTCAGGCCAGGTTCCACGGCCCCCTGCATGGCCCTCCCCTGGAGGCTATTTTTCAGGCCGCCGATCTTTTCGTGCTGCCCGGCACCGGTGGTCTGGCTGTCCAGCAAGCCATGGCCCACGCCCTACCCGTCATCGTTGCCGAAGGTGACGGCACTCAGGAGGACCTGGTTCGCCCGGGCAATGGCCACCTCGTTCCTCCTGCTGATATCCACGCACTCACCACTGCTTTGTATACTTGCCTCTCCGATCCTCTCCGGCTACGTAAGATGGGGGTAGAATCATATCGGATCGTGCGCGAGGAGGTCAATATCCAGGCCATGGTCGAGGTCTTTGTCCGTACTATTAAGGCCGTTGTTGGCTGAAGGAGGCGAATTGTCCGCACAAGAAGATAGCCCTGCCAAGGAGCTTTTCCCAGTCCTGGGAAAGCTGCCCGGGCGCGTACTGGCTGTTATCAACCCTGCCGCCGGGCAAGACCAGCCAATCCTAAAATTGTTGAACGCTGTTTTTCAGAAACATAATATCGATTGGGATATTTCCATCACCAAGGCCCGCGGTGATGGGCAGCGTCTGGCCCGCCAGGCTGCCCAGCAGGGCGCAGACCTGGTTTTGGTGAATGGCGGAGATGGGACCGTCATGGAATGCGCCTCCGGCTTGATTGGCACGCATATCCCGTTGCTCGTTCTTCCCGGTGGGACGGCTAATGTCATGGCCCATGAGCTTGGATTGCCCTTCGTGTTAAAAGAAGCCATTACCTTAGCCGTCAACCCTCATTCTGCCATCCGCCCGGTGGATATGGGCCAGATGGGAAACGATTTTTTCTTGCTACGAGTGGGGATGGGCCTTGAAGCAGCCATGGTCGAAGGCGCCGATCGGGAGCTCAAGGATCGCCTCGGCCTGCTGGCTTACGGGATCTCCGCTTTGCAGGCTCTCGCCGACCCGCCTATTGCCCGCTACAGGCTCGAACTGGACGGCGCAGTGGAAGAGACAGAAGGCCTGGCCTGTATCGTCGCTAACTCTGGCCATATAGGCGCTGGGGGCTTGCTTCTATCCCCCAAGATCGAGATCAGCGACGGCTTGCTGGACGTCCTGGTGATTACCAAGGCCGATCTACCATCTTTAGTTTCTCTCCTGGCCAGCGTGGTCAGTGGCGGTCCAGAACTGCCCGTGCTCCAGCACTGGCAGGTGCGCCAGGTTCGTGTAGAAGCCGACCCGCCTCAATCCCTGCAGGTAGACGGGGAGATCATAACCAGCACGCCGGTCAACATCCAGGTGGTACCCGCCGCGGTTCACATTCTCGTGCCGCCGCAATCCGCCCGGCCAGGTAATCCGGGGCCGCCGGCCTAAGGGTTTCTTCTAACCAGCCGGAGGCTGGCGCCCCATCCGAGGAGGATTGCCATACAAGAGCGACAATTACGGCTATTATTCGTAGCCGATGGGCGCTCGCCCATTACCGGGAACTGGCTGCATTATCTTGTGGAGCAGGGCCATTCCGTCCACCTGGTATCCACCTATCCTTGTGCAGTTGACCTACAATTGGATTCCCTACATATCCTGCCGGTCGCTTTCGGCGAGCTAGCGGGCAGCGGTAGTGGACCAGCCGGAGATGCAACTGTTCCTTTAATGCGCCGCCTGGCCAGGGAGGCCGTCCCGGTGGCTCTGCGTACCCGTTTACGCCAATGGCTCGGGCCGCTTTCTCTCTCCAGGGCTGCGGCCGCTCTCAGGGATATCTTTCAAGATATCCAGCCTGACCTGGTGCACGCCATGCGGATACCCTATGAAGGTATGTTGGCTGCCATCGCCGGTCTTCCAGCACCTCTGGTCATTTCGGTGTGGGGCAACGATTTCACCCTGCATGCCGGCAGCACTCCTCTTACCCGTCGCTTTACCCGCCTGGCCTTGCAGGAAACCACTGGCTTACACGTAG
>CAZAQS010000299.1:0-5657 GCA_964486825.1 uncultured Anaerolineaceae bacterium | reverse complement strand
CAACCGCCGGCATGTTCGAGTATTCCACCCGCGCGGCGGCCGCCCTGGCAGAGTTATTTCTCAAGGAAGGCAACCGGGTGGCCATGCTCAACCTGCACGGCGGCTTCCGCTACCTTTTCCCGGGCAGCGGCAAGGTTCACCTGGCAAATATCTTACGCCATATGAACCGCCCGGTAGAAGGGGCAAACGGCGCGCTCGAGCATTTGAAATATTTGCCGGTCAGTGCTTTCCCGAGCCGCTCGCTCATCGTCGTGATCAGCCCGCTGGCAGGACGTGACCTGCCCGCTTTCAGGCGCTTGAGGGCTTTTGGATACCAGGTGCTGCTGCTGAGCCCCGACCCGGTCTGTTTTGCAGCGCGTTCTTTGCCCGCCGGAAGAGCCGCACAGCTTGCCATACGCGCCGCCCGCCTGGAACGCTGCCTGCATCTTCTCCAGCTCCGGCGGATGGGCGTGGAGGTCATCGAATGGCAGGTAGACCAGCCCCTGGCGAAGACCCTGCAAACTGCCTTTCGCAGCCGCAGGTCCATCCGAGTACGCTGAGCGGGTAGAGATTGAGGTAGGTTGAGGTAGATTAATGCAGACGATGCCTTCGAAGTTATTCATAGCCTCTCTCGCCTTTGGTATGCTCTGCCTGGTTGTAGGGGTAGCTTTGGCGGGGCGCTGGGAAGGGGCGCCGGCTGCCCTGATCCTGCTAGGCCTGGCGCTAGTTTTTCGCCGCCGGCCTTACCCATGGATGCCATCCTTGATGTTGGGGTTGTACACCCTGGCTGTTGCGGGGGGATTGCTGGCGGGAGGCTCTCCCGCCCTGCTAATCGTAGGCCTGGTGAGTGCTTTGGCGGCCTGGGACCTGGAGCACAGCATCTCCAGCCTGGCGGGCAACGCAAAAACTGAATTTGGCCAGGATCAAGAAAATAAACGACTGCTGTTATTAGCAGGGGTGGTCGGGCTGAGCTTGCTGTTGACCAGCCTGGGCCTTGTTATACGCCTCAGCCTGCCATTCGGTGTCATGACCCTACTGGCGCTCGTTGCCCTTGGGAGTATATCGATGCTAGGCAAACACTTACAGAAGAAACCGATGTCCTAGAGAACACCTCAATGCGGGGGGATAACATGTATGTATCTTATCGCATCCACCAGCGCAGGAGCCGCCATGATACAGACCGCCACGAGCACGACGACCAAGACCGAGACCGCCAGTATTGCAACTCGTTTGTTATGCATTGATGATTCCTCCAGAAAAAATTAAGGACCTGTGCCGGCCAATTAATTCGTACGAATAAATTCGTGAGCCAGTTCTCGTCCCCGTGCAAATAGTCTCCCATACTTATAGGTAGGCAAGCGCTTCGCGAACGGTCAGGCGGGAAGCCTGGGAGGCAGGCGCCAGGGTAGCCAGCGCCGCGCCAAGAACGACTGCGACGATCCAGATGAGGATCGCTGGCGCCGACATCCTGAATGGTATGTTCACGGGCATAGGCAGATTTGCGATCATTACCGCTGTCAGCAGTAGAGCAGGAATAGCCGCACTCAGGCAGCTCACCAGTGCGATAAAGATGCCTTCGAGTACTACCAGCCGGCGTATAGTTGAAGCGGGCGCCCCAATAGCGCTCATCACGCCGAACTCGCGGGTGCGCTCGAGCACGTTGGCGCCCATCGTCGAGGCCAGACCGGCGAATCCGACCACGCTGGTGGCGATGGAGAGCCCCAGGAAAACCAGGATCAGGGGCAACATATGTCCTGCGCTGGCGGCTGCAGAACGGCTTACGGATGCTGCAGATCGCACCACGAACCCTGCTTCTGTGAGGGTACTTTCGGCGGCTCGAGCGACGGTTATTCGAGTCCCCTCGTCCTGGTTATCGGTCACAATGCGCAGTAAATTGGGCTGGCTCACGCCGGTTGCCGCCTCGTAGCCGTCCCTGGTTATGAAGAAGCCCCCTCCATGCCCCCCTACGGATTCAGCGATGCCAACCACCAGCCAACTGGTGGAACGGCCTCCAATCGACAATTGAATGGCGTCACCGCTGTGCATCCCGGTGAGTCCTTCTGTGGTTTTCATCTGGCTGATCACAACGGCCCCTGTCTCATCAGGGCGCAGCCAGCGACCCTCCAGGAGGGGCGGGGGATCGATAAGCGAGCTGTCCGGTGGGACGACTGTCACGGCTATGCTGCCGTGTCCCTGGTCGGGGTAGGTGCGGGTGACGCTGAATTCCTGCCCGGGAAGGATGAGGCTTGTTTGCACGCTGCTCCATGCTTCCACGCGAGTCACCTCGGGAATTTCTGCAAGCAAATCCGTTAATGCGACAGCTGGCGCCTGGTCGCTGACAGCGAGGCGCACCTCGACGTCCCACCGGCGTAGCTCCTTGTCCCGGTTTAAAGACGCCTGGAAGCCAGACATGGTGGACATCCCGCCGACGAACACAGCGCCGGCAAATGCGAGGAGCCCGGCGGACAGCAGAAATCGGGTCCGGCGCCGGAAGATATTGCGGAACGCCATCAGCACCGTACGGTCAAGACTTCGCAACCGGCCAAGCCCGGCGTCGAAGCGGGTTGATATATCTCCCCGGCGGTCGACGCCTCGGTAGTCGAGCGCTTCCCGGACCGTCGTTTGGCTCGTTTTTACCACGGATGCCAGGGCGAAAAGCAGCGGGAAGCCCGAGCCAGCGGTGATAACTGCCGCGTACATCCAGGTTGGAGCCGCGAGGCTCTCAGCGTCTACACCCAGCAAACTGAGAATTGTGGGTGCAAAAGCACGGCTGATGAAGATGCCCGGAAGTATAGCCAGGGCGGTAGACGCAACGGCGATCGCCAGCGTCATCAGAAGGTACACATGCAGCACCTGGCTGGACCGCGCCCCGATGGCCTTCAGGATCCCAATCTGGGGAATATGCTGGGTAAACAGTCCGTTGAGCATGGTAGCGACCAGGATCGCGCTGAGCAGCAATCCCGCCATGCCAAAGGCGAGCAGTCCCAGCAGCAGCGAGTCCGCTTGCGCCTGGTGAGGATGAGCATAAGGCGTCGGTACCTGGATCTCACGGATAACCAGACCATAGGTATGCTGCAGCCAGCCGGCCAGATCCAGCGCGGCAGCCACAATCACTCCCCTGTCGCCGCTGGGTATGGTCGTGTCGGGTATCCCGGCGACCTGGATCTTGAGCGCATCCAATGCAACCGGTTCTCCCAAGACCGGCAGGGATGCCGCGGACATATAGGCATGCCCCTTCTGCTCCTGGAATGAAGGCGCCAGGCCCGGATCGTAAACCACCCCGCTGATTTGAAGCGATACGGGCGCGCCGTTGGGCGCCTGGACAACCACAGTTTCCCCAACCTCCAGGTTCAGCAGGTCGAACGATGAGCGATCGATCAAAATCTCTCCGGCTGCCGGCGGCCAGCTACCCTGCTCGACCTCGAATGTTTCTATCCGCAGCGGGTCGTCGGGCGTGGCAACGAAGATCTGTAGCGGGTTCGGTCCCCACCTGCCGTCTTCTTGCTGTACCTGGAGTGTAAATTGGGTACGACCAATGGCGTCGAGGATGCCTGGTCGGCCCCGGGCTTTGTCTGCGATGGTTGCCATTTGACCGGGGTCGAGTCCTGGTGCGAAAAGAATTGTCGCAGACGCCGGGCTGGTACTCAGGTAGGCGCGTGGCATCTCCCGGCCGGTGACGCCCCAGGTATATAACACTGCGCTGAACATAACCAGGGTAATACTCATAGCGAGGATCATCAATGCGATTCGTTCCCATATCCCTTGCAGATCTCGGAGCAGCTTGATAAACAGCAGCCGTGTCATGGCCTCACCTCCGCTTGCTCAACCTGATCCGCTTCCGGTTGGGCTCCATCGGAGAGACGGCCATCCGTCAAAACCACCTGCCGGCTGGCGTAGCGTCTGACATCTCGCTCGTGGGTCACCACGAGGATGGTACGGCCCTCACCGTTCAAGTCGGCGAACAGCTTTAAAACCGCCGCGCCGGTCACCGAATCGAGATTGCCGGTCGGCTCGTCGGCCAGCAGGACAGGCGGATCGTTGGCCAGCGCCCGGGCAATCGCTGCCCGCTGCTGCTGCCCACCCGAAAGGGCGACAGGCAGCTTGCCGGCCTGATCCCGGATACCGACGCGATCCAGGAGTTCCAAAGCCCTGGTTTTGCGCTCGGTCACTGGGATAACCTTTGCAAAATCCATCGGCAGCATCACGTTCTCGACCACCGTCAAGGTCGGCAGCAACTGGAAGAACTGAAACACCAGGCCAATCGTACGGCCACGCCACACTGCTAGTTGCGATTCTGAAAGCAAATCCACCCGCGTTCCGTCGTAAGAGATTGTCCCGCTTGTCGGCCGGTCAATGCCTGACAGTAGGTTCAGCAGCGTCGTCTTCCCGCTGCCCGACTTGCCGACCACGGCGATGAACTCACCTGCCTGGACCTGTATACTTACGCCTCGCAGCGCTGTGAAGGGCTTGGAGGGGGCCTCGTAGGTCTTGAATACCTGCCTCAGGTCGATCACCGGTTTTGAAAGTGGCAGTTCCTCTTCCGCAGAGCGGCCGTCAATGGCCTGGCGACGCTGGTCGGGTTCTTGTGATCTATTGCTGCTCATGCCTCTAATCTCCTGGTAAAGAAACACTATATTCTGTAGTGAACACAGTGTTCGTTATGTGATAGAATAATAACCAGGCAATCGCCTCTCGTCAACAATCAATCGGACAAAAAAGTTCGTTACCGCACACTGGAGCGAAATTGTCCGTTAATGGAGGAGCATTTCGTGAAGCAGGACAAACAAGACCGGCGCTCCAAACGCACTCGCCAACTCGTGAATTCCGCCATGATGGAACTACTAATAGAGAAAGGCTACGAAGCGATCACCGTCCAGGACATCCTGGATCGGGCCGGGATCGGGCGTTCTACGTTCTACAGCCACTATTTCGACAAAGAAGACGTACACACTTCTATGATGGAGCAAATGCTCGCAGGGATGAACCAACAGCTCTCCGAGAGGCACGCCGGGCAGGGGATCGTGCCAAGCCTGGAGCTGTTCCAACATATCAACGAGGATCACTCGCACTTTCAAGCAGTAGCGTGGGGCGCGAGCGGAGAGAGATTGTGGGATATGATGCAGACCGAGCTGGGCAGGATCATCGAAAAGGCTCTGATATCTGCCCATGAGGACATCAGTCCCCCTTCAATTCCTCTACCGGTGGCGTCTGCCTACCTGGCTGGGGCTTTTCTAAACCTGCTCAAGTGGTGGTTGAAGGCCGGGATGCCTTACACACCTGAAGAGATCGACAGGATCTTCCGGCAACTGGCCTTGCCTGGAGTGTGGGCAACGATAAAACGAAAGAGCGATTAGACTGGGAATTTGGCGCTGTGGAAGGCCTCCGGCAGTTTCATCCAGCAGCCCGGTCATAGTATTTGGATTGGGCGAGGCGAACTTACAGCCAAGCAGATCTATCCAACTAACTTGCTGGTCTATGGCCAAAGCCAGGGCGGAATTTCTCCGTCATTATGGACAGAATTGCTCGTCCAGCTCGTCCGGCATGCTTCCTGTCGTAAACTGGTCCGCGTAATCACGGACAACCTGCGGGTCAGCCTGCAGAGCGGAGGTTTCGTCTCTTAGCACCGGGCTGTGGACTCGCCCGCTGGACAGGATCTCTTGCGGCAGGCCGGTGAACAG
>CAZAQS010000298.1:0-5670 GCA_964486825.1 uncultured Anaerolineaceae bacterium | reverse complement strand
CCCGGTGATCGTGCGCACGCGTGGGCACCGCCTGGAAGGGATCTGGCATTCTGGCTCCTTGATGGCTGGCATCATCCACCTGGTGAGAGGCATGCATGTCTTGGTCCCCCGGAACATGACCCAGGCGGCAGGTTTCTATAATACTTTGCTCGAATCGGATGAGCCCGGCCTGGTCGTGGAGGTTTTGAACGGTTACCGCATCCGGGAAACACTGCCCGATAATATCGGAGAGTTCTGCTTGCCCCTGGGTGTTCCCGAGTTGCTGCGGGAGGGGAACGATATCACCCTGGTCACATACGGCGCTACATGCAGGATCGTCATGGAAGCCAGCCAATTACTCAGCAAGAGCGGCATCGAGGCAGAGGTGATCGATGTGCAGTCTTTGCTGCCCTTCGATATCCACAAGCGGATCCTTGATTCACTCAAGAAGACAGGTCGGATCATCTTTATCGATGAGGATGTGCCTGGCGGTACGACAGCTTATATGATGCAGGAGGTGCTGGAAAAACAGGGCGGTTATTACTGGCTGGATTCAGAGCCGCGCACGCTTCCAGGAAAAGCCCACCGCCCGGCTTATGGCTCGGATGGGGACTACTGGTCCAAGCCGAACGTAGAGCAGATTTTTGAGACTGCCTACCGGATCATACACGAGAGCGACCCGGCTGGTTTTCCGATCTTTTTTTGAGAATTGCACCCGCTAGCAGGCAAGCAAGATCATCAAAATTTATCCTGAGGAGGAAACTAAGGAGGAGAAATGGCAACCAAAGTCACCATGCCCCAACTGGGTGAATCCGTGGTGGAAGGTACAGTTACCCGGTGGTTAAAAGAGGTGGGGGACCAGATCGACGAATACGAGCCTTTATTAGAAGTCAATACGGACAAAGTAGATTCGGAGATCCCCAGCCCGACCTCCGGGAGGTTGTTGAAGATCCTGGTCCCGGAAGGTACGACCGTGCAGGCCGGCGAGCTGCTGGCCCTGATCGGGGATGATGGCGAGGCGGAGGCAGGGGAAGGGGCAGCAAACGGGGCAGAAGCCGAGGCGGAGCCTGCCCTGGAAGGCGGTGCGAAAGCTGGCCCACAAGCGGACCAACAGGATGGGAAGCAGCAAGCAGAGACCTCCACCAGCCAGGCAGTGAAAGACCGGGAAGCCATACCGGCTGCTGGCAGGTCTGAGCTGGGCTTTATCTCGCCGGTGGTGGCGAAAATTGCCGCCGAACATAACCTGGATCTCAGGCAGGTCACTGGAACCGGACAGGGAGGGCGGATCACGAAAAAAGACGTCCTGGCCTACCTGGAAGGAAGGCAAAGAGCGCCGCAAGCGGCGCCTGAGTCCGAAGAGCAGTTAGGAGAGGCCGGCAAGCCGGTGAGCAGGGAATACGTACCGGCGGCTCTTCCCTCTCAAATCCCTGGAGAAATCCTGCCGTTTACGCCGGTGCGGCGCGCTATCGCCGAGCATATGGTGTTGAGCAAGCATACCTCCCCGCATGTGACTACTGTTATGGAAGCGGACCTGAGCCGGGTGGTCAAGCATAGGGGCGCTCATAAAGAGGCCTTCGCTCGGGAGGGCATCAACCTGACCTATACGGCCTATTTTATTACGGCAATTGTGAGTGCGCTGCAAGCCTACCCGATCGTGAATTCCTCCTGGAGCGATGAAGGCATCCGCATTCACCAGCCGATCAATATCGGGATGGCAACGGCCCTGGAAGAGGGCGGCTTGATCGTACCGGTGATCAAGGACGCCGGCAGCCTATCCTTGAGAGGCCTGGCGCGCACGATCAATGACCTCGCCAACCGGGCTCGCAACAAACAACTCCAGCCGCATGAAGTCAAGGGGGGTACTTTCACACTCACCAACCACGGTACGAGTGGGTCGCTTTTCGCGACCCCGATCATCAACCAACCCCAGTGCGGAATATTGGGGGTGGGCGCAGTCCAAAAGCGTGTGGTGGTGATCGAAGATGCCATCGCCATCCGCCCAATGGCTTACCTGACTTTGACCTTCGACCACCGAATCTTAGATGGCGCGATCGCTGATTATTTCCTGGGCAAGGTGGTAAAATCGCTACAGGGGTGGCACGAATAAGCTGAGAATTATAAGGAGAACTATATGAGTGATTATGACGTCATCGTTCTAGGCGCTGGGCCTGGGGGATATGTTTGCGCGATCCGCGCTGCCCAGTTGGGTCTCAAAACAGCCATCATCGATAAGGAATGGTTGGGTGGAGTGTGCCTTAACGTTGGGTGCATCCCTTCCAAAGCGCTGCTACGCAATGCAGAAATCGCCCATATCCTGCAGGAACGAGGGAAGGACTTTGGCTTTTCCTTTGACAACCTTCAGCTTGATTTCAGCGTAGCGGTAAAACGCAGCCGGCAAGTCTCGGAACGGCTGGTCAAAGGGGTCGGCTTTCTGATGCGCAAGAACAAAATCGATGTGCATATGGGCAGGGGAAAGCTAACCGGGCGGGATACGATCACGGTGACCGACGAGGATGGTAACACGACCGAGCTGAAGGGCAAGAATATCGTCATTGCCAGCGGGGCGAGCTCGACCGTGCCGCCGGGATGGGAAGTGGATGGCGAGAAAGTCCTGACCTATCTGGAAGCCATCCTGCAGGAAAAATGCCCCGAATCGGCCATCGTCATCGGAGGCGGGCCGGTTGGGGTCGAGTTTGCTACCATCTGGCACTCCTACGGGGCAGATGTGACGATCGTAGAGATGCTGCCGCACCTGGTACCTCTGGAAGACGAGGAGGTGTCTGTTGAGCTTGAGAAAAACTTCAAGAGGCGGGGCATCAATTTCTTGACCGGGCACAAGGTCGAGTCTCTCGAAGCGAAAGAGGGCGGTGTGCAGGTGAAAGTCTCTGGGAAGGAAGGTGAAAAGACCCTGGAAGGCGAGCAGGCGCTGATCGCAATTGGGTTCAGGCCGAACTCGAGCGATTTAGGCCTGGAAGATGCCGGGGTCAAGCTGTCCGAGCGAGGCTTTATCGAAATCGACGAGCGGATGTCCACGAATGTGCCGGGCATCTGGGCCATCGGGGATGTTACCGGCAAATTGCTGCTTGCTCACGTGGGGTCTGCGCAGGGGATCGTTTGTGCAGAGAATATCGCCGGGGCGGAGACCGTGACCCTGGATTACGAGATGATGCCCAGGGCAACCTATTGCCAACCCCAGGTGGCCTCCTTCGGGATCACCGAGAGCCAGGCAGTGGAACGCGGGCATGAAGTCAAGGTGGGCAAGTTCCTGTTCCAGCCCAACGGCAAAGCTTTAGGCATGGGCGAGCCGGCCGGATTCGTCAAGATCGTGACCGATTCGCGCTACGGTGAGATCCTGGGCGCTCATATGATCGGGCCAGAGGTGACGGAGCTGCTGCCCGAGCTGACCCTGGCCCAGATGATGGAGCTTACGCCGGAACAAATTGCCCGAAACGTGCACGCTCACCCTACTCTAAGCGAAGTGATCATGGAAGCAGCCCACGCGGCCGAAGGCGAGCCACTGCACGCATAAACCAAAGCGGGGACTGTGCGGCTTTCGCCGTGCAGTCCTCGTCTCTTGCATATCGTGCAATTTATTAATCAATCAACAAAATATATTGAATGATAATGGTTTATTAACAATAAGAAACTGCATTTATCAGCATTGTATGGTATAATCAACAGAGTCTGTATAAGACTTGAAAGGTTGAGAAGACAGAAAGAAAATGAGTGATATTCTTGATAAAAACTTACTATCGGCCATAGACGAGGGGCAGGAAGACCTGACCGCAGTTACAAAACTGTTGGAAGTAGGCCAACGACATGGCTTCATTACGATCACGGATATCCTGGACCATTTTCCAGAAGCTGAGGAAGACGCAGAACAACTAGAAGAAATATTTGCGGCCCTATTGACGATGGGCATCCCTTATATTGAGGATCTGCAGAGCCTTGAGCTGGCCCAACAAGAGGAGCAAGCGGAGCAGGAAACTCCCATAAACGGACGAAAAAACGGGCATGTGGTAGAAGAGGACCTGCTGGAGAATGTTGAAGTGGGGGATATGATCGGACTGTACATCAAGGAGGCCTCGCGGGTACCGTTATTGACGCATGATGAAGAGATCGAGCTTTCCCAAAGGATCGAACGCGGCAAGCTGGCCCGGGAAGAGCTGGCGCGCGGCAAAACCAGCCCGTTACGCAGCAAAGAGTTGCATCGCCTGATAGAAGACGGTTGGACTGCCCGGCAGCACCTGATCACAGCCAACTCCAGGCTTGTGATTAGCATTGCTAAAAAATATATGGGCCGGGGAGTGCCCTTCCTGGATCTTATCCAGGAGGGAAACATCGGCCTGATGCGGGCGGCGAAGAAGTTCGAATACCAGCGCGGATTTAAATTTAGCACGTATGCCACCTGGTGGATCCGGCAGGCTATCACGCGAGCCGTGGCCGACCAGGCGCGCACGATCCGCGTCCCGGTGCATATGGGAGACCAAATCAGCCGCATGCTACGCATGCAGCACCAGCTCAAACAAAAGCTAAGCCGGGATCCCAGTATGGAAGAGCTGGCAGAGGCGTTGGACGTACTGCCTGAGAAAGTGGAGCATATGATCCAGGTCTCGCGGCACCCGCTCTCCCTGCAGATGCCGATTGGGGAGGAAGAAGACGAAATGCTGGGTGATTTCATCGAAGATGAAGATGCACCCTCCCCCGACGAGACCGCCATGCATAATATCCTCAGGGAACATCTGGAGGATGTGTTAGACAGGCTGCCACCGCGAGAAGTGCGCATTCTGCAGCTCCGTTATGGGCTATTGGATGGGCAGGTATTGACCTTAAATGAGGTGGGGCGCAGGATGGGCGTAACCCGCGAGCGGGTACGCCAGATCGAAGCGCAAGCTCTGCGGCGCCTGCGCAGCACGAAGATCCAGCGAGAGCTGCGCGCCTACACAGAATAAGAAGCGTTTCTATAACATAAAAAAGAGCTTTTGCCTGCCCATGGGCGGTGAAAGCTCTTTTTGTATAACCTGGATTAGCCAGCGATGGCGCGATAAAAGCGAACTGCGTTTGCCATGCACCGGGAATACTCGGCGCGCTCTTTCACCAGGCCCAGATTGCCTTCAGCAGCACGTCTTCGCAGGTCGTCATTCCCCAGCGCATGGTTGATGGCCCCTGCTATGGCAGCTGGATTGCCTGGATCCACCAGTAACCCGTTGATTCCCGGCAGCAGCCACTCGCGCAGCGATTCCAGGTCACCGGCGACCGGGAAACATCCGCAAGCCATGGCCTCCAGCAGGGTGTTGGGTGTGCCGTCATGGTTGGTTGGAGAAACGACTACCTGGGAGGTGCGGAACAAGGCAGCCATCTGGCTACGGCTCTGGCGGGGCAAAAGCCGTGTCGAAGCCTCGATCTGGAGGTCTGAGACCCAGGCGCGGGCACGAGGTTCCGATGCCATCGTGGGGAGTAAAAAAGTTGCTTGAGGGTGATGGGCCAGCACCAAGGGGATGGAGCGGAAAAAAGCGGCGTTGTTCACATAGGCCCGGAAACCGCGCGGGTTGATTACAATTGGACCGGGTTCAACGGCGGGGGGATAAAAAAGGCTGGTTTGGATGCCTCCGGAGGTTGGAATAACGATAGATTGGTGGGTTTTCGGAAAACCCCATTGGTATGCCAGCCGCAGATCGCGGGCGCAATCTA
>CAZAQS010000297.1:0-5704 GCA_964486825.1 uncultured Anaerolineaceae bacterium | reverse complement strand
TCTCCTTGGGATCGCCGTATTGGCGATCGTTTTATTATCAGCCGGGATATCCGATCTGGAACTGGCCCGGTCAAATTTCCGTTCGCTCGCTCCGCAGGAGTCTGGACCGGAGCTTTTCCGTTCTCCTGCCGATATACTGAATGAACCTGCCAGCGCTGCCAATGTGGCCTTCTCCCTCCTCCTTCTCATCGTTCTGTTGATTTCGATTGTCCACTTTATCCTTTCACCAGAAGCTCGGCAGAGGGTTATCCAGCGATTTTTACGTCTGGTCTTCGTCTTATTTGCGGTCTATGTCATCGCAACCCGCCTTGGGCAACGACTGAACCTGGAGATTGAAGCTCCTGAAGGAGGCAACCAGGGTGGATTCTTGCTCTCACCGTTCGAGGAAATCGCATCCAGTTTTCCTCCCTGGGCAACCTACTTACTGAGCTTCGCCCTGCTTGTTACCGTAACCAGCATTGCATGGATCGTATGGCAGCGTACCCGCAGAAAACCACCCGCCCTGGACATGCTTGCAGGAGAGGCACGAGCAGCCCTGCACGAGCTGCGTGGAGGAGCAGATTTTAAAAATACCATTATCCATTGTTATTATGAGATGTGCGCCGTATTAAGCCGCGAACGGGGTATACACCGGCCTCAAGGCATGACTGCTCGTGAGTTCGAACATGAACTGGCTCGCCTGGGGATGCCTCCCGAACCAGTCACACAGCTCACTCGACTCTTTGAAATGGCACGTTACAGCGCCGGGGCTCCTGATCGCCAAGACGAAACCGAGGCGTGGGATTGCCTGGCTGCCATAGCTAGCATGGAAGGCAGCTCCCGGTGAAAGCCAAAGCACTTGCCCTGGCTGCACTCCTGCTGGTGGTAGCCCTGCTGGCTTTCTTGATTCAAGATTTCGTCAGGGAATTACTCCTGTATCCCCTGGTATATTTGTATTGGTCACTCAGGCTGGTGTATGAGGCCGTCCCTGGAGTAATCTGGTGGGGGATTGCCATAGCGCTGCTCGTGCTCCTTTCATTGAAAAGCCTTAGCCGGCGTGAAGAGCGCTCCCAGGCTTCTGAAGGATTCGACGAGCATTCTTTAACCCGCCCACAAACCTGGACGCGCCAGATAAAAAAGACCCGGCACGGAGACTATTTTAAATGGCAATTGGCCCGTGAAATCAGCCAATTAGCTCTTGCCCATATAGCCAACCACGAACGCCTTACAATTGGGCAAGCTCGGGAAAAGCTAGCTCTGCGGCAACTCGGCTTACCTCCTCCTATCCAGGCCTACCTGGAAGCAGGAGCCCTATCGAGATCATATGGGCATTATACGCAAACAGAATCACGGATACGACTACCGGGGACTCTATCGCCCCTGGAAATAGACCCAGAAGATATCGTATCCTATCTTGAGAGCAGGTCAGAACCCGGTTAACCAGAGCCAGACCGCCTATGGAGGTTAAATTGAAGATCGAAACTGCTTTAGAAGTTACGGATGTGGCGGAGCGCTGCCAGCTCGTGATCGAGGAGGTCGAACGTGCTATCGTCGGGAAGAGCTCGCTGCTCAGGCAGATCATGGCTGCGGTATTAGCCGGCGGTCATGTGCTCGTTGAAGATTACCCGGGGTTAGGGAAAACTATCCTGGCGAAAAGCCTGGCTACAGCCCTGGG
The DNA here is from genome assembly GCA_964486825.1 of uncultured Anaerolineaceae bacterium. Lineage (GTDB taxonomy): Bacteria > Chloroflexota > Anaerolineae > Anaerolineales > UBA4823 > CAZAQS01. The sequence continues at coordinate 4,050 of CAZAQS010000297.1, read as the reverse complement.
CCTCGAATTTAAACGCATCCAATTCACTCCAGACCTGCTTCCAGGGGACATCACCGGCAGTTATGTTTTCGATCGCGCTCAAAACCTGTTTGAGCTAAGGAGAGGACCAGTATTTGCGAATATTATCTTGGCCGATGAAATCAACCGGGCCTCCCCAAAGACTCAATCAGCGCTGCTAGAAGCCATGCAAGAGGTCCAGGTAACTCTAGAAGGCGAAACGATGAAATTGAAAGAACCTTTCATCGTCCTGGCTACACAGAATCCCATAGAATATGAAGGCACCTTTCCGCTTCCGGAAGCACAGTTAGACCGCTTCTTGATGAAACTCTCAGTAGGCTATCCAAGCCTTGAGCAAGAGGCAGAGATCTTGCGCCGCCGGCGCGAGCGCCAACAGGAAGAGGTTGAGATCCGCCAGGTCATAGACGCGCAAAACCTCCTGGATATGCGAAATATTGTAGAAACGGTTCATGTTGACCCAGATATCGAGCGTTATATAGCATCATTGGTTCATGCTACCCGGTTGGATAAAAGAGTTTCGGTAGGCGCCAGCCCACGCGGCTCGCTGGCCTTGCTCAAGCTTGCCCGCGCCAACGCCATCCTGGATGGTCGCCGGTTTACAATTCCAGATGATGTGAAAGCTTTCTACCATCCAGCCCTAGCACATCGCCTGATCCTGGAACCAGAGTTCTGGATGAAACGACAGGCCGTCACCGATATTCTGACCGGTCTACTCCAGGAGACCCCGGTGCCGGTCATTGATGAAGCTTGATTAATCCGATAAGCATGAATAGAGTGCTCTTGTTGGCAATCCTGGCCTATATCCTACTGCTTGTAGGATTAGCAACTCGCACAGGCGCTGTCCTGGCCCTGGCGTTACCGTTTATCGTCTACCTGGCATCCGGGTTACTGTACGGGCCGCAGCCGATCGGCTTAAAGGTGACAAGGACTACCTCCCCGGACCGGATATCTCCAGGCGATCCGGTTTCGATTTCCCTGACGATCACGAATTCTGGCCCTCGCCTGGAAACTGTTCTGTTCGAAGACCCGCTTCCAAATGGCATCCACGTCACGCAAGGCGAGCATAGCATACTGGCGTACCTACCAGAGGGGGCAACGATAACAATGGAGTATTCTGTCCAGGCGAGCCGCGGATTGTTCTCGTTCCGTGGGCTGAAGGCGTTTGCATCAGACCGCTTCGGTATTTTTTCCAGGCAGCTCCATGGCTTAGCTCCAGGCCAGATCCAGGTCTTGCCGGCCGCGCCCCAGCTTAAGCGCTTTCCAATCCGCCCTCGCATTACTCGAGTATATTCTGGCCTCATCCCAGCCCGGCAAGGGGGCTCTGGAGTAGATTTTTTTGGAGTCCGTGATTACCAGCCAGGTGATAGTTTTCGGAGGATCAATTGGCGAGTCAGCGCCCGGTTTACCGAGTCCATCTTCAGCAACGATTTCGAACAGGAGCGAGTGGCAGATATCGGATTCATTCTGGATGCTCGCCAGCGCACCAACGTAACCACCTCCCAAGGAGCGTTATTTGAATACCAGGTAGCTGCCACGGCTGCCCTGGCAGAAACATTGCTTAGGGATGGCAACCGGGTAGGGCTGCTCGTCTATGGAGGTTATTTGGACTGGACTTTCCCTGGGTACGGAAAGCTGCAGCGAGAACGCATCTATCAAGCACTGGCGCGAGCTCAAATCGGGGAGAGTTCTATCTTTAATAAACTGGAATACCTGCCTAAGAGGATCTTCCCAACTCGCTCTCAACTGGTGCTCATCAGCCCATTAGTGACTGACGACCTGGCGATCCTGATCCACCTTCGGGCGCGCGGCTACCAGGTTTTGGTGATCAGCGCCAACCCAGTGGCATTCGAAAAAGCTTCCGCCGCTAAGGACGAACCAATAGAATTGGCATATCGACTGGCATCTTTGGAGAGATCACTTTTGATATCTAATTTGATGCACGCCGGTGTACAGGTTCTGGATTGGAACCTTTCAGTGCCCTTCGACCAGGCGGTGAAAACCGCAGAGATGCAGCTAAGCCGGGCTCAGGTAATGGGGAGGATCCTGTTGTGAGATTGCCGGTATGGCTAACCCGAGGCTTCTTAGTGCTTGCAGCCCTTCTATTGGGCGCTGGGTTTTGGCTCAGGGTTTACCAGCCGGTATCCATCGCCCTGCTAGCCCTTGCCGTTGTTGGATTGGTATTCTTGTGGCGAGGATGGGGTTGGTTTCTTTCTGTTTTGCTGCTGCTATTCACCGGAACGGCTGCAGCTGGCTTTTATCTCGACGTGGCCCCAGCCTGGTTGGTCCTTGGAACACAGGCTGCCTTGCTGGCCTGGGATCAGGAGCACCTGGCCAGACGCATTAAAAACGCCGGTCGAGTTGAATCCCTTTCCGAAATTACCAGGACTCACCTGGCGCGTTTAGCATGGGTAAGCTTATCCGGACTTTTTCTGGTGGGGCTTACCTTCCTGATTCAGGTTGAATTTTCTTTCGGCGTGGCAGTCTTGCTTGCCGTCTTAGCAGTCCTGGGCGTGAGCCAGGGGATTGCTTACCTGCGTAGGACCGGGGCTGGGTGAGAAAACACAACCGCTGGTCTACGTAAACTCTGGCAATATCTCTTGTTGGTAGAAGCTTAAGAATCCTTCCTGGTCTGGCCCTACCTGGTGGATATAAACGTAATCAAAACCGCCATCGATATATTCCTGGATTCCATCCAGGTGCCGTTGCTTCTCCGGACCGCAGATAATCTTCTCGGCCACATCCTCTTCACTCACTAATTTAACAGCCAACTCGAAATGGGGTGGAGCGATTAGATCTGCAGACAGGAAACCGGGTAGAACAGTATTCGGCCACCATTGGTGAGCAGTCTGGCGCGCCTCGGCCTCATTTTCCCCCCAGCAAACGGTCAGTTGCCCGTACATCGGTTTTCCACTACCGCCTGCTTCGTGAAAGCTCTCAACGGTCTCCCGATCAGGAGAAGTCGCTATCAGCCCGTCACCGGTCCTCCCGGCAACGTCTCCCGCCAGTTTCCCGCCAGCAGCAACCATGATGGGGGGCAATTCATCAGGCAAAGTATAAATACGAGCATTTTCGATGCTGTAGTACGTCCCCCACCGGCTGACGTTATCACCATCCCAAAGTAAACGAATAAATTCCACGTATTCTTCCAGCATCTCCAGGCGCACTTCAACAGGCGGCCAGTGATCACCCAGGATATGTTCGTTCAGGTTCTCTCCTGAACCCACACCTAAGAAAAATCGTCCCGGCATCATCGCCGCCGCTGTGGCTGCGGCCTGGGCGATAATTGCTGGATGGATACGCATGATCGAAGCCGTAACCCCCGTTCCCAGGCGTAATTTTTCTGTCACCTGCGAGATGCCGCCAATCACGCTCCAGACAAACGGGCTCTGCCCTTGCTGGTCGATCCAGGGGTGGAAGTGGTCCGAAATCAGTGCGTAGGGAAAGCCTGCTTCCTCTGCCATGCGGGCGTAACGAACCAGGTCATTCGGCATATGCTCTTCACTGGACAGCGCGTAACCAATGCTTGTCATCTTGATATATCCTCCCTTAAATTCTTATCGTGGTCTTACCGTGTTAGGAAATTAATGCGGTCGTTAGTTGGTAAAGCAAGTATTCTATCCTTCCAACAATAATTTTTCCGGATCTTCGATCAGTTCCTTGATCCGTACCAGGAATTGGACTGCTTCCCTGCCATCCACAATGCGGTGGTCGTAACTTAATGCCACGTACATCATTGGCCGGATAACCATTTGTTCTTCCACAACCACCGGCCGGTTCTCGATCTTATGCATTCCAAGAATACCCACCTGGGGCGGGGACAGGATAGGAGTGCTTAATAGAGAGCCAAAGACCCCGCCATTGGTGATCGTGAAAGTTCCCCCTCGCAGATCACCAATAGTTAAGCTCCCCTGCTCGCTTTTCTCAACCAGGGCTTTAATCTGCTTTTCAATTTCTGGGAAAGACATTTTATCTGCATCACGCAACACCGGGACAACCAGGCCTTCTTCCGCTCCAATAGCAATGCCGATATCG
>CAZAQS010000296.1:0-5781 GCA_964486825.1 uncultured Anaerolineaceae bacterium | reverse complement strand
TGGATGAATCGAATGGAACAAGAACACGACAACTTGCGCGCGGCGCTCGAGTGGTGCAGGACAGCGCCAGGCACAGCAGACTTATGTTTACGATTAGCTAATTCGCTCGGATTATTCTGGGAAGTACGGGGTTATTTTAGCGAAGGGCGTGAGCGGCTGTCTGCCCTACTTATAACGGGTCCTGCCCAGGGACGAACGGCAGCACGCGCCAGGCTACTTGCCAGGGCGGCAGAGCTTGCCTATCGGCAAAGCGATTATACGGCGACCACATCATACGCCGGAGAAAGTCTGGCAATTTACCGCGCAGTTGGAGACAAGCAAGGCATTGCATCAGCGCTCATCAAGATTGGAAATGCAGCTACGGAAGTGGGTGATTATGCGGCTGCCTCAGGTTTTTTAGAAGAGGCGCTGGCGATCTGGCGCGAACTGGAAGACAGACATGGCACCGCCCGCGCGCTGATCAGTCTAGGATGGGCCGCACTGCGATCCGGAGATTATCATTTGGCGAACGCGCGGTTAGAAGAAGCATTTGCCTTATCCCGTGATCTAGGGGATACGAGGAGTATGGGCTTTGAGCTTTCTGGCTTGGGTGAGGTAGCACTGCGCCAGGGTGATACCATGCGCGCGACACAGCTCGTGGAGGAAAGTCTGGAGCTGCGAAGGCAACTTAGCAATCAATGGGGCGTTGGCGTTTCGCTCGGCATCTTGGGCTGGATCGCAATGCGCGAGGGAGATTGGAACCGGGCTGTTGAACGGCTGCGCGAGAGCCTGGAAGTTCGACGGGAGATTGGCGACCAGAGCGGTAGCGCCTGGTGCCTCGAGCGCCTGGCAGAGGTCGCTTTGGCACAGGGACAGGCCGAGAAAGCGGCGAGCTTGTTCGGCGCCGGGGCAGCGCTGCGCGCCTCCATTAACTCAGTCATTGATCCTGTGGATCAACCTGAGTATGAAAGCAGGATAATGTCGCTGCGCACGGAATTAGGCGAAGAGCGATTTGCGGCAAGGTGGGATGAAGGGCGTGCGTTGACGCTGGAGCAGGCGGTCGCTTACGCGCTTGAGAGTTAGACCTCAACAACATTTTTTTGCGGTCGTACAGCACCAGGCCAAGCGTGGCCATGAAAGACAGTTGAAAGCCGATATCCCAAGGGACATTGGGATTGTGTAACACCAGGCTGTTCACCCCGTGCTGCCGGCGCCCCACCTGGCGGGCGAAGATGGACAGCCCTCCCATGATGGTCGCCTGCACGACGCCGCGTCGGCGCCAACCAGGATCGTGTAGACGCTGATTCCAATTACTGCTGCCAGGGCGCCTTTACGCGGACCCAAGATGCGGCCAAAAGAACCCGCAAACAGACCAGCGATGATCGTCATATTAAATCCGCAGATGGAAAACCAACCTGTATGTGGTGTTCCAGCGTACGAGCTCGTTTTTGAACAGTAACGAGATTAGCCCTGTCGACTGTTGTAGCTGCCATTGCTTCAGTGCGTTCCACAACATATCAGCTTTTGATGGGTTGGCCGAATCCGATAGGTTGTAGGTAGTATGTTCCCAAGTGATTATAGGAAATTGATAGACATTTGAGATATAATTAGGCACATTTATACCCAATGAGAGACTAAGGGAAATGGGCGGAACAGTTTACATTGGCGGGGGTCCCATCGCCTCGGGAAGCCTGTGTGGTAAACCGGCTTTATAGACTCTTTTCAAGCCAGCTTAATTTATTCAGATGAACTGTCCCAATTGCCAGACGCCTAATCGAGCCGCGGCGAACTTCTGCAAGCATTGTGGAACTCTGCTCGTCAAAAACTGCCCCAGGTGCAACTCTGATCTACCCCACGCCGCAAACTTTTGTGACCATTGTGGCTTGAGGTTGGTAGAGCTGCCGGATTATTCCTGGTGGAATTCGAGCGATGAAGGGGCTGTAGGGGCTTCCAACAAGCAGGTCGAAAATCCACCGGTACCTCTGCAAATCGATCGTTCGCCAACAACTCTCACACGCTCGATAGTAGATTTCGCTTCATCTCCAATACAGCCCGTTTCCCAATCCCCGACAGCCGATACGCAACTCGAGCAATATATCCCAAAAGAGCTGCTTACGAAATTAGAAGGTGCTCGCACCAGTGGAGAGATGGTGGGAGAGCGGCGTGTGGTGACCATGCTTTTTTGTGATGTGATCGGCTCCACGGCTGCCGCCGAGCAACTTGACCCTGAAGAATGGACAGAAATCATCAATGGTGCATTTGAACATATAATCTCCCCGGTTTACAAGTACGAGGGGATCGTGGCGCGGCTGATGGGAGATGGCATCCTGGCCTTCTTCGGAGCACCTATCACACATGAGGACGACTCACAACGAGCAGTGCTTGCCGGATTGAATATCGTGGCTGCTATCGAAACGTACCGCGAGCAGATTAAAGATCGCTATAGCATAGACTTTAACGTCCGGGTGGGCATCAACACCGGCCTGGTTGTCGTCGGTGCGGTCGGCTCAGACTTGCGGATGGAATACACCGCCTTGGGAGATGCGATCAATTTAGCCGCACGCATGGAACAAACCGCCCTCCCGGGAACCGTTCAGATCGCCCATGATACCTATAAATTGATTAAATCCATGTTTGAATTCGAAGATCTGGGCGGGGTTGAGGTCAAGGGGAAATCTGAACCTGTCCACGCCTACCGCGTGTTGGGACGCAAAGCACTCTCAATACATACGCGTGGCATCGAAGGTTTGTATGCCGAGATGGTAGGTCGTGATACAGAGTTGTCGGTCCTAGGCAGCGTGGTGTCCAACTTGAAACAGGGGATAGGACGAGCTATCTGTGTCCTGGGCGAAGCTGGTGTGGGCAAGAGTCGCCTGGTAAGCGAGGCGAAAAAGATCTTCAAGGAACTCCCCGGTATGGATGGCAATTGGTACGAAACAACCAGCCTTTCTTATGAGACCAACCAGGCTTATGCTTTGATCCAACGTTTGATCCGGCGTATCGGCAATATCGCTTACGATGATCCTTCACAAGCGGTTCGAGAGAAACTATTAACTTTAACAGATGGCTTTGCACAGGAGGACCGCCCCAGAGCAAAGCAGCTCTTCGAAGCTTTATTCGGGCTTGATAGTGTGAATGGTAGTTATCGATTGGATGGCGAGGCGTTTAAACGTGATCTAATTGAGGTCATGGACATATGGTGGCGGGTGCTATTTTTAGAACGGCCAACGGTGCTGGTGTTTGATGATATGCACTGGAGCGATGCGGCCTCGATCGAGTTATTGCGGCGTCTTCTGCCAATGACCGGCGAGATCCCGCTAGTTTTTATCTTCGTTTTGCGGTTTGAGCGCCAATCCCCTGCCTGGCAAATAAAGACTCTTGCAGAAGAGGAGTTCTATCACCGATACACAGAAATCAGCTTGCGCCCCCTATCGGAAGCTGAGAGTGACGAGCTACTGAACCGCCTGTTGGCTATCGCTGAACTGCCTGGACGTCTGCGGTCCAGTATTCACGAAAAAACAGGTGGCAATCCATTCTTTATAGAAGAGGTGGTCCGGACTCTTATCGATAGCGGCGCGGTCGTTTATGAAGACCGCGTTGTTGACGGAAGATCTCTCCGCTACTGGCGAGCGACAATAGAAGGAGCGGACTTCCCCCTCCCTGACAATTTGCAAGCCCTGCTGGCAGCTCGTATCGACCGGCTCGAGAAAGACACGCGTGGCACTTTGCAACTGGCAGCAGTGATCGGCCGTTCTTTCTTCCACCGCGTTCTGGCAGCCGTCGACGAAGCCAGCCCAGGGTTGGACAAGCGTTTGGGGACCTTGCTTCGTTTAGACATGATCCGCGAGGCAGCGCGAGTGCCGGAGGTGGAATACACATTTCGCAATCCATTAACACAAGAGACCGTCTACCAGACTCTCTTGTTGAAACGCCGGCGCGAGTTTCACCTTCGCGTAGGGGAAGCCATGGAAGCGCTGTACGCAGATCGCTTGGAAGGATTTTTCGGTCTGCTTGGGTATCACTTTGCCCTGGCTGGCAAGGTCGACAAGTCTATCCAATATTCCCGAAAAGCCTCAAAGCAGGCGGTATCCTTGTTCGCATATGAGGATGCCATCCAGAATCTGCTGGCTGCGCTCGAATTGATCGAGCCAGAGGTACATAATAAAACCCGTTTGGTCCTGCTTGAAGATCTGGGGGATGTTTATCGGCATTTACGTGATGGAGAACAGACCATCCGGTGCTACCAGCAATCTCTCGACCTTTTATATGATCTCGAAGGCATAGACAGACTGGTACCGGTGCGCATTAACCGCAAGATCCTTCAAGTAATTACCGATCTCAAATGGTCGGTAAGTCTGGATTACCTCAAGCAGGCCTATGAAAGCAGGGCGGCTGCGCTGGCTGCCTTGAAGGAAAGCCTGGACTTCCTGAAATCGGAACCTCCACATCGGGAAACCATGCGCGTTCTGATTGCGCTTTCCAACGACGCCTGGCGCATTGAAGAACCACCGGATTGGGATTTAGCCCAGCATTACGCTCAGGCTGCGGTAGATATGTCTAATAAGCTCGAAAGCCAGGTGGATCGCTCCAGAGCGTTGGGCACTCTGGCCACCGTTCTGGACGGTCGCAGCTTACTGCGCGAACACCTTGAGGTCACACAGCAACGGCTGGCGCTTTGTCGCCAGCCGGATTTTGACGATCTTTCCGAGAGCACTGAGGCGCTCAGGAGCACCGGCGCGGCGTTAATGTATGTCGGTGAATATGAGAAAGCTATGCCTTATCTGAAGGAAGTGGAGGAACTCGCCGTACGGACTCGGGTCATAGAACAGCAGGCAAATGCCCTGGGACTTCAGGCCCAGTGTTGGTTTCGATTAGATCGATGGGACGAGGTTCTTACAACAGAAGAGAAGTGGCGCGATCTTGAACGGCGCTATCCGCGTGAGCGAGTTGGGGAGACCTGATTTTTCGTCGCGCTGAGCGCGAGTGTCCACGCGTTGCGTGGCGACCTGGAGCGAGCCAATAGCTATGGTAAAGAGTCGTACGATTACATGGTATCCATGTCCGGCCTGCCCGACAACTGGCAGCGCAACCAGTTTTACTGACACGGTCTGCCTTTGCAGGCAAAGGGCGAGTTCGCCCTCCTCAGCCAAAATCTCAAAACGGCTCTCGATAAATCCGGCCAGCCGGTCAAGCGAGGTACGATGGCACATGACCATCACATGTATATGCTCCTCGCCGACACGGCGGCACTCCTGCGTGATGAGAACGCTTTGCGGCAATATACCCCCCGGCTTGAAGAGCTGGCCATCCGGGATGGCCATCAGCTTTATCTGGCGATCGCACATCGTTCCTGGGGCGTCGCCCACCGGTTAGCTAGCGAGCACGACGAAGCACTCACACGGTTGACCAACGCCCTGGGATTATTCAGAGGCCTGGGAACCCGCTGGCAGATCGGGCGTACGCTTTTTGAACTGGGCGACTTAGGTTTGGAACGAGGCGATAAGGACAATGCCCGGAACCATTTTTCTCTTGCCCTGGAGGCATTTGAAGCGATGAAAAGCATACCCTATATTGAACGAACGCGGGCTGCATTGGAAATGTATAGCTGATGGCCTCGCTTGCCAAGCAGGCGCTGGAAGAGGGGTAGAAGCATCATCAGAAAATATCCAATCTGTTTTCGAAGGTACACACGGCCTTTGTTAGGGTCTCACCTCCTCTCCACCTCCACCCACATTTGATCCCCATCCGTGCTCAGCTCGATCCAGCCGTTCTGGTCTGTCCGCAGTAAGGTATATCCCTGCA
>CAZAQS010000295.1:0-5810 GCA_964486825.1 uncultured Anaerolineaceae bacterium | reverse complement strand
TTTCCCTACACGACGCTCTTCCGATGATCGGAAGAGCGTCGTGTAGGGAAAGATCTGGGCTTGCCAACGGAAACGAGCACTGGACGACCAACAAATCCTGCAATTCCTCCCAGGAAAATCGATCTCCCACAGACGCCCAGCCCTGAAGGACGGGCTGATAATGGAGAAATAAGGGATTCTGACACGCCAATACTCGGAGGGAACCAGCAAAAGGCTATCCAGGCAGCCCAGAGTAGATTGAGCGACTTGCTCGACATATCAATTGACCAAATCGAGGTCGTCTCGGTAAAGCATGTAGAGTGGAAGACCGAATGCCTGGGTATTACAAGCCCGGGCAGTATGTGTGCACAAGTGATTACTCCCGGCTGGGTAATTGTCTTACAAGCCGAAGATCAGGAATACACTTTTCATACCGATGAGACTGGAAGCCGGGTACGGAGGAAATAGGGATACAAAGGGGCTGTCTAGAAATAAAGTTTAGGCAACCCAGATTTGCTCGCACCTGCTCCATGTGAGGGATCAGACAAGCCGTATCTCCCGCTCGACCATGCACACTGTCGCAACAATGAACTGCCCTTCATTATCCACCTACAGGTTGTAGGCTGGTTTCGGTCAGGGCTTCTCAGCTCCCCGGTCTTCCTTCATCCGCATTCAGCTGGCATACGGGTCCGTTTTCGAATAGCTCGAACACCCAGCCAGCACCTGCGTCTGCTGCTCATACTTCTCCAAGCGCGGCAGGCAGTCTTCACTTAGTTTTTTCAACGCTTTCCGTTCTGCTCTGGTTTCCTTCTTCGGCCGGTTCTGCTCTCTCAGCCGCTGGGTGAGTTCTTCGATACGCTGCTTCAGACGTTCCGAATTCAACTCTCCGGAGTTGTTGCCGCCTCGTTCTTCCAGGTCTTCGTCGCCGTACTCGGCCTGCTCTTCGGCGTTCGCCTGTTCGATCTGTTGGATCAGATCCTGGATCTGCTGGCGGACGCGTTTATGATTGTTCTCTTTGCGCTTGTCCCACACCATCTTGTGCTTGTTGGCATGCGCTTCAATCTTGGTTCCACCCGCAAAATAATGCTCCAGCCTGACGTAGCCAGCATCGATCAGGTATTCCAGCACTTCGGCATACACCAAGACCTTCAGCAGCATCTGCGGGTGGTAACTGGACGTCCCTCCCCCCCCTTGTACCTGGCCAACACCACACTCAGATCGAGCTTGTCTATTACCTGATTTACTACCCTTACCAGATGGTCCGCCTCGATCAGCTCATCATAGCTGGGTGGCAGCAGGTGCGGTTGGTTCATGACATACGGTTTAAACACGGGGGCGGCTGGTTTTCTTTTCATACCCCTATTGAATCACGCTTCTTTAAAAAAAGTGAAGGGCTGTCCTTGTTCTTTTTGGACAGCCCTTCCGAACTGAGCTATTCTATTTGTTAGGCTTGCCACCCTTATCGGGCTTGCCGGTCGCCTTGTCCGGTTTCCCACCGGGCTTGGTTTCTGGCTTGCCTGTACCTTCTGGTTTGCCGCTTGAGGTATCATCCGGTTTACCGCCAGGATTACCTTCCGGTTTCCCTCCAGGCGTTGTCTCCGGCTCTCCGTTAGAGTCCTGTACTGATTCATCCGGAGGATCATCTTCATCGAGAGGATCCCCATTATCAAGCGGTTTTTTTGGATTTCCGGTTATGCCATAGTCCTGCATGATCTGGCCCCATCCCATGCCATCATCAGATCGCTTTCCAAATACCTCTTCCACGCTGACGTCCATCGTGTCGGCGATATTGTAAGCCAGCCGGATTTCGCCAAAACCAAACCCCTGGCAGAAATAGGCCATGATTACAGAATACTCAACGCCGTATTCATCAGCCAGGCGTTCGCCGGTCGGATGAGGCTCTACACCTACGCAGAAACCTTCTCCATCTCGATATTCTTCCCCGTTCTCGTCTGGATCCCCCTCTTCGGTAAGCGTGTCTTCGTCAGGATCGCCATCCTCCGTCAGCTCCTCCTCGTCCGGTTCTTGTGTAACGGTAGGTTCTTCAGTTCCTTCAGGATCCTCCGTTCCATCCAAGTCGCCATCATCAGGCAGGTCGACGTCATCGATCCGCCCAGGCAGGTGCATGATCTCTCCCCATCCCAGGCCGGAGGCTCGAAAGGCGAAAAGGTCTTCAACTGAATATTCTGTCTTTTCGCTGATCTGGTAGGCCAGCTTTACCTCCCCCAACCCATAACCAGCACAGTACCAGCTCATTACTTCCTCGGCGTAGTCTACGTCATACAGACCTGCAATCTTATATCCTACAGGATGGAGATATAAATCAAGGCTGGAGCAGTAGAAACCCTGATTGACGGCCTCGGGGTTATATTCCGGTCCCTCGAAGATCTGATCGACGGTATCAATGACGCCATCCTCACCGTTCGGATCCGCCTGGAGGGCCTCTTCCTCTAGCTCCTCCAGGGAGATGCTCAGGCCATCCAGGGCTGTGTACAGGTTGGCTTCATCCGCCTTTTCCAGGAGAGCCTGGGTTTCCTGTAAACGCTCCTGCATGAATAGCAAGCGCAGCTCCACCCGTTCTTCAGGAGTGCGGGCATTTTTAAGCTGCATATCTTCGAGCACCCGGTCGATACGGTAGAGGAATTCACCGGGTAAAGCCCCGTCAACTTTGGAAGCCAGCGGGGTTGTAGCACTGGTAAGAAAAAAGACCATGGACAACAAAAGGCTTTTAAACATAATCCCTCCCATTTATAGTAACTTTTGACGCTACTTGTAAGCGCCATTTACAGAAATGATGATCGGTCACCCTCCGATACAATTAAACAGGAATTATCACATTTTCCAAATGCGCCATAGGTACTACAAAATATTGACAGGGAAGTTATACTGTGCTTAACCAGTTGCTTGGCTGACATCAACATTTAGGTAGTGAAGTTTCGTGAGATCATCTTATTCATCGAACCGGCTTAGACCTGGAAGAGTATGTATTATTGGGAGGAATATAATTTATACTCGATAAAGGGTCTAAAAGCGGAAAGGCTGCCTTAATAGGGACTTGAGGCGGATGTTTATTGATAACCCTGGAAAAATCGATATCGCAAAAGAAAGGAGAAGAAGACTTGCTCAAGTATTTGCTTCGCCGCTTTATCTCTGGTCTGGTCTTGCTTTTTATTTTTGTATCTATTGTATTTTTTGCTGTTAATCTCTTGCTCCCCGGAGATTGGGTAAGCCATTTCGCCCTGTCTCTGACTTCGAAACAGGCGGCTGACCTTCGAATAGAGCTCGGCCTGGATTTGCCGCTATGGCAGAGATACCTGCATTGGGTGGGCAATCTCCTGCGAGGAAACCTGGGAACAGAATTTTCTCTGAGGGGTGTAGGTGAGCCAGTGACGGAAGTACTCAAGCGAGTGGTCCCATCCACGATCCTGGTATTTGGGGTTGGTACCAGCCTGGCTTTCATGCTGGGAGAATGGCTGGGGCGGGTTACCGGATGGAGGAAGCCCGATTTCCTGACCGGCTCGGCTACCTTCAGCGCTATCACGCTGTACACCTCCTTCCCTCCCTGGCTGGCTTTTCTATTGACCTATTTCCTTGTACGCAAGTATCACCTGTTCAGTACCGACCCGAACCGGGCCTTATGGCGCCGTGCCCCAGTCACCTGGACCGGCGTACTTAACGATATGGTCGTCAGCCTGCTCATCATTACGTTGGTCGTCGTCCTCCTGAACTACCTGTACCAGCGCTGGAGCAGCAAGAGGTTGCCCAGGCTGCTGCTGCTTGGAGGGATCGGAGCAGCCTGGTTTGGGAGCTGGCAGTATATGGAGATATTTCCCTATGCAATGGATGTGATGAGGAACGCCACGCTACCCTTGATCGCTTATGTGCTGCTCACATTCGGGGAGATCATGTTGATCATGAGAACCACCATGGTGGATACACTCCATGAGGAATATATCAACACCGCCCGGGCGAAAGGACTGCCACCTACGCTCGTGCGCGACCGGCACGCAGCGCGCAACGCCCTGATCCCTGTAGTCAGCCGCCTGGTGGTTACGCTTCCATTCCTCATGACGGGTATGGTTATGTTAGAGACCGCGTTGTCTTGGGAAGGGGTAGGCAACACCCTGTTTTTCGCAGTAGGTATGCAAAATGTTTCGCTGGCAATGGGAGCTATCCTGGTGATTGGAGCAGTTTCATTGACTGCTAGGTTAATATTGGAAGTGCTGGTCGTTTATCTGGACCCCCGGCTGCGAACGGCAGGAGATACGAACGGAGGCTCACTATGAGGACCGAAAACGTAACCTCCAGCACAGGGGTAGCGCAGCCAGCTTTTCGAGCATCCCGGTGGCGTAGGATAGCCAACCTGTATCTCAGGAGCTTCCGCCAGAACTGGATGATCTTCACACAAAATAAGCTGGCGGTATTCGGCCTCATATTGCTGTTCTTCTACACCATCATGGCAGTGTTGCATCCCATCTTGATGGCCACAGTATGGCCCAACCAGATCTACAATCCAGCCACCGGTTTCGACCAAAGCATATTCCAACATCCTGCGCCACCCTCCACCGGGCATCTCCTGGGAACGGATATGCTTGGCAGGGATGTGCTCAGCCGCCTGTTGGCTGCAACAACCCCGACCTTCATCCTGGCAATGACGGCAGCGCTGGTTACGGCTGCTTTGAGCACGCTGGTTGGAGCGATATCTGCATATTTCCGTGGAAAAGTAGACGCTTTCTTCAGTCACCTCTCGGACCTCTTGCTCCTGGCGCCTGCTCCCCTGGTGATGGTCGTGATCGGAGGCTTTGGCCAGATCGAGGCGCTGGAATTTGGGCTGTTGTACGGGCTGCTGGCTGGATTAGGCGGCGCAGCCATCATCATGCGTTCTTATGCTTTGACGGTGATGACAAAACCCTTTATAGACGCTTCGCGAGTTGCCGGGGCTGGGGCAGGCCGGATCATCTTCAAACATCTGATCCCACAGATGCTTCCACTGGCTTCCGTCCAGATGATGCTGACGATTACCGGAGCGGTCTTCGCGGACGGTTTCAGCACCTTCCTGGGCCTGTCCAGGATCCGCTTGAACTGGGGCAGCATGATTTGGGACGCCTTCACCTTCCTGAGCATCAGCCCGACCGTGCCATGGAACGTGCTGCTGCCTCCGGCGCTGGCGATCTCAATGTTTGCAGCTTCCTTCTATTTCATTGCCCGCGGCCTGCACGAAGTCGCCGAACCGCGCATCCGGCAGCGTTGAGGGAAGAACAAGGCGGCTGACCACCTATGCCAGTCCAAGAACCTGGAGACGATTTTGGGAAAGCCGGTTCACCGGCAATCTTAACCGACCGTGGGATCTGCCGGGAATGCGTGCGCGAGCTGGCTGACCTCGGTTCGCGCTATTACCACTTCCCCCTGATCCACTGCAACCGGTGCGGACCGCGTTCTTCGATCCTGGAGGACCTGCCTCTCAAGCGCTCCAACACAAGCCTGAGAGATTTCCCTCCCTGCGCTGAATGCCAGTCAGAACGAGAAGATCCCTCCAGCCGGCGCTACAGGCTGGAAACCATCATCTGCTCACAGTGCGGGCCTCAGGTGCGGCTGGAGAAAGCCAGTAAAGGCGCCGCCCCTAAAACGGAAGCCCAGGGAGACCAGGCCATACATAAAGCACAGCGCATCCTGGCACAGGGCAAGCTGCTGGGGATTTCGGGGAGCAGGGGCTCCAGCCTGTTCTGTGACGCAGGCAATCCCCAGGCAGTGGAGAGGCTCCGGCAGAGATTGGACAGCCCGGACCGACCCCTGACATTAATCGCGGCAAACCTTCAAAGCGCGGCTGAGAT
>CAZAQS010000294.1:0-5835 GCA_964486825.1 uncultured Anaerolineaceae bacterium | reverse complement strand
CGCCAACAGCCAAAAACACCGAGGAGGGCCAAAGGGAGTATAGCGCACTCAAAGCGTGGCAAGAGATTAGTGAAAACGAAGTTATCTATGATGTAGGCAGCCTGTATGCTCGTTTTCAGAAAATCAGCGACCCACGCAAAGCGCATGGTAAACGATACAGCCTGACTACCTGGCTGGTGATCATCTTTCTGGCAAAGTTGTGTGGAAAAGACCGACCGATGGAGATTGCCGATTGGGCCAAGAACCAGGCCGAAGAGTTGGCCAAGCAGATGAAGCTCAAACGAACTTGGATGCCACACCACAATACGATCCGGCGGATATTCCAAAATATACTGGAGGAGGCCGAGTTTGATCGGATGGCGCAAGAGTACAGCCAACAAGAGCAGACGGGGGAAGGGCAGGTTCTGGCGATGGATGGCAAGGTTCTGCGAGGCACCCGCTTGGCAGGGCAAGAAAGTAGCGACTACGTTTTGAGCGTTTACGATGTTAGTCAACAACAGGTAGTAGCACAAGGCGTGGTAGACAACAAGAAAAATGAGATCATAGCTGCCCCTAGAGCCCTGAGAGAGGTTTCGCTGATTGGAAAGGTGGTTACCGGGGATGCGCTGCACACCCAACGGGCGATTTCTGAGCAGATTGTCGCCCGAGGCGGGCATTATCTGTGGCCAGTAAAAGAGAACCAACCGCGACTGTACGAAGACATTCAGCGCTTGTTCGCCCCAGACAAGCCCAAACCCGGTTTCGGAAAGATCACGACCGATTTTTTGAGCGCCCACAAAGTCAATCTCGGACATGGGCGACTGGAAAAACGGACCATCGAAACCAGCGCCATGCTCAATGATTATGTCGATTGGCCCGGCCTGGGGCAAGTGTATCGCCTGAAACGCCAGTTTGATTGGATCCGTCAGGGAAAGGTTTACAAAACCAGCTCTGAAACAGAGTATGGCATTACCAGCCTTGCCAGGCATCAGGCTTCTCCTGCAAAAGTTCTGCGCCTCAGGCGTCAACATTGGCTGATCGAAACGGGTCTGCATTACCGTCGCGATGTGACTTTTCACGAAGATGCCACTCGCATGACCATCGGTGCTGCTGGTCGTATCTTGGCGACTGTCCATAATCTGGTTTTGGGCTTGATCAAACGGGCTGGTTACAATAACGCCGTTCAAGCTCGCCGTTACTTTGAAGGTCATATCGCTGATGCCTTTACCTTGCTGATTACCGTAAAACCTCGATCTTGAGAAAGCCATGTTGGGATTGGCGGAGTATATTGTCGAAAGCGACAAGCTATGTCATAATTGGATTCCACTCTACAATCCAATGGGGGACCCAAGAGGAGCTGTTCGTAACAGATCGTGAACGGATTCAATAATCTGTGGTCCGACCTGAACGGAGGGGATTCCATGGCTAATTTAGCCACGTGGCGAATTTTACTGGTTGATGACGATGAAGATGACTATTTCCTGACCAAGCAGATGTTGAAAGGCGCCCAGCACAGCAAGATGGTCCTGGAGTGGGCGCCTAACTATTCCAGTGGGGAAGAGCTGCTCAATTCCAACCGCTACGACGCTGTGCTGGTGGATTATGATCTGGGCTCTCAGACCGGAATCCAGCTCATCCGGGAGTTCGAAGGCAAGGGCTATCCATCACCTTTCATCCTTTACACCGGTCGAGGCAGCTATGATATCGACCTGGAAGCCATGCAGGCCGGCGCCACTCTTTACCTGACCAAGAACGAAGTCAGCTCGCTAACCCTGGAACGCTTCATCCGCTATGCCATCGAGCATAAAGAGGTGGAGGAGCGACTGCGGGATTCGTTAGAGGAGAACCGCTCGCAGCGTGAGCTGCTCCAGGCCATCGTAGATCAAGCGCCCATCGGGATCGCGGTGGTGGAGGGGGAAGACTTACACGTCGTCGAAGCCAACCCAGCCTTCGAGGCCTTCAATCCGGGCTCATCTCCGGAAGGCAAGACCCTGGCAGAGCTTTTCCCAGATGTTCCTGGAAAGGATGGTTATCGCTACCTGATGCAAGTGTTGTATACCGGGGATCAGGTCTATCTGGAGGAGAGGCCTCTGCAGATCCGGCCGGGAGAGCCTTTCACCTGGGTCAATTTCACACATATCCCCCTGAAGAGTGCGAGGGTATTGATCATGACACAGGACGTCACGGAGCAAGTCAACGCCCGTAAGGACATGGAAGCTGAACGGGCCTTCCTGGTGGCTGCCTTGCAGCAGATGCCGGCTGGGGTTGGTATCGCGGCTGCGCCATCCGGCAAGACGATCCTGGCCAACCACCTCTTCGAAGTGGTAATTGGCCATCCATATGTGCCGCTAGAAGGCGTTTCCGAGTACAGTATTTTCCAGGGCTTCCACCCAGACGGCTCTCCTTACCTTGCTCACGAATGGCCCCTGGCCCGCACGGTCATGAAAGGGGAGGTGGTGAAGGACGAAGAGATCCAGGTCGTTCATGCCAATGGAGAGCTCCGTACACTCTCCGTTTCTTCCTCTCCGATCTATGACAAGGACGGGATGATCCTTGCCGGGGTGGTGGTGACGAACGATATCACGGAGGCCAAGCAGGCCGAGCAGGAACTGGTACTCAAAGAGGAGAAACTGCGCTATATCCTCCAGAATATCACCGGTCCGTTCATTTCCCTGGACGAGAACTGGCGCTATATCGAGATCAACGAAGTAGCCGAGCGGGAGCTGTTCCAGGGCCGGCCCGCCAGTGAGCTGATCGGCAAGGTCATCTGGGAGGAGTTCCCCCAGGTGGTGGGAGACCCAGCCTACCACCAATTAATGAAGTCCATGCAGAGCGGAGAGCCAGCCCATTTCGAGCAATATTCCCAGCTCTTAAACCGCTGGTATGAATTCCACGCCTTTCCGCATAATAAGTGCCTGGAGGTTTACCACAGGGATATCACAGAACGGAAATTAGCGGAAGACGCGCTACGAGAGAGCGAGCGCCGCTTACAGGTGGCATTGAAAACCGCCCCGCTGCTGGTATACCAGACCGACAAGAACCTTTGTTATACCTGGATCCATAACCCACCTCCAGGGATGACGGTTGATGAGATGATCGGCAAGCGGGATGAGGAGCTGCGCCCCGCCGAAGAGGTAGCCGAGCTGATTGCTTTCGAGCGTTCGGTGTTCGAGAGCGGAAGCGGGGCTCGCCAACTGGTCCAGTTTCCCAACCCGAGCGGGACGTACATCTACGACGTAACTGCCGAGCCTGTGCGCTCGCCGGAGGGAGAGATCGAGGGGCTGACCGTGGCGGCCTTTGACTTGACCGAGTCCAGGCGAATGCAGGAGCACCTTGAGTACCTGGCGCAACTGCTGGAGAACGTACACGACGCCATCATCGCTACGGACCTGGACTTGCGCATCACCGCCTGGAACAAAGCCGCAGAAAATTTATACGGGTGGAAGGAGCAGGAAGTGCTCGGGAAGCTGGCCCGCGAAGTGACCCGCACCCAGATATCCCGCTCCCAGCGCGATGAGGCAATCGAGGAGATCCGAGGAGCGAGAGCGTATATGGCGGATATGGTCCAATACACTCGGGACGGGCGGACGATCACCGTGGAAGGGTCTACCAGCGCGGTATATGATTCCCAGGGCAAAGTCATCGGGTACGTATCGGTCAACCGGGATATCAGCGAGCGGAAGCGGGCCGAGCAAGCTTTGGAGGAGGCGAACGCCGTCCTGAGGGAAAGCGAACAGCACTTGCGGGAGGTTCTCGATAGCCTGTTTACATTCGTGGGGCTGCTGACTCCAGATGGGACAATGGTGGAGGCCAACCGGGCCCCGTTGGATGCAGCCGGGATCACCTTAGAGGATGTGAAGGGCAAGCCTTTCGACCAGGCTTACTGGTGGAGCTATTCCCCAGAGGTGCAGGCCGAGATACGCTCTGCCGTACAGAAAGCTGCCCAGGGACAGGCCTCTCGCTTTGACGTGAATGCGCTCATGGCGGGAGGATACTTGATGCCACTCGATTTTATGATTGCCCCGATGCTGGATGAACAAGGTCGGGTTAAATACCTGATCCCTTCGGCGGTGGATATCTCGGAACGGAAACGAGTTGAGGAGGCCATCCGGCACTATACTCGCCAACTGGAACGCAGCAACCAGGAATTGGAGCAGTTCGCATTTGTCGCCTCGCATGACCTGCGCGAGCCGCTACGAAAAATCGAAGCCTTCGGACAACAGCTCAACGAGCGGGTTGGGCCGCTCCTTGGTGAGACGGAAAGGGATTACCTGGAGCGGATGATGAACGCGGCCCGGCGCATGAGCTCGATGATCGAGGACCTGTTGGCCCTGGCAGGCGTGACCACCGGAGCCAAACCTTACGTTGATGTTAACCTGAGCCAGGTAATCAAGACGGTACTGGATGACCTGGAGATCCAGATGCGCCAGACGGGAGGGAAGGTGATCCTGGATCAGCTGCCAACGGTGGAGGCTGACCCGCTGCAGATGCACCAGCTCTTCCAAAATATGATCAACAACGCATTGAAATTTTCCCGCCCAGGAGTGCCCCCTCTGGTTCATATTACGTGTAAATATCTTCCAGGAAACGAGGTGGAGATCAATATTTCGGATAACGGGATAGGCTTCGAGAAAGAGTCGCTCGAGCGAATCTTTCAGCCCTTCCAGCGCTTGCATCCTAAGAATGAATATCAGGGCAGTGGGATCGGCCTGACTATCTGCCAGAAGATCCTCGAAAGGCATGGGGGCGTGATCACAGCCAGCAGCACGCCCGGGCAGGGAGCGACGTTTAGGATCATCCTGCCGCTGCAGCAGGAGGGGATGGGATAGGGAGAGAGGGGGAGGTGAACAGTATGTCGGCCTAAAATACGTTGACAGGGGTGAAAGGGAATGTGGGTTAAAAATTTGAGCCTGTGGGGGATCCATCCACAGGCTCATCCGGTTTAACCCAAAGTGTATGCTTTCGGGGTCTTATCCACAGGAACGCTTGGCGATCAGAGCGAAGTCCATGCCGAGCTGCTGGCTGATCTCCTGGTTGATCTCTTTCAGGAAAGCGATTGCCGCTTTCTGAGAATTGGCATATTCCATGATAGCAGGGTTCTCTTGTACGCTCTTCTGGATGGTCTTGAGCTGGTCGATGTCGGCCTGGGTAACGCCGCCCTGGCTTTGCTGCATCCGGAAGCTGTTTTGTGAAGAGATCAACAAGTCCAGCAGGTCGGCGGCAGCCTGGTCTGTATCCATGGCGGCCTGGGCTTGTACGTAGCGTGTGAAGGGTTCGGAAGCTTCCAGGCTTTGGCCGAGAGCGTGGGTGGCAGCCTGCAAGTCGGGGTTGAGAATGGGGGTCGTGTCTGTCATGAGTGCTCCTCTACCCGCAGCATCCGCCGCCACAGGCCGAAGCGATGTTCAGGTGGGTGTATTCGTAGATGCCGTCAGCCGCCGCCTGGCAGAGGCGGGTAAATCCGTCCAGGGCCTCGAAGTAAGCGCCGACCGCCGGCTGGGCCATGAGGGCCTGGTGGAGCTGCTCCAGCTCGGCCTGGTCCGCCTGGGTGACAGAATTTAGCTGCGCCTTGGTCTGCATATCGCGTTGCTTGGCCTGAAAAGCCTGTATAGCGCCCTGGGCAACAGGATCTTTGCCGAGGCGATCGGAGGCTGAGTTGAATTCTATGTATTCAGGGCTGGCCATCAAGGCATCTGCGAAACGTTGCGCCTGCTGCCGGACCTGGGTGGGAGAAGCTGTCTCCAGGGTGGGTATCGTCATTCAGGGGTTCCTTATTATGTTTAACTCTTATCCAGTGCCATCAACCCGTGAAAAGGATAGCAGAATTGCTTATGAAAGGATAGCTTTTTATTGCCAGGC
>CAZAQS010000293.1:0-5856 GCA_964486825.1 uncultured Anaerolineaceae bacterium | reverse complement strand
GGCACTGAAAAGTGTAGCAAGCACTTCGGGGAAGTCTGGCTTGTGGGAACAGTTGTTGGTCGTGTCCACCTCGACTTCGACCACCACTTCCGCCTTGATGTAGATGGGTTGATCTTTGTTCCCAGCTATACTACTGTATTCGAATCGCCGAGCTGCCAAATTGGGCTTTCGCTTATGTGTCACTTCGCCAGGGCGCTGATGATCTTGGTGTTGTCAGTGACGCGCTCGGCCATCAGGGCTGCCAGCCAGTGGTGTAGTGCTGCCACAATCTCCGGTTCACCAACCTGGAGTTCATCGAAATCCGAATAAGCCAGGCGGTAAAGGACGCAGGGCTCCAGGGTCGTCACCGTGGCTGTACGTGGAGAGGACGTGTAATACCCCACTTCACCTACCAGACTACCGCTGCGCAGGGTGCGTATGCGAGTGCTCTTTTTATCAGGTAGTTCCAGATAGATGGCCGCGGATCCGGATTCCAGGTAGTACAGCGCGTCGGATTCCTCCCCCTGGCGCATCATGATATAGCCCGGGTCGACTTCCAGTTTTTCGAGGTATCCCAGGAGCCGGGTGGGGTCTAATCCAGGAGCTGTGAAACGGCTCAGCGCAGCCAACAGGGGCACGCTGGGTTCGATGATCTCGATCCCACCCGCTTCCAGGATCCGGTTTTCACACCATTCCACTCCGTTATCCAGGGTCGCGAAGAAGGTGATCCGGCCCGTTGGAGGGTCGCCGCGTTGGATGGCCTGCTTTTCCCTGGGCGTTCCGGGATCAAACCCCGATATCCCGTTCTTGTGCCACTGTTCGCGCAGAGATGGCGGCAGGTGGGTGAAGGCTAAGATGAAGTTGAATTTCTCCGCAAGCTGTGCGATGCGCTGGAAGCTGGTTACAGCCGATGAATCACAGCCGCTCACCTGCCGGAAATCGAGAAGTATATATTCAGAGGTGCGCCCGGGCAGGCAGACGTGCTTGCGGACCTCTTCCAATAGAAATTGGGCTGTCCCGAAAAACAGATATCCCTGCAGCTCGAAGATTTGAATGGTGCGGCCGTGCTTGCGCAGGTAGGCCCGGTGGTCTGCCTGCCGGTCTACGGTGCTGTGGTAGACCTCCCCGGACAGGGCGTGCTTGATAACTTTGACCTGGCTGTATTTCAAAACGAATAAGGCCGCCGCCAGGGTGATCCCTAAACCGACCCCCGCAAGAGGCCCCCAAATATTCATAGTGACCATAATAATGAGCACGATGGCGTAGTCGGCCTTTGAAAGCCGGCGCCAGCCGTCGTACAGCCATTCGGCAACGAAGGACAGGCCCAGGAAGAGCAGCAGGGCGCCCAGCACGGGCACCGGAAACAACTCTACAACCGGCGCGCCGAATAAGATCAACGCGCCGAACAGTAGAGCGACAAGGATGCCGGTCAAACGGCTGGCGCCTGCGAGCTTCTGGTTGAGAACCGAGAAACTCAAAGCTGCAAATCCGATCGGGCTGCCGCCTAAACCTGCCACCAAGTTAGAGATACCGGCGGCGCGCAGCTCCTGGTTCAGATTGATCTCTCGATCAACAGCCAGCTCGATGCTGGTAGCATTCAGCAGCAAGGAGATGGTTGCGATCAGGCAGGCGATGGCAATGTTGCTGCTCTGGCCGAGAACTGCCGTCCAGTTCACCTGGGTAAAACTGCTCAACGTAAGCGGTTTAAAGAGCGTTCCAGCAGGAAAGGGTTCGAATAATAACCCGGCTTGGATCGTCTGGGCAATTGTCAGGCCGGCTGCATAGATCAGTACATAAAAGACAATCGACGCGCCCACTACAATACCCGGGATGATTAAGAAATGTTTGAAGCGCCTGAGAAGAACCAGCATCCTGAAACCCAACAGGCTGACTGGCAGCCATTGTAACAGCCCCGACGACGAGAGAAACGAATCCAGGCTCGACAGCGAGAGGGGCATACCTGACATCACACTCAGGGCGCCTCTGACGAGTAGCACGCCCGTGCCTGCCAGGAATCCGCCGATCACCGGGAAGGGAATGAAGCGGATCAAGTTGCCGAGCCTGAAGTAGCCTAACAGCAGGAACAGCCCTCCGGTCAGCAGGGTCGTGATTGCGATGGCAACTACCGCGGTGATATAAATGCTCTCCTGGCTGGCAGCCGGCGCCATTTGAAAGCTGATCCCCGCCACGATAATCGCCAGGATCACCGCCGTGACATCCTGTGGGATCGAGATCATCCCAGAGTAGGAGCTCAGCAAAGCCACCAGGAAGGTACATACCACTGCTCCGAAGAAGAAAAGTCCGATCCCATTCGGGAGATAGCTGGCTAAAATGCCGTTAAATAACAAGGCCGCCATGGAGATGAATAGCGAGACATCCACGAGCACGATGATCACGCCCGTCATCAGGCTAGGCAGCAGCCGGGAAATGGAAAGCTGCTCGCGAAAACCGGTGGGAATCGCTCTGCTCATCCTCATCTTCAATCCTTCAGCTCAGCCAGGAGGCGTTTCAGCTCCTGGATATTCCTTCTTTTGTGTTCACCGCAAAGCTCAGCGGCTACAGGTGTGAAATACGCATGCTCTTCCATGAAAGCCAACTGAATTTCGTACCATTTCTTTAAGGGGTAAGCCTGACCGCGTGCGGAAAGCTCGCGCCGCAGATCCTCGCTGCGGTTGAAAAAGTCTTCACCTCCCAGGACGAAGAGGTCTGCGTCGGCCAGTATTTTTTCTAATAAGGTGGTGGGCTTGGCGGGAAGCCGGGTTGCCAGGATCATGCTCGTAATCGTCTCGATTTCTGCTTTGGATAATCCAAAACCCGGCAAGACCTCTTGCGCAACCTTGGCACTCGCCTGCTCGTGTTCCTGTATATTGTGCAGGTAGCCGATATCATGATATACGGCCGCAAGCTCGAGCAGCTGTAAATCTTCATCCGGCACCCCGCACTCCTGCGCCAGCCGCCTGGAAACGGGGAGCACTTCTCGCACGGTATGGAAATAACTGTGGTAGGTTAAAAAGCCAGGTAGTTTCTGTTCGAGCTGATTAAGAGCATACTCGAAGGCTAGTGTATATGAACTCTGTTCCATAGGGCTATTATGTCCGTCATAAGCGAAATACGTAAGGTATGTGAAGATATCACAATATAGGTGAGTCGCAAGACTTAATGGTACCAGTTGTCTTGTACTACCGGTCACCCAAGATCTCATTACCCTACCTGATACAAGTTCACGGAAAACTCTTATTCCAGGATTCCAATGGATCATTCCAGTGCGGTGGCTATCACGACTTCCGATTTCATCATGCGACCTTCTACATACGCCGCTTCATAAGCTTTCTCGCCTAAGAGTTCGATCAGATCAGATTGGTACTGCACAATTTCGATCTTATCCGCTGGCTGCAGGACAACACCGCTCGATTCGAGCATCGCTTCACCAGCACCCATCAGTCGTGCACCCTTCTCCGGAGGGGATTGAGACGTATACACGCCTGCCATCACCATGATGGTTGCCGCAACCTGAGAGGCTGATTTTATCTGAAGAGCCAGTCGTATGCCCTGGCTGCATAGATCCTTTGCCCGCTGGTAGTCTCCTTCGCGTATGGCGACAAATCCCAGATTTTGATATATCATCGATTCCCGGAGCAAATCCCCGATCTCCCTGGCTAACGACAGGCATTCTTCATAAACTGCCTTCGCTTTTTTATAATCTCCACGCGTTCTAAACATTTCCCCTGTAAAGTTGAGCGCTTGAACAATCCTGGGCTTATCATCGATCTTTCGCAGGATGTCCAACGCTTCATAGCAGAGCGAAACCGCCTCGGAATATCGAGACGGGTGAAGCATGCCCAAGATACCCCCATAAAAAGCCAGAGCCGAACCTAAACCTGCAGGATCATCAACCTCCCGGTACAGGCTGGCTGCTTTTTGATACGCTTCAAAGCAAGCCACTAACTCCTGCCGGATGTAATCCAGGGTCCCGATTGACACAAACAACTTTGCTTTGACATGAGTGGGAGCTCGATCGCTCGCCTTCAAGGCCTGTTCAAGATAATTACGACCTTCAGAATGATGGTCTTGCCGGAACCAAAAAAACGTCAGGGAGCCGGCTAACTGCGCCCCCAGGGATCGATCGCCGCCGGATAAGCACCAGTCCAGAGCTGCGCGTAAATTCCCGTGTTCAATTTCCAGGCGCTGCAACCAATAGATGATTTCCGGACCTCCACGTAAAAACGCTTCCGCTTCTTCGGCAAGCCGTGTGAAGAACCTGGCATGCCGGCTGGAAATCTCCTGTGTTTCCCCATACTCCTCCAGTTTTTCACGAGCATACTGGCGGATCGTTTCCAGAAGCCGGAATCGCGTTGTAGCCTCGTCCACGCTTTGGTCAGCGACCACCAGTGATTTTTGTGTAAGCCTTGCCAACAGCGATAGCACGTCCAGTTCAGGGCAAACCGCTTCTGCGGCTTCGAGCGACCAGCCGCCAACGAACACCGAGAGGCGGCAGAACAGCAGGCGTTCCATCTCTGAGAGCAGATCGTAGCTCCAATCGATCAAGGAGCGCAAGGTTTGCTGGCGTGGCAGAGCTGTCCGGCTGCCGCCTGTCAGAAGGCGGAATCGGTCGTCCAAACGGGCGGCGATTTGTTGGGTAGTGAGCATTCCTACCCGCGCTGCCGCCAGCTCTAGTGCTAGTGGAATGCCATCCAGCCGCTGGCAAATTTGAGCAACAGCAGACGCATTGTGATCATTTAATCCAAAACCCGGCTTGACAGCGGCTGCTCGCTCAACGAAGAGCTGCACGGCCTCAGAACGGCCGAGCGTCTCTGCAGCGAGGCCATCCGAGTCTGGCAAGGCGAGTGGAGGCACTTGGTATACGGTTTCGCCCGTTATACCCAACGCCTCCCGGCTGCTTGCGAGGATCTTCAAATTGGGGCAGCTGTGTAGAAAGCGATCGGCCAGCACTGCGCAGGTCTCTACCAGGTGCTCGCAGTTATCCAGGATAAGCACCAGGTGTTTGTCGCACAAATAACGCGTCACCAAGTCCTGCAATGACATCCCTGGGATCTCCCGCAAGCCTAATGTTGCCGCAGTGGTTTGCAGCACCAGCGCCGGGTTGGTCAACGGGGCCAGCTCTACCAGCCAGACTCCATCAGTATACTCTGGAAGGACTTCTGCAGCCAATTGCAGTGTAAGCCGGGTTTTTCCGGTGCCGCCAGGACCGATAAGTGTGAGCAGGTGGGTGCTCGTGAGCAGTTCCTTGGTTTGCGTAAGTTCGTGCTCGCGTCCTATAAAACTATTGGTCTGCACGGGCAGGTTATTCGGTATGGCATTAAGCGATTTAAGTGCAGGGAACTCGGAGAGCAGATCAGGGGCGGTCACCTGCCAAAGACGCTCAGGGGTCAGCAGCCCCTTCAAGCGATGCTCACCCATGTCGCGCAGCTCGACGCTTTCTGGAAGTTCTCCCCGTAGCAGTTCAGCGCTTGCGCTGGAAATCAAGATCTGTCCCCCATAGGCGGTAGACATGATCCTTTGGACGCGTGTCAGCGTCAAGTAACCGGTGTAATCGCCTGCTACTTCTTCGACGCCACCGGTTTGAGCAGGACCGGTGTGTATCCCCATGCGCACTTTAATCGCCACTGGGTGCCAGGCTACTTGCTGCAGTTGGCGTTGTGCTTGAAGCGCTGCATATAGTGCATCGGTAGCGGTAAAGAATGCAGCGCAAAAGGCGTCCCCCATGATTCGGAAGACGTGCCCGTGGTGTGCTTGGATGGATTGGCGCAGAATGGCATGATGCTGAGAAAGGAGCAAAGGCATTTCAGCAGGGTGCTTCTGCGCCAACCCGGTGCTGTCTTCGATATCTGTAAAAAGGAAAGTAACGGTCCCGGTAGG
>CAZAQS010000292.1:0-5897 GCA_964486825.1 uncultured Anaerolineaceae bacterium | reverse complement strand
GATGAACTCACTCATCACCTGCTCGAATTCGTCCCCATCTAGAACGGTTTCCAGCATACGCCGATAAGTGCTGTGATGAGGCAGCCGCGCTCGCTTCAAGCGCAGGGCTTCCACCAGGTACTCGCTCCGATTTTGGGCCCAGTCGGCAATCGCATAGGGCTTGTCTTGCCCACACAGCTTAGCCAGGATCAGCAATACCAGGATCGTCGCCAGGCTGTAGCGGATGCCGCGGCGCTTGCGCCTGTCTGTCAACTTCAGCAGAAAGGCATACAAGCTGCTGACGTCAAAGATCATACCGCTCTGTTGAACATCGACTTTGTTTTTTGGGTTGCTTGTGTTAGACTCCATCTTGACCTTCCTCGGTTTTTGTTTGGGTGTCAAACTAATTTACCGAAGAAGGTCATTTTTGGCTAGTCCTTTCTCGACTTTAAGAAAGCCGTGTGAAATTATATTATTGTGTAATATTATTGTGCATATTGACACAATCGAAAAATTTTGTTATAAAGATATCGAGATATCACTTTTTGGTTATAATCCAAAACAATCTTGAGAATGAATGATATTCTCATCGCTAATAGGGGGAGATGCCTCACACGTGTCCAGTTCGAAGTGGAGGTGTTTATGTTTCGCAGCCGCACCTTTTCTCCTTTATATCTGAACAACCTAACCAGACTTTTTCTTCGCAGTCTGCTTCAAGGATTGATCATCACGATCCTTCTTAGCGGGCTGGCACATAGTTTCTCGCAACAGGCCGCGTCTCGCTCTGCCGCTTCGACTATAAAGGTAATCGGCACGAACGAATCAAACTATCCGAATGCAAAAGTGCCTCGCTTCATGCGTTTTGAGATCACCTTTGAAGTCGCTGGTGATTACTCAAATCCTTATGATTTCGGTCAGATCCTGGTGGATGGCTACTTCACTGCTCCAGAGACAGGACATATTGTGAGGCAGCCAGGATTCTTCTACCAGGAATATGCCGTCTCGGGAGTGAATGCCGCCCAGCCGGAAATCGCAGTTGAGCAGCATACCGCTGTCGGAAACCCAGTGTGGAAAATCCGTTTTTCGCCCCGAGAAGTTGGTACTTACAAACTTCAAATCACAGCGAAAGTGCGTGGAATAAATGCCAATCCCGTCTGGCTTACCTTCGATGCCGTCGAGTCGGATCTTCCCGGCTTTATCGAACGCGATGACGGTCTTGATCCCAACTACTCATATTTTCATTACTTTAAGTTTAGCCGAGGCGACCCGTTCCTCGGTCTAGGTATGAACCTCGGCTGGTGGGAAACGGACACACAGGCTATTTCAACTTATGAATACTATCTCAACCGTATGCATGCGAACAATGCGAACGTGGCCAGGGTTTGGATGACGAACAGCGTCAGAGAAGCACCTGCTTCTCCCAAACTTACTGCCGATAAAATCCTCTCCCTCCAGGATACGACTTTGGGGAGCAACTACAACCAGCTGGATGCCTGGAATTTCGATCGGATACTAGAAATAGCTGAACAGCGAGGCATCTACTTCATTCTGACACTGGAAGACAGCCACCAGTTTACTGCAGCAAAAAGGATTATTGATCCCCCTCAGATGTGGGAGAACCACAATCTCTACAACCTAGCAAACGGCGGTGTACTAACAGACAGGTACGACATTTTTGATAATGAACAGGCCATAAAGCACCAGCAATCCGTGTTCCGCTATGTGATTGCCAGGTGGGGATATAGTACCAGCATTATGTCCTGGGAATTATTCAATGAAATTGACGAGTTCGTCAACTCCATTGAGGATCCAGTCACAAAACAAACTGAGTGGGCATTGATGCGCACCTGGCATAGTGAGATGGCAAGCTTTTTCAACGAACACGATGCACACCAGCACATGGTAGATACCAGTACAGGCAGTTTCAACCCCACGTTCAATCCACAGTCAGATATATCAAATTACACCAGTTTGTACGCACCGTTGAGCTTTGCCCAGATGCACTTCTACTACACGGAAGGACGAAAGAGCAATAGCCAACCTTCCGATCCAGAAGGTCGCGATATGGCCTACCTCGCCTGGTACTACACGAGCAACAGTCTTTCCATCTATCCTGAAAAACCAGTCGTGATTGGAGAATTCGGCCTAACGAAAGATTTAGGAGAAGGAAGAGATTGGGGACATACCGATTGGCTGGAGTGGGATGATCGGGGTACTCATCTGCATAATGGGCTTTGGTCGTCCTTAATGAGCGGAGGTGCGCTGGCAGGAATGCACTGGCACTGGCACAACTTTTGGCTGCCCGATTATGCCTGGTGGCGGCATTATGCTTCCATCGGCAACTTTATTGACGGCATTCAAGTAAGAAGCTTAAAGCCGCTAAACCCACCCCACATGACCCCTGTTTTGTCTTTGAATCAGCCATATGCTGCTCCAGAAGGTCTTGTATGCTCGGATGCTCTGTGTTCCGATGATCCATTCTTACGCGTAATGGGACTGAGAGATGAAGCGGCAACCTATCTGTGGGTGCAGAACAGTAAAAACACCTGGTGGAATTACACCCATGACTGGCAGTGGGACTGTGGAAAAGGCAATCACGAATCTGATTTGCTCGTCAATGGTTACATAACTGTCACCGGTCTATTAAGTAACGCCCCGTATTACATAGAGTGGTGGGACCCATACCAGGTTGATCCTCAATATCAAATCTATCAAAACACTGTTGAGCCGACTTTACCATCTGGAGATCTGAAAATCCACATCACGGGGCTGAAAGAGGACATTGCCCTCAAAATCCGGCCTGCTGCAGCGGCATTAGATGTGGTGCGATCTGCCGGTGAGACGGTTGTATCCGCAGGCAATAAAGTTCCCATCACAACGACAGTCTGGAACCGGGGAAACACTCCTCTGAATGTGACCATCATAGATTCAGACTGCGGAGACCAGAATCCAGGCACGATTTCCCCAGGAGGATCTTATCCTTATGAATGCTGGATGACAGTAGACAGGGACATGGAGTCTGCTGCGGTTGCTGCTGGGGCAACCCCCACAGGAAGCGTTGTCACCGCCGCAGACCGCGTTTTTATAAGTGTTCCAGATGGTGTGGTAGGCAGTGGAAGTTCAGAGAGCTGCACCGAAAGCGCACTGCGCGCCGACCTATTTGGTTACTCAGGTTCTACGATAGGATTTGACTGTGGGCCAAGAGATTATTACTACCCAATCTATCTATCTGAGCCGCTGACGATTTCCAGGCAGATTACAATTACCAGAGATCCAATGGTCATCTCGGCTACTTTAAGTACGCCTGGGAGCAACATCATCCTGAGCGGGGGCCACAGCAACCGCGTATTCGATGTCCAGAAGCCGGGACATCTGACCTTGTCGGGTTTGCGGATATCTGCAGGGGCAGCTCATGGCTGCACGATTGGTACCGAAGACAACCAAGGCGGGGGCGGTCTTGATGTCGGGGGCAAAGCCACAGCTTCTGTGAACAATACGAGATTTTTCGGAAACAGCGGGGATTTTGGTGGCGCTGTCCACGTACACTTCGCCGGCAATCTGTTTCTTAACGCCAGCAAGCTATGGATCAATCGGGCGGAAGTGCCGTTCACTATCACAGCAACCGATGCAGTCAGTTCCACGCTGATTTCGGATGGGGGAGCT
Source organism: uncultured Anaerolineaceae bacterium (assembly GCA_964486825.1). Lineage (GTDB taxonomy): Bacteria > Chloroflexota > Anaerolineae > Anaerolineales > UBA4823 > CAZAQS01. Next base: position 2,255 of record CAZAQS010000292.1, on the reverse strand, counting down.
CTTTACAGTGAAGGGAATTTTATTATCTCTGGCAATACCCAAATCTGGAACAACTCAGCCCGCTATGGAGGCGGCATCTATACCAAAGGCACGGGTGAGATCTATGCCAGCCAGATCTTCGCGCATACAGATATCGACAGTGGAGGCGGGATTGTCAACCTCAACGGGAGCCTGCACATAGAAGACAGCAAGATATATGGCAACTCTGTGAAAACAAATGGGGGAGGGGTAACGAATTCTGGTTGGGGACGCCTGACAATTATTGAAACAGAGATCAGCAGCAATACAGCCGCCCATAATGGCGGTGGAATTGCTCTCTATGATTCGGCGGCATTGACCGTTACCAAAAGCCTGTTTGCAGGGAATTCAGCATCCTGGGCAGGTGGTGCCATTGCCAATCTTACACAACCAGACCCGGCAGCAAATATCCTCCATACCCTGCTGAATGTGACTTTCTCCAAAAACCGGGCGGAAACGAAGGAGAATGGGGAAATAGTTGTTTTAGGTACAGGTGGAGGCATATACACCGGACCGGGTGCAGCCGAAATGCGCCTGCAGAGCAACACGTTTAAAGAGAATTCCGCATACACAGGTGGGGGTCTTGCCACAGATGGACTCCCCGTTTTTTTCCATAACACCATTATGGCAGGCAATACGGCAGCTTCCAGCCCTGCAACGGTGGATTGCGCCAGAATAGGAGGCCTGGTGTTTTCCCAGGGATACAACCTAATTGGAGTCCGGGATAGCTGCTTCTCCAATTCCACGGACCTGAAAGAGGGGGACAAAATGGGCAGCGAGAAGTTTCCCCTCGACCCTGGCCTGGCATCGCTGGCCCGGAACGGTGGGCCAACAAGCACCTATGCCCTGCTCCCATACTCTCTGGCATTGGATGCCGGGGATATGCAGTTATGGCCTGATACCGATCAGCGCGGAGCAGCCCGGCCCCAGGGAGACCGGTGCGACATTGGTGCATTTGAAATGGTGCAGCTTTCCATTGCCGACGCGGCAGGGGAGGAGAGCATCAGTGAGACGAAATCCATCCAGTTTCTGGTCAGCCTGCCTGGAACTACAGTACAAGAGGTCTCGGTCACTTATAAAACGATGGACGGTACGGCAAAAGGTTGTGATCTTTCATTTTGTTCAGAGGGCTACGACTATGTATCCACCAGCGGTACGCTGATCTTCCCCGTCGGAACTCAATCTTTAACGATTACTGTTACCGTTCTTCCCGACAGCATTCCGGAACCAGACGAACATTTTTTTATAAATCTATCCACAAGCACCAACGCGCTCATCTTTGACGCGGAAGCGATTGGCACCATCCTGGATGGCGGCGGAGGCAATAATATCTTACGGGTCATTTTCTTGCCGCTGATCCTGGATAAATGATGTCTCGTCAGTTGGACCGGCAGCCAGCGCAGACGAAAGACACCACCAGCGATTTTGAGTAGTGGGCAGCCAGCCACATTAACCCGTAAGCTTTCAACGACACGTCTAATGTCTCGTTCAGGGCCTTCAGCGGGCTGTCTCCCAGCAGGTCCTCGCAGGCTTCTTCCCTGCCAGGCATTCTCCTGCAGATCCAGCTGGACGCGCTGCGCCTGTCCGGGAACATGCACCAGGCACAATACAGGATTTCCCTCCTCGGACGGGGTGCGCAGCAGGCAGACAACTCCTTTTCCCACATCCAGGACTCTCTATACGCCCAGCGCATGGAACGCTGGCTGACCACGGCATACAGCTAGCAGGCGGCGATAGTCAGTAAAGACCTGTGTCCCACGCCGGCTGCTGTCGCCCAGCAGGCGCTCCAGACGGTCAAGCTGGAACTTCTCTCAATTGAGAGACCGCGGATACCCGGCCTCGGCAAAGCAAGGCTGGCAGTTGGAAGTACCAATAGGCTTAGGGTGTAAATCCTGGCTACGCCAGCTAGGCTAAGTATAATCGCCTGTGCGGCCAGGAAGAGCTGTACCCTCTCGAGTGAGGAACAGCTTTCGGGAGGGTTGAGCACATCATACAGGGTGATGTTCAGCTCATAAGGGCTGCGGCTGCCGTCGGGGTCGTCGCGACAGGAGACTTTTCCGCCGCGTTCGATCGTCAGGCGATCAGCGCATCCAGTTCAGATGGTGTAAGCAGGCCTTCCGCGGGACGCACGCTGACGCCGTCGTAGGAAGCAATGATGTTGAAGAAAGCTGTGCCAGACCCGGACGTCTCGAGGCTGGCAGCCCACCCGCTCAGATTGCCTGCGCTGCCCGTGAGAA
>CAZAQS010000291.1:0-5943 GCA_964486825.1 uncultured Anaerolineaceae bacterium | reverse complement strand
GACCTTCGGGTTATGAGCCCGACGAGCTGCCACTGCTCCACCCCGCATCGATTGTCGGCACAGGCAGCCACTACCCTGCCTGCGACCGAAGGCAAATTATAGCACGCAGGTTATGGGGAGTCAAGGCAATGTGAAAATTAGAGCTGGCTTATCTTAGATCAAAAAATAGCGACAACCAGAGCTGCCAATTCTCCACTGGCTCGCGCACCACCACGGGCGCGGGGACCGGAGTTGGCGCCCCGCTCCCACCCGGTGATAACGGAACGACCAGGTAGTCATCCGAGCGCACCCAGTGCCCATCCTGGTAAGCCCATTCCATAACTCCTGCCTCTGAAGTAGCATACGCAATCTGGCCTTCCAGATAAGCATTGGTTGCCGCCAGGCTGGTCACCTGGGCGCTGACCTGCTCTTTTTGCACTGTCAGCCGCCGCCATTCTTCCATACGGCTGTTAAAGTCCATGATCAATAACACCAGGACCACTAACCCAACGACGATCAGGATATATCTCCAACCCGGCAGCCAACGTGTCATGCATCCATATTACCGTAGGGCGGAATTTCGCGCAAGTATTTTCTACCCGGCTTTTTGGGAGGCAACAAAAACCCTCCCGCCATTTTCACGTGGGAGGGAATATGCAGTTTCTCCTGTGCCGAAGGTGGGACTTGAACCCACATGAGCGTAAGCTCACTACGCCCTGAACGTAGCGCGTCTGCCAATTCCGCCACTTCGGCTTGCGGATGCTATTTTACCCCGGATTCGGTTTTTGTCAACCTCTACCGTAGCATGAATATTGCATCTACCTATTGGGGTACTAAGAATCGGTAAATCATGTAAAATGGGACTCTCAGCAGTTTAAATAATTTCCCCCATATCTTAGTGCTATAATCCCTCCCGAAAGGTGCAGTAGGCATGGTGTCTTTCTTCCAACCTGTATTCACGATCCTAACCACCAATCCGGGTAATTTAGCTTATCACCTGGTGCTGGCCTTCTCTATAGCAGGCGCCCTCCAGTCGGCCTTGGTGCAAATCCAGCAAAAGGAGTTCCCGCATGCACGCCGCCTGGTGCTTGGCCTAAGCCTGTTGCTGCTCCTGCGGTTGGCTTTGTTCGTCAGCGCAGGCCTGGCCTGGGAGCAGCTTACGGCTGCCGATATCCTACCTCCGATTGATCGAGCCGTCAGCCTGTTCAGCCTGGTGGTGGTTGTCTGGCTGTGGGCTTTCCCCACACGCCAGCGCTTTGGAGACGCAGGTACGCTGTTGCTGGGTATGCTCGTGCTGGTCTTTTTTGTGATCAGCCTGATCTGGTGGCTTGATCAAGGTCCCGAGGCCGCCTACAACGGCTCATTACCCGACCTGCTGGGTGGTGTATTTTCCATACTTGTCATCCTGCTGGGTGCCATCATGGTCATCCTGCGGAAGCATGACGGCTGGGGGATGGCCCTGGCCATGATGGGATTATTCCTCATCGGGTATATTTCCCATTTGGTTGCTCCCCTGCCGGCCGGAGATTACCCGGGAGCAGTACGCCTGTCACAGATGGCTGCCTACCCGCTCCTATTGGTGCTAGCGCAACGCCTGCCAGGACGCGCCAGAATGGGCAGTGAGCTCAGCGCTTCTGACCCAGCCCTTGAGTACCCGAGCCTGGGGGTTTTCGCGCCTTTGCCCCATGGTACACCCATGGAGGCCATCCACCACCAGGTCACCGAGGGAATCTCCAAAATCATGCAGGCGGATGCCTGCGTATTGGTATCGCTATCACCGCAGCAGGATTTATTAACCGTGAAGTCCGGGTACGACCGGCGTACGGACCGCTCCATCCCTGAAAAAATAATCAACGAAAGCAGCGCCCCGGCCCTGATCCATTCCCTGCGGGCTGGAGAAGTATTACGGATGCCGGCGGAGCTTGCCTCCAACGAGCTTCCAGACTTCGCTCCCGCCCTGGGCTTCTCAGGCTCCGCCCACCTGCTGGCCACACCTGTTTACGGGCCGGGTACTGGTTTCGATGCCCTGATCCTGCTTTCCGACGGGACCGGGCAAGAGTTTACCCAAACGGACCAGGAACGCCTGGCCACAATGGCAGAGTCGATATCCCAGGTATTCGAACACACTGCTGATGATATATACCTCGATAAAGAGTTGGAGCGAGTACGGGCCGAACTGGCGAAGCTGCAGTCGCTTTTTGCATCCGTAAAAAGCGAAAGGAATAAGTTGGGTGCACAGCTTGAAGAGGCCCGGCATACATCTACTCAAGAACAATCTCGCTCGGAGAGCCTGGCAGCCCTGGTAGCCAACCAACAGGTTCCAGAGCAGTCCTATATCGCTGAGCTACAAGCGGAGATCAAACGGCTTCAAGCGGGTCAAAAAGCAAAGGCATCTTCCACAACAGAAGTGGAACATTTAGAAGCCGAATTACGTCTTGCATTAGAAGAAATTGCACACCTTAAAAAAATAATATTCGAAAAAGACCAGAAGTATCTGGAGCTGGAGAGCCATCCTTCCAAAACACCTCTGGAATCGGGGAAAGTGGAGCAGATCAACTCTATATCTCAAGAGCTGCGCCAACCTTTGTCATCCATCATCGGGTATACAGACCTCTTGTTGGGAGAGTCGATCGGTATTTTAGGGGCTTTACAACGAAAGTTCCTGGAGCGCGTCAGGGCTTCGACAGAACGAATGGGCGCTCTGGTTGATGAGCTGATGGAAAAAGTGGTCACGGAAAGTGGAAGTCAGGCCGGTGATCAGCAGAGCGTGGATCTCAGTCCGGTCATCGATGAAGCCATCGCCTTGAGCATGTCACAGCTCAGGGAGAAGGATATCGCCTTGAGGGTTGATCTGCCTGAAAAACTACCCGGGATAAGCGCGGACCGCGAATCCCTTCAGCAGATCTTGCTTCATCTGCTTCAAAATGCCGGATCGGCAACACCGGCAGAAGGCCAGATTTCCTTGCATGCCAGATTGACGAGGGAAAAAAGCGATCAAGATTTTATCCTGCTCCAGGTGACCGATTCTGGGGAGGGCATCCTTCCGGAGGATCTACCGCGTATTTTCTCCCGCCTGTACCGGGCAGGCAACACCCCGATCCAGGGTGTAGGAGATACCGGCATCGGGTTGGCGGTCGCGAAAGCCCTGGTTGAAGCTCAGAAAGGGCGCATCTGGATCGATACACAGCTGGGTCGCGGCTCAACCTTCAGCGTCTTGCTGCCTGTACATGCTGAGCCCGAGTCAGAATACGAGAGAGGCCTGCTGGCATGAATCATATGCGCCAGGTGCTCCTCGGGGTTGTGGCTGCCCTGCTTTCTGCCAGCATCGTCCTGGGAAGCTTTTCTCTGGCGTTGACGGAAGGATTGGAGCGGGTAGCGCTGCTTCCTTCGCCAGTGGCGACGGAGACGACACAGGCTTTCCAAAGCCCGGTAGTTCCCCCTACGCTGGCTGCTACGCAAACTGAAACACCTTCGCCCACCCAGGCAATGCATACAGCCGGTGTCGGATCCCCCACTCCAGCTCTTTCACCGACATTTACCCCTTCAGCAACGGCTACTTTAAGTGCAACGCCGCCCACAGATTGTCCTGTTCCAAGAGGTTGGTTGACACTACAAGTACAACCCGGAGATACCTTGAGAAGCTTGGCAGAAAAATATAATTCGACCGAAGATGCCTTGATGCAAGCTAACTGTTTATTCATCGAAACCCTGATCCCAGGGACCCTTTTATATGTTCCAGATGTGAACCCGACACCAATCCCTACCTCGGCCTCGTACGATTGTCCACCGCCGCCGCGTGGATGGACGATCTACACCGTAAAAGCCGGGGATACACTTTACCGGCTTAGCAGGGACTTAGGAGTAACGGTGGCCCAACTCCAAAATGCAAACTGCCTGGGGAGCTCTAGCTTAATCCGCAATGGGCAAAAGCTGTATGTACCATTCCTACCTCCCACTTCAGCGCCTCCCACGTCTACACTGACCCAGGTAGAGGCATCTCCTACCATTGAGCCAGCTACACCGACCGTGGCGCCACCCACCGCGACCCTGACGGCCCCGCCCCCTTCGCCCGTGCCAACCTCAACCATCCCGCCCACACCTTCACCCGCGCCAACACAAGCGCCGCCAACACCAGTCCCGACCTTCACTCCAACAGTTGTCCCCACTGATACACCGGTCGCGACGGAAGAGCCTGGCGAATCGGTAGAGCCATAATAGTCTGACTCTTGCAAACCTCTTTCTAATTATCGCTAATGACATTAACGACCTCGGAGAATAACCATGACCGCCCGTAAGAGAACCAGCCTGGTTTTCATCACTATATTGTTGGTTTCTTGTTCAATACAAAACTCGGTGAGCATCGAGCTGCCGGAGCCTATCGTGGCCGTTTCCGGATCGCTGCTCGTGCAGGCAGACCCAGGTGCAACCCCGACCGCGACCCCATTTATGCCCCTGCCGCCTACCCCGACCTATATCCCCACATCCTTCCCCACTCCGGTTCCTACCATAACGCCAACGCCAGAGGTTGTCGCTGGCCTGCCCGGTTCCCCAGGTATACCTTACCTGATCTATAAGACCTGGGAAGATTACCCTGGCCCGACGATTTGGCCGGATATAAACTTGCCAGGACCGGTGGGGCTGCTACCCCAGCCACCAGGCCAGGTGAATATTATGCTGCTGGGATCCGATGAACGCCGTAATGAAGGTGGCTTCCGGACCGACACCATGCTCCTGGTAACCATTAACACGGTCGATGGGACGGTCAATATCACGTCCTTCCCGCGTGACCTGTACGTTTATATCCCGGGGTGGACAGTCCAGCGGATGAACACTGCTCACGCCCGCGGCGGCTTCCCCCAGCTGGCGCTTACCATGGAATACAATTTTGGCGTACGGCCAGATTATTTTGTTATGGTAAATTTCTGGTCCTTTTCGGACATCATCGACCAGTTGGGCGGCATCGATGTCCAGGTGGCGGTAGGATTAACGGATCACCGGGATAATCATGGCCGGTATTCGGTCCCGGCGGGGAGCGTGCATATGGATGGGGAAACTGCCTTATGGTACGTTCGCTCGCGCTACACGAGCAGCGATTTTGAGCGTACCAGGCGCCAGCAAGAGGTTGTCAAAGCCATCCTGGTAAAAATGCTCAGCCTGGATGCTATAACTAAAGCGCCTCAGCTGTACGATATTTACCGGAAGAATGTAACCACCAACCTGACCCTCGAGGATATCACACCTCTTTTGCCAACTGCCGCCCGCCTGAGCGACACGGACCGGATCCAACAATTCTTCATCGGCCGTGAGCATGTCACCGCCTGGCGCAACACCCAGGGTTCTCAGGTCCTGATCCCGAACCGGGAAGGAGTGGTGGAGGTCATGCGCCAGGCTTTGAACAGTCCCTGAGCAATCCCGACTGCTGCTCGGCATAATTCCTGACGTTGGCTCAAGATTCGCTTTCCAGATGTCTATTTCATCAAAATCAGGCATGGCTCATGCACCTGTAATACCTATCGGGATTTCGATTCTGGAGGTCCAATGGACCGGGCAATTGCCTTGGCCATTAGAAGAGGAGACTGAGCATGTCGTTGAAGGGCAAGGGGATGTACGTCTGGCAGGTTGCTCGCTGCGAAAGAGGGGAGACCGCCGCGATCGCAGCCCTGGCGCGAGCCGCCAGGATGACCCACGTACTGGTAAAAGTAGCAGACCGGGATTACGCTTATAACGTCGATCCATCGAGTAAGGTCGACCTGGCCATGCTTTTAGTGCAATCCTTGCGCGCGCAGGGAATACAAGCCTGGGGATGGCAATATGTATATGGGGATTCTCCACTTGCAGAAGCAAATATGGCCATCCACCGCATCCGCCAGCTAAAGCTGGATGGGTTCGTCGTCAATGCGGAAATTGAATACAAACAACCCGGGAAAAGAGAGGCTGCCAAAAGGTATATGAACCATCTAAGGG
>CAZAQS010000290.1:0-5980 GCA_964486825.1 uncultured Anaerolineaceae bacterium | reverse complement strand
CGGAGCCACATCCATATAATCGATGGAGGTGGGCGATGTAAAGATAAAGGTCGAGTGGTAGCGCGAGGAAATCCTGCGGCGTACAAACTCGTCATGCTCTTCCAGAGGCGTATTTGCCTGAGCGATAACGAAGCGGTCCTCGACATCTGCAGACAGATACTCCATCTCTGTCGTCACAAACGGGACGATTAAAACCTCTGCCTTATCAAGCTTGCCGATGGCTTCAAACATTTCTGGTGTAATCCGGTCACCTTCGCTGCCGATGACTTCACCCGTTTGAGGATCGGTCAGGTTCTCTGCCAACGCTCTACCAACCAGGCGTTCATCCTGGATCCCCAGGGCGCGTCTCACCCGCCGGTATGGCGTTTCGATGAAACCATACTCGTTGACACGGGCAAAGGAAGCCAGTCGACCGATCAGACCAATGTTAGGACCTTCAGGCGTCTCGATTGGGCAGATCCGCCCGTAGTGGGAGTGGTGCACGTCACGTACATCAAATCCGGCCCGCTCTCGCCGTAAGCCGCCCGGACCGAGCGCCGAAAGGGTTCGCTTGTGGCGCAACTCAGCCAGCGGATTTGTTTGGTCCATGAACTGCGAAAGCTGGCTGGAGCCAAAGAACTCGCGCAAGGCAGCAACCACGGGCCTGATATTAATGAGAGTTATTGGCGAGAGCTGGTCCTGGTCACGGATGGACATGCGCTCTTTAATCACGCGCTCCATACGGCGCAAACCTATGCGCAACTTGTTTTGAATCAGCTCGCCAACAGTTTTGGCGCGGCGATTGCCCAGGTGGTCGATATCATCGGCTGCCTGGGTGCCGTTATTGATCTGGATCATGCGCCGCACCAAGCGAACGATATCCCATTTCGTGATCATCCGATGGGAAATCGGCACCCGGCTTTGCAGGTCCAGCTTCTGGTTTAATTTATAGCGCCCAACACGCTCCAGGTCGTAATGACGCTGGTCGAAGAGCTGCTCCTCGAGAAACTCTCGAGCATTGTCCAGTGTGGCCGGGTCTCCAGGACGCATTCGCTTGAAGAACTCGAGCAAAGCGGCCTGAGCGATGGTCAAATTTCCACTGAGATCCCACTCGGGTTCCTGGTAGAGCGTGGAAGCGATGTACATCCGGTCAGGATTATTGTCCACATCACCAAACAGCTCCAGGAGCTCTTCGTCTGTCCCCTCTTTGAGAGGCGAATCTTGCAGACCGTCATCTACAGCTGCTAAGGCTCGCAGGAAAATGGTGATCGGTACGGTGCGCTTGCGATTAAAGCGCAAGGTAAGGTAGTCACTTTTACGAGTTTCGAACTCCATCCAGGCGCCCCGATCGGGTATCAGCTTAGCAATTGCCAGAGGCCGCCCGGTCGAGCGATCTACTGGAGCTTCGAAATAGACACCTGGGGAACGGATCAGCTGGGACACGACCACCCGCTCGGTTCCGTTGATGATGAATGTACCCTTCTCCGTCATTTCTGGGAAATCGCCCAGGAAAATATCCTGCTTGATTGGCTCGGGTACATCCGGTCCAGCCAAGAGGACCGAGACATATAATGGGCTGGCGTAGGTCAAATCCCTTTCGACACACTCGTCAAGCGTGTGCTTGGGCTCACCAAACCACTAGGTCAGTCCCCATTGATCAGACTCAGGGGTGCGGCTGGGAAAATACAGCTTCATCCCCTTGTTGTACGACTCGATAGGGGACAGCTCGTGGAAAAGATCCCCCAGGCCCTCTTGCTTGAGCCGCTCGAAGGACTCTAACTGTACCTCGATCAGATCGGGCAGGGGGAGGCTAACCTGGATACGCGCGTAAGACTTGCTGGGAAAATCTGATGCCATACGTCTCTCCTAATCTATGGCGAAACTTTCGATAAAACCAAGGCTTTTGCCTACAACATTAATCTTTCAATGAGTTTCCCCACTTCGTATATTGGGGTAAAATCAATATCATAATCAAGCTCGAATTTCGGAGCATTTCGATCAATGGCAATAAGGCCTGGCGCATCACTGCCAGGCCGAGGACCTGTGCAAAGCGGTCCACAATAAGCCTGATGGTTGTAACATATCAGATCCGTAATATCTTGTCTGATTCACGAATAAGTATTATATCAACCACGCTATTTCTGGTCAAGCGATAATTGGTATCAATTTTGGTATTTTGATTTATTTTAATGGGGGGTTAATCGCAGTCTATCGAATCTCCTTCCAGTAAACTGAGAACGGTGAGAACAATGGAATCAAACTCGAATTCAACCTACTCCTCCGGATTTGTGGCTGTCATGGGACGTCCAAATGTTGGCAAGTCTACGCTGATCAACTCCTTGATGGGTCAAAAGATCGCAGCAGTTTCACCAAGGCCACAAACAACCCGCCGGCGCCAGTTAGGAATTCTGACCTTGGAGCACACCCAGATTATCTTCGTAGATACCCCTGGAGTCCACCAGCCTCGTCATAAATTGGGCGAAAGCATGAACAAACAAGCCCGCGAAGCGCTCGAAGAGAGCGATTTAATCCTATTCATGATAGACGCCAGTGAGAGGATTATGGAGGAGGACCGCTTGCTAATCGATCTGTTATCCACTGTTGACCGGGATATTCCTGTCATCCTGGCATTCAATAAGATCGATGAAGTACCAGAGGATCTACTCGTACAAAACGAAAGAGAATTCCTCGAACTCTTGCCGCAAGTTAAGGCACTAAGAATTTCTGCAACCCGTGGGGATAACCTAGATCAATTGATAGAAGAGATACGTATACGCTTACCCGAGAGCGAAGCCTTGTATCCTGAAGGACAGATCACAGACCTCTATGAGCGCGAGATTTCAAGCGATCTGATCCGTGAAGCTGCATTGATCAGCTTAAGAGATGAGATTCCACATGGTATCACCGTCCGCATCGACGAATACACAGAACGTAACGAACATGGAGCTTATATCGCTGCCACCATTTTTGTAGAGCGTGAATCTCATAAACCAATCGTAATTGGACAATCTGGTGCGATGTTGAAAAAAATCGGCTCTTCGGCGCGCCAGGAAATCGAGAAGATGAGTGGTAGGAAGGTGTACCTACAATTAAAGGTAAAAGTACGGAAGAACTGGCGAAACGACGAAAAGATCCTTCGCTGGTTCGGGTATTAAAGGGTTCCGTCCATGATCTCAAATTATTAGAGATCAAATTGGACGGAACACCTGGTTTTGCCTTGACTTTTAAGATCTTTACGGTGCTCTCTCCTCAGGAGGCGCGTCTGGGGAGTCCGGATAAGGGGTTTCTGGTGGAGCAGCAGGTGTTTCAGGGGGAGTAGGTTCTTCAGCAGGTGGAACCGGATATGTAACTGCTCCAGGAGGAGTTTCTTCCTCCTCCCTGTACTCCTCCTCCCAAGGAGCTGGTTCTGGATAGGTGGGTTGTGGAGCAGGAGGCGAGGAATATGGAGAAACCGGCCTACTCGGCCCGCCTGGAGGGGGCGGAGGAAGAACCGGCCCAGGATAGGGTTGAGTCCCAAAGCGGGTCAGGATCACTGCCCCCAATCCAACCAGACCTAGGAGAACCGGTACAACCCAGCCTACACAGGGTACCAATCGATCAATCCCAATCGCTACGATTGTAAAAACCAAAGTTCCTATTCCAGCAGAAACTGGCAGCGCCCACTCCTGGTTGAGGGAGGCTGCCATGCGTTGGCCAACCTCCATACCGATTGCAATCCATCCCAGCAAGGCCATCACAGCCAGTAGTGTCAATCCAATTAACGTCACAGGAATGAGAATAATGGTAATTGTCATTACCAGCAGGATTATCGGAGCTACAACCGCGGTCAGGAGTCCCAACCCACCTGCTGCCAAAGGTTGTGCTAAGGAGGTCTGCCCGATTCTTTGGATATGCCTTGGCCAGAACATAACTGCCAGGACAGCCAGCGCGGCGACCAAAAATGCCCGGAAGAAGAAGGAGATGATATCCCAGAAGGGGTAGGTCCTCACCTCCACAGCCGGCAGTCGCACTCCACTCGGTAGCATCAGCTGGAACGGCCCTCTTGGACCGGTGTTAACATTCCCTTCGATGCGGGCGTTAGGACTGCGATTATAGGAACCTCCTACGATATTAAGATCGCCCCTGACAACGGCCTGGTTCCTCAAGTCAATATTCCCACCCATGACGTTGATATTGCCGCTGACTTCTCCATCGATGTTGACATTGCCGCCCAGCAACATCACATCACCCGTAACACGAGAACCTGACTCTAGCGTCGCATTCCCGCCCATGATCCACAGGTTCCCGCGGAGTGTCTCATTACTGGGGAGGGTAAAGTTGCCCCCCATGACAAACTCATCCATGGGAGTACGGGGCAAATTTTCCGTAGAGGTTGCAGCTAGTGCTGTTACTGGTAAAACGAACAGGGCTAGCAAGGTAAAACTAATAAAAAGTTTCGTTATGTTTTTCATAGGCTTATTCTCCGTGAGTACAAGAGCTGTTTAAACATCACAAACCATAGGACACAGACCATTGTGAATGCACCAAAAAGACCAATCCATACTGGTCCAGGTACCAGTTCTAAAACCGTACCAAACAAAGAGAAAACCAGGTTTTGGGTTGCAAACGCATAACCTACTAGCGTAACAATACGGTAAATCATAAGCAAGATAAGTTGTTCCGGATAGCGTAGAAGCTCTACCGTTTGTAAGCCCAAGACGAGGAATAAGATTGCCGTAACACCGGCAGTTAACATAAGCAAGACCCAGGATTGGCGGGTATGCTGCTTCTTCCGCTCTAAAGCCTGCCTTTCCTGCCAGCGAGCTGTAAAGCCTGCTTCCGGGCTAACCTTGGGGGCTCCCGTAAACAACTGGTGTATCTCATTCCAAGAGGCATCCAGGCTTGCACAACGCTCGCAGTGTCTTAAGTGTTCTCGAAGAGAGCGGTCCTGTTCCTGTTCCAGGTCTTCATCAGACAATAGCCAGGATTCAAAAGGCTGGTGATTCATGGCGTGTCCTTTCAACAGCTTGGGAAATTGGCTCTTGCTCCATCCATGTGGTGGCCAGCTCACGTCTTGCACGATGCAAGCGGCTTTTAACTGCACTAACTGTCAGAGAGAGTGATTCTCCAATCTCTTCGTAGGAGAGATCATACCAATAGCGTAACACCACGGCAGCCCGATCCTGGGGAGATAGACTCTCGAGCAGCACCTGGACCTGGCGTTGTTTTTGTTTTCTAACAACAGAGCTTTCAGGTCCAAGCCCCAGATCGGGAGGATCGAAGTGCGGTAGTTCCTCGAAAGACATGATGGTAAAGCGCCGTTTACGGATTTGGTCGATGCAATAATGGGCAGCTATGGATAATAACCAGGTAGAAAACGAGCGTTGCCTGTCATATCTTTTTAGACCGTTATAGGCGCGTAGAAAGGTTTCTTGTGCAGCATCCTCTGCATCGTTGGCATTACCCAACATCCTGTAACACAGGTTATATACGGGGTTTTGGTAGGTTTCGACCAATCGGCCGAAGGCCTCCTGATCGCCCTTGAGGGCTCTGTTAAGCCACTCTGACTCTAACTCACTCACAACTCTTCTCCTGGTCGACTGTCCCCAAGGATAACCCGGATGCTTCCGGTTATCAAACAGCTCTAAAGCTGCCGAGGTTTACAGGCTATGACGGTTGTTGTTGCTAAAATGTATACGTAGAATATCAGCCCGGGTTGCAAAATTCTCTTTATTCTGCCTCAACTCTTAAGCGGCAGGAAACCTGCTCCAAGAGCTTCTTGAGCCTGACCGATGACCATAAAAGCTTCCGGATCAGACTCGCGCACCAGTGTTTTTAGCTGGTTTACTTCCCCACGGCTAACCACACAATACAGAACTGAACGCTCTGCTCCGGTATAGGCTCCTGTGCCGGACAGCATCGTCACGCCCCGCTTGAGGACGTGCAGGATCTGCATGGAAACGGCTTCGGGGGAGTTTGTCACAATGAATGCCGTGCGGGTAACGTTCGAGCCAGCTACTAC
>CAZAQS010000289.1:0-5981 GCA_964486825.1 uncultured Anaerolineaceae bacterium | reverse complement strand
CACCCCTGCCAGGACGGTTACCCTGCTATTCGTGGTGCTTTAACAGATCCCTGATTCCACTGAAATATAAATCTGTGTGGACTCTGTGTTCTCTGTGGACCTCCAGATCATGTGTGGCAGGTATCGCAAGGCCTGCTCCCGTTTGAACTTCCCCCAACCAATCCTCTATGACATCCCACATCTCGAGCGAGCTCCCTCTCTCCACAGCCGCATCCACCCGGTCAACCGGCAGCCCGGCCTTCAAAGCAGAGATTTGCTTTCCGGCAACCTGCTCGAACCACTTTGAATTCGCAATATAAGGGAACTGAAGAGCCACCTCGTAAACCTCGATCGCTCGCTCATGCTTCCCCTGGGCGGCTTCCAGCAGCACCAGGGCCGGCAAGGCGTTCGCAGCCAGGTGGAAGGCGCCGATGCGGGCCGCTTCCTGCAGGCTGCTGCGCAGATGCGCTTCGGCCTGGTCGGGCTGGTTCCGCCTCAAGAAAACATAGCTGAGAACCGTCAAGGGTGTGCTGGTATAGATGAACTGCTTGTAGCCTTTCAGGGTCTCCAGGCACTCCTCCAAATGCTCCAGGGCCGCTTCCGTCTGGTCCTCCAGCAGGTCGAGCTGGGCGAGCAGGTTCAAAGCCAAGATTTTTGTATAGCTGTTGATCTTTTTTGCCTCATTCAGGCTAACCTCAACAAAGGAACGGGCCCTGGAAAATTTACCGCTGTGCAGCAGCGCCCAAGCAAGGTTTTTCGAAGCCAGCGAAATCCGAAAAGGACCACTCCCGATCATTTCTGCTGACCTTAGTTCGGCTTCGGCTCGCTTGATTGCCTCTTCAGATTTACCTGCCAGGATCAATGTATCCGTAAGATTAATGTCATCGTATGTATAAAATCCCAATTCCTGGTTGACAGCCACACTTTTGCGATGATATCGTTCGGCTTGCTCAAGATCGCCTCTCTCCCGGCAGATATCTCCCGCCCATGCATAAGCTTCGCTTATCAGCCAATCAGGATCCAGCTCTTTCAGGACCCTCATGCTCTTATAGGCAAACTCCGATGCCTGCTCGATGCATCCGAACAGCCAGTATAAACTTCCCATCGTTCCATAAACCCTGCCTTCACTTGCTTTATCCCCTACCGCGCGGTACAGCTCTGCAGCTTGACCGGCAAGGTCTAATGACAGCTGCGGGCTTTCCCGGTACACCAGTTCAGCTTTCTCCCACAAAATACGGGCTCGCTCTGCCCGGGTATCGCAGCCGCTTCCTTCGAGAAGGTCGAGAAAAGCGCTGGCCTCATTACGCCGCCGCTCTTTCTGCTCGTATGTATCGCTGAAAGAGGCCGACCATATCATCGCTCTGGCCCGACACAGTGCGGCTTCATTTTGATCGCTCCGGTCGTGGGAGCTTCCGGCCAGGCACTCTATTGTTGCCTGCGTGGCTGCCTTTCCTTTCTCTACCCGGCCGCTCTTGTCGAAGTAAAGGAAAAGGATTTCACTTGCTGCTGCGATATCATCCGCCCGGCAGTTACCTATTGCCCAGCTCCAGGCCGCCTCAATATTTTGAAAATCAGCTTCGATATCGGCTACGAAGGCTTTCTCCTTTGATGTAAACCATTCCGGCCGGCGGGATTTTAATAAATTGCAGAAAAATGCGCAATGGCTTTCCCGGATGCTGACCCACAATCCAGGCCTCTCAAGGGCTCGCTGCTCGGCGTATTGCCGGACCAGCTCGTGCAGCCCGAAGCGTCCGTTTGACTCCGGCCGCAGCCAGCACTTATTCACCAGCCCCAGTAACTGCCTGATGGATATCCCGAAAGCCGCCTCCGCCGCCGCCTGGCTGAACCCGCCCCGAAACACCGCCAGCTGTTGCACCGCCTGCTGCTCTTGTTCGCTCAACAGTTCCCACGATCCGTCAAACACTGCCCGCATGCTCCGCTGCCGCTCCGGCATGTCACCCAGGTCCGCTTCCAGGATATCCAATCCCCTCGCGATCCCCTCAGCGATCCCCTGCGGCTCTAAGACCGGGATCCAGGTCGCGGCCAGCTCGATGGCCAACGGCAATCCCTCCACCTGCCGGCAGATCTGCGCTACCGCCCTGCGGTTGCTCTCATCAATCTTGAATCCCGCTCGCTGCCGCCCGGCTGCCTGGACGAACAGCGCCACCGAGCTGTACCTCTCAATCTCAGAGCTTTCTTCCAGGGAGGGCGCCGCCAACCCGTCCATCGGGAAAACCCACTCGCTCTGCAGGTTCAGCCTTTCACGAGAGGTAACCAGCAAGTCCAGCCGCCTTGCGCTTTGCAGGAGGGAGGTCAGCAGGCCTGTCTCCGGCAAGAGTTGCTCGTAGTTATCCAGCACCAGCAACACTTCCTTATTTTTCAAGTACCTCAGGATCGGCGCCTGCGGGTCTTCGCTGCCGTTTCTTGGCAGCCCCAGGCTGGCAGCGATCGCCTCTATCAGGCCCTGCGGCCTTTCAATCCCCGCCAGGCTTACAAAGCATACCCCTGACGGGTAGTTGCCTCCCTGCTCTTCGGCTACCCTCAACGCCAAGCGGCTCTTGCCGATGCCGCCTGGTCCGGTGAGGGTCACCAGCCGGCAGTTCGGGTCGGCCAGCCAGGCCGCGATCTGGGACAGCTCGCTTTCCCGCCCGATGAAAGGGGTTGTTTGGGCGGGCAGGTTGTTGTGATATCTCGTAGGGAAGGGGTCCAGGAACCCTTCAACCAAGTCCAGGCTGTCGGGCATCCGTTTTTGCTGGCAGACCTGCAGGAAGTCTTCTCGCTCCAGGTCGCTGAGACCCAGCGCTTCTGCCAGCAACCCGGCGACCTGCAGCGAAGGTCGCCGCTCGTCGCGCTCGATTTTCTTGATCGTCTCAGGGGAACAGCTCACACGGACTGCAAGCCCGGCTCTCGTCAGGTCTAGCGCCTTTCGCCGCCGGCGGATCCAATAGCCTAAGGAATGGTTATTTTCTTCCATGGCAAAGCCCCCGGATATACGTTAACAGTGCCTTAAATTGTACCTTAAATGGGTACCTCAACGACTCCCAATTTTGATTTAATGGAGACACTTTATCCTATTTAGGGCAGGTCATCACACCACTTTCCAGCTGAATGCCCCATCCATTCTGGCTCCATCGTACTTGCCAACCCATAGAAGGAGGTAAACCAAATGAATAAGCTGAAAATCTTCGTCTTCCTGATCCTGATCATGGCAGTCGGCCTGATCCCTCATGCTCCGCCAGTTCAGGCAAATTCGGAGCCCTTCACCCGCATCGACGGGGAGATCCGCGGCTACCCGTACACTCTCTTCCGGCCGGATGACTGGAACGGGGACCTGGTGCTGCTCGTGCATGGCTCGGTTCCGTGGTGGTTCGAGATCTTCGGGCCGGTGCTTGCCGAGCAGGGGTTTGGAGTGGGATTTGCAACCTTTGGAGAAGATACCGGGTCCGGCCAAATGTCATCCTTAAAAGAGATGCCGATCCTGACCCGCATCGTCCAGGCCCAGTTCACAGCCCGTTTTGGAGCGCCTGAGCGTACCTACCTTTACGCCTTCTCCAGGGGAGCGCACCACTCGCTCAAGCTGCTACAAACCTCTCCCGTCCGCTACGACGGCGTGCTGAGCGCCTGCGGAGGCAACGCGGGAGTGCCTGCCATGAACCAGTACCTTATCTCAGCCCGGGTGCTGTTCGACTATTTCTACCCGGGTGTGATCCCCGGTACTCCCCTGGAGTCGCCGGTCAGCACGCTCACCGAGTTCTTTGATCAGATCGCACCACTGATCGCCCAGGCGATCATCGACGACCCCTACCCCGCCGAGGAGATGGCCCGTATCAACATCTTCAATTTTGAGTACAGCGACCTGGGAGAGCTGATCAACGCCATCATCGAGTCCCAGATGGTCTTACTGAGCATCGTGAACGGCACGATTGCCGAGCTGGGGGAGAGTCCATTCGATAACTCCAGCATGGTTTACACTGGCAGCGACGACGATGAAGCCCTCAATGCTGGGGTGGCCCGCTTCAGCGCCGATCAGCGGGCGCTCCAGTACGTACAGGTCTGGGGCAGTACGACGGGCGACCTGGGAGAGACCCCATTCCTATCGCTGCACAATTCCCTGGATGGGGCAATCCCTGAGGGGTATATCAACGACATGTTCCAGGCGCTTGTCGACAGCACCGGCAGCGGCGATTACTACGTGCGCCGGGTGGTTGACCGTCCCGGGCACTGCAATTTCACCCTCCCCGAGCTGCTGGGCGGCCTGGAAGACCTGGTCAATTGGGCGGAGACTGGCGTCCGGCCCGAACCCTAGAATAGAACCTCAGGCCAGGCATGATTAACTGCATGCCCTTTTTGAATCCTCTGCAACCTTGCAAGACAGGGCAGGAACGATCACCCCCCCGGATGATTGACTCCTGCCCTGCCCCTCGTAAAATCAGGGAAACAATGGAGAAACGCAAGGATCCACCCATTATCCAGGGTGGGCAATTCAAAGACACGCCATCAGGCGTGTTTTCGATTTATATCCCCATTCCCCAGCAGAAATCTAGCCTGCGAGTCAGGCTGAATACCCATCACTAAAAAGGATAGCGACATCATGCATGCCGCAAACTCCTTTACAGTCAGTGTCTATCCGCCAACATCGCCGGAGTCCCCTTCCGATGCTTCCAGAGATGTTGTTTTACTTTTCAACGAATTATCTTCCTATGGTATCCGGACAGCGAAAAAAAATATATTCGGAGAAGTAAAAGCCTACCCTTAAACCTATCTTTTGATAGGGGACACATACCATGTTAATCACTATACTGAAGACGAAACAAAAATCCATTCACAAAACGCAACCAGCGTTCATCGAGCGGGCATTGGCCTCATCATTGGGGCCGCTAGAGTTATCCCCCATCGATTCAGGAAGCACCAACAGTCTTGCTGATGGAAAGTAAGCGTTTGAGACACGATGTTTAGGAAAAGGGAATACCATGATAACCAAAATTTTAAAGAAAGACTTTAAACGAAAAAAGAAAATCACCATCGCGTTGTATATTTTTGTACTGTTATCTGCTTTACTGGTGGCCAGCGGCTCCAAAATGATCATGGAATTAACCTCTTCCTTGAATTACCTGTTCGTGAAATCGAATGTGCCGCATTTTGTCCAGATGCATGCCGGAGAAAACGACCAGGCCGCGATCGACCGCTGGGCAGCCGGGAACAGCCTGGTGGAAAGGCAGCAGACAGTCGAGATGATCAACATAGACGGGTCCAACATTTATTTGGGCAGCCAGCCAACCCCTGAAACAAACAGCGTAATGGATGCCGGTTTTATCAAACAGAATCCTTCGTTTGATTTTTTACTCGACTTAGACAATCAGGTCATTCAGGTTGCCAGCGGAGAAATTGCGGTTCCTATCTACTATATGCAGCAAGCAGACTTGAAGATCGGTGATAAAGTTCGCATTGCCAATCAGGCATTCGACAAGGAGTTTATCGTTGTTGCCTTTGTTCGTGATGCTCAGATGAACCCATCTATCATTAATTCAAAGCGGTTTGTCGTCGATGAGGCTGATTTTGACACGCTGAAGCATAACCTTGGCGAAATTGAATACCTGATTGAGTTTCAACTCACCGATTTAAGCAAAATCAGCGAGTTTAGCAATGCTTATGCATCTTCCAGTTTGCCAAAAACAGGCGTAGCGGTTGACTACAACTTATTTAAGAAACTCAACATGATCACCGATGGGATTGTGGCAGCCGTCATTATCCTGGTGAGCATTCTCATAACCATTATCGCGCTGCTCTGTCTGGGATTTACCATCCTCGCTACGATTGAAGAAGACTATCGTGAGATCGGTGTGATGAAAGCGATTGGCATTCAACAGCAGGATATCAAAAAAATCTACCTGTCCAAGTATGTTGTGATGGCAGCTCTAGCTGCTGTTATGGGATACCTGGCGTCTTTATTCCTCTCCCAGCTGTTCACCGCCAACATTATGCTCTATTTTGGCACGGCTCCG
>CAZAQS010000288.1:0-6016 GCA_964486825.1 uncultured Anaerolineaceae bacterium | reverse complement strand
AGCGTTGCAAAGCTCCATCCCACCGATAAAGCCTTCGAAGCGCTCCACCGTGCTCGGGTCTCCCGGCTTGCTCTTCGCCAGGGGTGAGATGTCGCGCGGGTAATCGTACAGGAAAGTCGGCTGGATCAGGTTCGGCTCCAGGAAATCGCCCAACAAGGAATCGATCAGCTTGCCGCGCGTGGCGTTTGGATCCACCGGCAGGCCTTTGGCGCGCATGGCTGCCGCCAGGCTGGCTGCATCGGTGTGCTCGTGGATATCGATCCCGGTCATCTCGAGCAGGCCATCCCGCAGGTTTAGCCTCCTCCAGGGCGGTTCCAGGCTGATCTCGTTTCCCTGGAAGGTGAACGTTCGTCGACCCAGGACCCGGTCGGCGGTGTGCACCAGCATCGCCTCGGTAAGCTCCATCACCTTCAGGTAGTCGGCGTAGGCCATATAGAATTCGAGCTGGGTGAACTCAGGGTTGTGTTTGAAGGAGACGCCTTCATTCCTGAAATCGCGCCCGATTTCGTAAACCCGCTCGTACCCGCCCACCAGCAAGCGCTTCAGGTATAGTTCGAAGGAGATGCGCAGGAACAGGTCCTGGTCCAGCTGGTTGTGGTGTGTGACGAAGGGCCGGGCCGCCGCGCCTCCATAAATTGGTTGCAGGATAGGCGTCTCGACCTCTAAAAAGCCGTGCGAATCCAGGAACTCCCGCAGCGCCCGTAGGATCTCAGCTCGCCTGCGGAAGATCTCGCGCACATCTGGGTTGATCGCCAGGTCGGCGTAGCGTTGGCGATAACGGGTTTCCGGGTCTGTCAGGGTGGCATGCCGGATGACTTGCCCATCGATCACTTCATCCTTGGCTGCCGGCAAGGGGGTGATAGCCTTGGCAAGCATACTGAACTCCTTCACCCGCAAGGTTGCTTCGCCGGTGCGAGTGCGGAACATTTCCCCACTGGCGCCCACGAAGTCGCCAAGGTCGAATTCACGGTTGAAGAGGTCAAGCTGCTCCTTGCCGACATCGTCAGCTCTTAAGAAGAGTTGCACCCGCCCGTGGCCATCTTCGATATGGGCGAAAGTGACCTTGCCCATCGCCCGCATGGAGCGCAGCCGTCCCACCAGGGCTGCCTGGACGGGTTCACCCGCTTGAGCGGCTTCAGCCTCTTCGAATGCCTGGATGGCCTCCTGGCTGGTATGTGTCCGCTTCGCCTGGGTCGGATAGGGTTCGATCTGTTGGGCTTTCAGGTTATTCAGTTTCTCTAAGCGGTTCAACTCTAGTTTGGATCTTTCTGATGTCATCCTGCTGCTCCGGTGTCTAAAGCTTGTGCTGCGGCCTGATTTGAATAGAAAAGCCCCGCGCTGAAATACTCGCGCGGGGCCTGGTTATGGCAGCCCCAGTCTTACTCCACCTTGAGGATCCGTACCGTGAAGGAACCACCAGGGGCTTCGACACGCACGACATCCTCCGCCCGGTGGTCCATCAGGGCGCGCCCTAACGGGGATTCGTTGGAGATACGGCCTTCGCGCGGGTTGGCCTCTGCTGGTCCCACGATCGTATAGATCTCCTGCTCTGTCCCATTCTCGAGCTCTTGAATGGTAACCGTAGCGCCTACCTGGACCACGTCCATTTTCCCGGTGCCTTCGATGACGTGGGCATTCGCAAGCAATATCTCTAGCTCCTGAATCCTTCCCTCCACAAAAGCCTGCTCGTTCTTTGCCGCCTCGTACTCGGCGTCTAAATCAACTCCCAGGTCTCCGCTGCCTTCGACAGCCTCATGGAGGCGTTTGGCAACCTCCTGGCGTTTGATCGTTCGAAGGAATTCGAGCTCTTCTTGTAGTTTCTGAAACCCTTGCCTGGTTAAGAAAGATGGAGGCATTTTTTATCCCTTACCTTTATAGATAAATAAAACCACTCCGAAAGGAGCGATTTGGAAGGTGCTGCGATGAATCATGTTGCCGGTGTGGTACGTCAAACTTACCAATGCGGGGCATATTTTAACACAAGATTTAACGAAAAGCAATAACAGTTCTGTTTATGATTCTGAGCCCGCTTTCCACCATAGGCGCACCCCACCTGTCTCCTGGCAATAGGCCTGGATAGAAGCTTCCATGTCCGCTACCCCATCCCAAAAGGTACTGATCTGGGAATGATGCGCAGCCATCGCTCGCTGCCAGGCATCCAATCCAGCCGGCGAAACCGGGAAGACCTGCGTCTGCCAGCCACCCCTCGGTAACTCGGAGAGCAAGGTCCCATCCTCAAGGATGTAGGGGAAGTCCGCATAATACCACATCCTGCAAGCCGGCTCGTAGCAAGCCAGCCTCTCGGCTGCCGCCCTCGTCAACTGGTGGTCCACATGCCCGCCCAATCCGAGCGGGCATACCAGGTTTACGCCGCCAGGACCCAGCTGATTCAGCGCGAGCGCCAGGACAACCTCCCCCAGGCTTCGAGCCAGGCTTTCAACCAGCTCTACCTCAGAGGCATGCAGTTCTGCAAACAGGGACTCCTCCGAGGCGTACAGATAATCCCCAGAACCTGGCTGGCGCCGGTAGATGCAGTCCGGGATGGGCAAATGATGGGAAACGGCGCCCAAAATTTCACTCGCCCGCAGGTCCTCCTGCCTGCGCACTCGCCCGGCTTCGTCCCCGCTGCCCCAGCGCTGGTGTAGGGATTCGGCAAAGGGGGACAGCGGCCCTTCCGGAGGGTCGCCTGCGCAGACCGTCCAGACCAGCACCTCCAGGCCTGCCTGTGCCTGCTCCCAGATCAGGCCGCCACAAGAAAAAGCCGCGTCATCCAGGTGCGGAGAAAGGTAGATCCATCTGCTATTCACTTGCCACTCTTACGGGCTGGTGTTATCATCATATTCGTGTATCTTTCGGCGTAGAACGGCGACTTCATGAATTCAAAATCAGTAAACCGGATCCGCATTCGCTACAGCCTGACCCTGGTTATTCTGGCTACCCTGCCTTGTTATTGTGCTGGATTAGCTGCGGTATTCCTGGCGCCCCAGAATGGATCTGGAACGACGCCCATTATAACGCCGAATCTCATCCCCTCCTTAACGCCAACCGATACCCCGACCTCCTTTCCAACCTTTACCCCATTCCCCAGCCCTCTGACCCCTACCCCTACGGAGACATTCACGCCTACGTCCACGCCTACACCTACCCCTACGCCAACCGACACTCCCACGCCTACCCCTACGGATACTCCGGTCACCCCCACACCAACCGATGCGCCCACGCCCACTGATACTGAGCCTGTTCCCACGGATCCTCCACCACCGACCGAAACCCCCACTGAAACGCCGCCTCCACCAACCCCCACCGATACAGAGACTTCCGATACCGGCGGGGCGGGCGTTAGCGATCCACAGGAGGGCGCCACGTCTACACCCCCCGAACCAGATCAGAGCCTTACCGTCACCCCCGCTGGCTCCCCATAGTGAAGTGGAATTACCTGGCAGGCGCTTCCCGGTCGGGACGATCCTGCTTGGGCATAGCGGAATGCCAGCCACACCATACCTGCAAGTGTAGAGAATAGGAACATTGAACAAACCTGATGACTGACTTGCTACCCTTTCTGAAACAATTAATGGCCATGCCCGGCCTCTCAGGGCATGAAACGCCCATCCGCCATTTGTTGGAAGAACGTTGGGCGCCTTTGACGGATGAGCTGAGCCTCAGCCGCATCGGCAGCCTGCATGCATTGAAACGTGGTAGCGCCCCCGAGCCCCGTCCGAGCATCTTGCTCGCCACTCATATGGACACCATCGGGTTGATGGTCACGAAAGTCGTGCAGGGTTTCTTGCGCATCACCTGGGTCGGGGGCATCGATACCCGCGTTTTACCCGGCCAGCTTGTGACCGTGCATGGACGCCAGGATCTACCCGGTTTGATCGTCCAACCCCCACCGCGCTTGTTGCCCCCCAACGCTCAGGATGGCCTGGTACCCTTAGAATACCTGCTCGTAGATACCGGCCTCCCCGAAGAGGAGGTCGCCCGCCTGGTCCGCACCGGCGACCTGGTTTCCTTTGCCCAACCTGCGATGGAAACAGCCGCTGAAACGCTCAGCGGCCCTTACCTGGACAACCGGGCCTCGATTGCCGTCCTGAGCCTTTGCCTGGAAGAGCTGCAGCGCCGCCCACATGGTTGGGATGTATGGGCAGTTGCGACCGTACAGGAGGAGGTCACACTTGGCGGTGCAGCCACCTCCGCCTACCACCTGCGCCCCACAGCTGCAGTCGTCCTCGACGTAACATTTGGCGCCAGCCCGGGCAGCCCAACCCATCGTACTTTCCCCCTGGGAGAAGGCCCAACTCTCGGTTGGGGGCCAAACGTCCACCCGTTCTTGTATTCAACTTTCAAACAGTTGGCAGAGGGCCTGGAAATACCTTTCAAGACGGAAGTCATGCCGCGCATGTCTGGGACAGATGCAGTCTCTCTTCAAATTACCGCTGACGGTATTCCTACCATGACCCTGCTCGTACCGCTCCGCTATATGCATACGCCGATGGAGATGGTAGCCCTTAAAGACATCCGCAGGGCGGGTCGCTTATTGGCAGAATTCATCGCCCAATTGGAACCGGATACCATCGACCGCATCACCTGGGAAGACCCAGAGCCCGGGCCCTCTTGATCCGTATACTTTATTTCGAGACTGGTCATGGAATATACATCACAAACAGATATCAATCTACCCACGATCGGAGATGAGCAGCTGGAGCTGCTGGAACGCCTTTGCAATGCCTGCGCTGTCTCTGGAGATGAAGGAGAAGTGCGCGCCATCGTGAGAGAACAGCTTGAAGAACCCGTACGCCAGAAAGGCGGGTCTCTCAAGGTAGATACGATGGGGAACCTGCTGGTAAGCTGCCCGGGAAGCCAGGGGGATAAGGGATCTCGGCTGAAGGTGATGCTGGCTGCTCATATGGATGAAGTTGGCTTCATGCTGATTTCTGATGAAGATAAAGGCATCTACCGGTTTGAGATCGTGGGCGGGATTGACCATCGCCAGCTGGCCGGCAAACCGGTCCTGGTCGGCAGGGATCATCTCCCTGGGGTGATCGGGGCCAAGCCCATTCACCTGACCCAACCGGAAGAGGTCCGCAAACCCGTATCGGCCGAAAACCTGCGCATCGACCTGGGCCCCGAAAGCGGTAAGGCCAAGTTGGGAGACCGGGCTACCTTTGCTACCCGCTTTACCCGCCTGGGCCCCAGCCTGCGCGCCAAGGCCTTGGATAACCGCTTGGGAGTCGCCACGCTGATCGAGCTGGTTAAAAACGCACCCGCAAATATCGACCTTCAGGCTGCATTTACCGTTCAAGAAGAGATCGGTTTGCGCGGCGCCCACGTCGCAGCCCACACCTTTGACCCTCACCTGGCCATCGCTATCGATTCGACCCCTGCTTACGACCTGCCCCACTGGAATGACGGCGAGCCCGGCTGGGAGAATTCCTCTTATAATACGCGCCTGGGTTCTGGGCCAGCCATCTACCTGTCCGACTCGAGCACCATCTCAGACCCGCGCCTGGTCCGGCATATGGCAGAGACGGCCGAAACTCTGGGAATCCCCTACCAGTATCGCCAACCTGGAGGCGGAGGCACGGATGCAGGTAGTATTCACAAGCAGAGGGGCGGTATCCCCAGCCTTTCTATTTCCGTGCCCGGGCGTTATCACCATACACCGGCTGCAATCACGCGCCTTTCCGATTGGGAGAACACCCTGGCTCTGCTTTTCGCTGCCCTGGTGCGTATACCGGCGGATATCCTGTCTCCAGATCGTTAACGAAGCCCGAACCTTAACTTTTACCAGGAGCTTTTCATGAAGTCCCTCATTAAAAAACTTGTCGAAACCGCTTCTCCCTCCGGGTACGAATCCCCGGTACGTGACCTGATTCGTGCGGAGATCGAACCGTACGCAGATGAAATCCGGGTCGACCCGATGGGTAGCCTGATCGTGAGGAAAGGCCAGGTTGGCGAGGGCGGTATGAAAGTCATGCTCTCGGCTCATATGGATGAAATCGGCGTCATGGTCACCCAC
>CAZAQS010000287.1:0-6019 GCA_964486825.1 uncultured Anaerolineaceae bacterium | reverse complement strand
GGGGCTTTTTTGATTCTAAGGTTATTGTTTGGGATGGAAATTCTGTTGTCCTCATGTTTCAATCCCCTTCACGGGGCTTTTTTGATTCTAAGACCAGATTTAATTCCTCTGCTCTGCACTCATTACCTCTATTGTACACCTATTTTACGCTCAATTGTACCAAACCTGCGAACGCAACGCGTTTGAACGGCATTTTGCCTCCTTTTGCAGTTTTTGGGTGTCGTCCCAACGCAACCCAAGCGCTCTCGTCCGCTTTTATTCTCTTTCTTGCTCTCCTTTACGCTTTTTGCGAACGGTATCCGCTTTGATGCGAAATCTTTCACAGAGGATCTCGTCCGCCGGCCACGGTTGAACGTTCTTCACCAAAAGATCGTTTTTTCCATTGCGCCCAAACCTTATCACAGCTCTGGTGGGAAGTCAATCAAGCGCAGGCGGTCCAGGCGGAAGGTGCGATTCGCCCGCCGGGAATGGCAATAGGCAACCAGGTAGTAACGCAACCCTCTTTGTTCTACCAGCAAAGGCGTCAAGTGACGATATTCTGGCTTCTCGCGTCCACGCGCCTGGTAAAGTACATCGATGCTTTCTTCTCGGGTTACGGCTTGTTCCAGAAAGGCCAGGAGCTCTTCTGGGGGTTGTGCAGGCGGCTCTTCTTCAGGGATCCAGTTCGGTTGGGGGAAGATCGTCTCCAACAGATCAGTGGCAGTACGCGCTGCAGCGCCTCGGGACGAAGGATCCAGGCCAGCAGTTAATTTATTCAACAGATCGGGCGGAGGGGCATGCGGCGCATTTAGGCCTTCAGCCAGCAGCAGCAAGCTCAACAGGTAAATACGGTCGGACTTGTTCAGGCGTCCGGTCGTTCGTTTCGTCTCCCGGTCATCCTGGCGAACCGGTGGATGGGCAAGAGGCCGAATAGTTGAGAGATCTTGCTCGGAGAGCAAACCCTGCCGGTAAAGACGGCGCAGGATCTCAGGCGCCTGCCAGGGATCCAGGTGCACGTGCCGGGACGAGAGCAACGCCTCCAGGCCTCTGCGGAAAGAGGCCTTCTCGCGTAGACGGAGCAGTTCTCGAGGGTCATCAAACTCCAGAACGGGACCTGGCAATACTCGCAGCCTGGACATGCCAGCCAATGCTTCCACCAGGTAAGGAGGTGGTTGTCCTCCCAATCCTTTCTCCATGACGATAATCAGTGCGGATCCCTCCGGGCCATCCAGCACATCACGCTGGATGGCCCGGCGCAAGTTTTGGGGTGTGAGAGGATATCTGCCTGGGGTCTGGGGATCCAGGTAAGCTTCCAATTGCCAGAGTAAATCCCATCTAGGCGGGTAGGGAACATGCAGCCGATCACTCGATATATACCATGACTCGGACTGCAAAACATACGAAGGTGGTTTATGCCGGCCGCCAACCACCGCCCATCCCAAATCCGAGAGCTGCTCATCCTCACAAATGCCCAGGGCCCTCAAACCAACCAGCTCGCGGCGATACGTCTGGCTGAGAACGGCGCCAGCGAGCAATTTATCTATCAGACGCTCCCGTAAAATTCGCTGCCTTTGGCGCTGCGGTGCAGATACCCAGGCTCGGACCAGGCTCCAGATTTGGTTTTCCAAAGGATAAGCGAACCAGTCGCCGGCAAACAAGGTGGGATACGGGGGCCAGGCTTCATCTAAAAGGGAGGCTGAGCGGCAAACTTGTATCCAAAAAGTCAGGTGGGGCAGGTCCCGGTAATTGCCAAAGAGCAAACCGCGCCGGAGCACGGCTGCTCTCAATGACCGCATTGAGCCCTGAAAACCACGCCGGCACACACATAATAGGTTAAAAATCACCTCAATGGGGAGCTGGTTTTCTGGCCTGATCGTCATATTGTCGCCTGATATCAACGTCCAGTGGCCGCTTTGCCAAGCAGACGCCCGTTCTACGGCCAAGGGGCTGAGCGACCATGGGAGGAGTGGACTAACTGATGAAGTATTTCCGATCCGGTGTAACTGAGCCGTTCCCAAGCACATCGATTCGTTGTACATCGTCGGCGCTCAGGAAATAAAAGCGAATGCTATCTTGCTTCTCCCGGACATGAGGTTGCAACCGGCGCTTCAACCGGTCCAGTTGGGCGCTTTCCAGGCGGCATTCGAATACACTGTATTGGACCCGGGCGCCATAATCCTGCAGGGTTTTCATCACCTTGAGCCGCCGTTTGTCGTTGCTGATGTCGTAACTGACCACAAGAAATTGCTTCGTCATTTCGTCTCATACTATCTGACCATTAGCGCCAGGTAGCGATCGGCCTCGCCCAGGATCACTTTGGCCATCTGGTAGGCTTGCAGCTGGAAGATGCGCCTGTAGGTGGTTTGCTCGCCGGTTGGCGGGTAATAAACCTGCTCGTCGATGCGGGTCTCGTAAAGCGCTATGAATCGTTTGCGCGCATCTTCCTTTAAGTAAATCGGATGAGCGCTTCTGGACCTTTCCTCCTCTCGGTTGCCGGCGTCTACGTTAGCTTTACCTGGCTCAAAATCCTTCAGGCCAAATAAAGGGCGGTTTACAGCGGTTAAAACGATTGAATCAACAATGACAGGCCGGAACTCCTCTTCCAGGTCGAGGGCCATGGCCGGTTTTCCGTAGTCAACCGCGTGAAAGAAACCCAGGTCTGGATCCAACCCGGCCATCTGGCAGGCTGCGACCAGGTCGTTGAGCAGCAGGGTATAGCCGAAGGAAAGCAGTGCATTGAACGGATCAGGCGGCGGATAATATTCGCGCCGCTCGAAACCCCAGGTTTTGCCGTCTACCGGTGGCTTGATCATTTGGCGCAACAGGCCGAAGTAATCTTTAGCTGCCAGACCTTCGTGGCCGCGCAGCTCATCCAAATTACTCACCCTGACGATTTGCCTGCGCATGCTATCCATCCGCTCTAAAGCGCGGCGCGCCCAGGGAGCCCCTTCGGCGTGACGTTGGACCAGGACGCGTTGGTTATTGATTTTTCCGTCCACAATAGCCTGCGCGGTTCTCAGCGTGATTTCAGGATTGGTCACGGCGATGGCTTGCGCCTGGCGCAGACGGCTATGTTTGTGTTCCCGCCCAACGACTCGCGAAATGAAACTGCCGCTGCTGGTGAGGTAGAGTATGTCTACTTTGTTGCGCATCAGGGCATACATCGTTGGTGTGGTGATGCTGACCCCACGCCCCATCAAGACCACACGGTCCACCTTGATTAACGGAATATCTTGCAGGATGTCTTTATTCCGCCTCACCAGCAGGCGTTGGCCTTGCTTATGAACCTGGACTCCTGGCTCGGTAACGTATAAAGTTGCCATCTTAATCTCCTATAATTACAACCGTAGGACGCACCCTAATCAATAGCATACCCCAACCATTCGAGCCTGTCCGCCGGGGATAAGATGCGAGTCTTATCCGGATTGACCTTGAGGCGGATATGCGCCAGCGCGGCAATGGACTGGTTATAGGCTTTCTCTGCCGCGCTCTGTTCTGGGCACAGGATGACCCAGTCATCGGCAAACCGTACCAGCCGGAACCCGGCCCGGGTAACAGACACGTCGAAGGAATGCAGATAGATATTCGCCAGCAAGGGCGAAAGCGGGCTGCCTTGCAGAACTCCTGCCTGGGTTGGGAGGACATTGCGGTATAAGAAATAAGCGGTTACGGCTACCCCAGCCGCAGCTCCAACAGCGCCGCCCCCAGCCAGCAATCCTTTCTTGAGAATTATCCGGCCGGCAGGAGTTTTCAGAGCAGTGATGGCGGCTGTGCCTGCCCGGACCAGTGAATGTTTCGCCCAACTTGTCCCTAACAGTAAGCCGCTTGCTGCGACTTGCTGCACGGCCCTTTTTTGTAAGGCGCGCCGCTCGATCTCCTCCTCATCCGTCCAATGGTAAACATCACCGTCTTCTGCATGCAGGCCTGCATCATTCTCTTCTATTCTGTCTGAATAGTACGCATCCGGCAAGGCGGGCGTGGGTGGGTAATAAGGCCGTTCGTAACGCGCCTCGGAGTAGGGGTCGAATTTCCCCTGGGTAATAGTATCAAGCGCCCAATCAAACCCCTGCTTCAGGCGACCGGAGGTCCGCTCCCACCCCTGGGACAACCAACCCGTTTTCTCGGCCTCGGATCCGGCGGGCGGTATTCCGTGTTCCAGTACGCCGGCGTCCAGCCATTTTTGCAACAGGTCCAGCACACGATTGTCTTGAATCCGCCGCTCAACTTTCCGGATAAGCAACCGGTGGTCCAGGCTATCGAAGCAAGAGGCGATATCTCCGTCTACTACCCATCCATAACCGCCCGATCGCAGGCGGCGAGCACATACGATGGCATCCAACGTGGAGCGTCCGGGCCTGAAACCGAAATTACAGGGTAAAAAGCCCGGTTCATACAGCGGTTCGACCACCTGCTGGGCGGCGCGTTGAGCGACACGGTCGGCTACGTTGAGCACGGCGATCTTGCGAGTCCCACCGTTGCGCTTCTGCAGGGTAAAAATGCCGGGCGCCTGAGGCAGGTAGCGGCCTTTGACGAGCATGTGCCGCAAAGCGCCCAGTTGGGCCGGCAGATCGCGTTCGAACTCGGCCAGGGTCACGCCATCCGGCCCGCAGCTGCGCAGTCGCCGGTAGCGGGGGATATTCCCGCGCACAGTCCGCCAGGCTGCCAGCAGGTTTTCTGGCGCAGCCAGTTGTTCCATCAGTCTATCGTCTGCGTTCATGGTTATTCCTCTCCATGCTTTTGTATCACGAACTGGTCAAACTGGTCGTTCTCTAATACGGCCACAGGCATGGGCACGGCTGCTAATACCAGGTGGCCGCTGTCCAGGAACAGCACCCACTTACAGGCGCGCCCAAAGGTCAGGTCGATCAACCGACCTTCAGCCTTTGCCTGCCGGGCTGCACGCCGGATGGGCGCCGATTCCCACCGTCCGGCGGCGAGCACACGCTCCGGCGCTACCAGCCCGGCTGGTCCGACCGGCCACAGGTAAGGGGGATAGGATATTTTCTGCCTGCTCACGACGACCTCCAGGATGAAAAGAATTCCTCGACAACTTCCTCGTGCGGCTCTCCATTGGTTGCCTTCGGTTTGTGTGTGTCCCACCCGGCGAGCGCTTCGTAGGCCAGTGCGTCGGCCAGGCGATTCTGTTCACGAGCAATGTGTTGGAACGAGACCAGCCGAAACCGGGACGCCAGGGTCTTCAAGCGGGCTTGCGCCAGGCGCAGGGCTGGGGCGTGCGCGGCGGCGCGGCCTTGCATCTGGTCCACCACCAACCGGCTATCGCAGTAGAGGACCACTTCCAACGTTCTGCCGCGACCCTGAATCCGGAGCATCCGTTCCAATGCGAAGATGACGGCCGCGTACTCGGCCTCATTACAGGTCATCCCGCCGGCCCGTTTTTGCCACCAGTAACGGATCTTCCCTTGCTCGTCCCGCACAATCGCTGCCAGGCCGCTGGCGCTCGCGTCCGGGCGGATCGCGCCATCGGTATTGACCCGAAATTTGCGCCCAGCTTTTTGGGAGGGATGATTGGTGCCGGATTCAAGAGCCGGTTTGCTGGCAGCCCGCACTGCCTTCCTTTTCTTATGCGACTGTGAAACCTTCGGTTTGGGCAAATTTTTATTTGGATGGCCGGTCTTCTTTTCGCTGTCGTTCACGCTCGCTGCCTTTTCCTTGCCTCGAATTGCCTGAATGCTCACATTTTCCTTCGATTTCGATGCCTTGCATATCCTACAAAGTAGGATATTTTGAAAATTGGGTAGTCGCCAGATTGGATTGATGCTTATAAGGAGAACGGTGTACCTGCTGTGTTTATATATCTGAATGGACAATGCGCTGACTTGGCTGATCAACAGCGTCAGGAAAAAAGCACCCACCTGCACGAGGTGGGCGATACCTTACTTGCCGTTTCGATGCTTCAGTTGCGCTAAGAGAGGCGCTATCGCGACTCGCGGGCGCTATCCCGTATTGCCTGCAGGTTCATGATTTCGGCTAACACAAAGGTAAAAGGTAAGGAGTCCGCCAGGGGTTTCAGGCGCACAAC
>CAZAQS010000286.1:0-6057 GCA_964486825.1 uncultured Anaerolineaceae bacterium | reverse complement strand
GAAGACAGGACCGCTCACTGCCTGGACGGGGCTCTGTTCGCAGCGGCAGCCCTGCAGCGGCTGGGTCACCCGCCCCGGCTGGTGGACCTGTTGCCTGAGCCGGGGACGGACGACGACCACTTGCTGGCGATCTTCAAAGTCAATGGGCGCTACGGGGCGCTGGCCAAATCGAACTTCACCGGCCTGCGCATGCGCGAGCCGGTTTACCAGGGCCTGCGCGAGCTGGTCATGTCCTATTTCGAGAGCTATTTCAACGTGGAAGGGCGTAAGACGCTACGCGGCTACACGCGCCCCTTCAACCTGGACTCGATGGGTGACGTGCCCTGGATAAGCAGCGAGGCCGGCGCCGACGCGGTCGAGCAACGCCTGTACGGCCTCAAGAGGATCCCCCTGCTCGACGAGGGCCGCGCGCAGCTGCTCTCGCCGGTCGACCCGATCAGCTACCGGGCTGGCATGCTGGTGGTGAACCAGGAGGGTTTGTATAAGCCGAAGTAACCCTTGATCTCCCGCCAATTTGGAACCTGCGGGAGGTTCTGCCGCTTTCCATTCCGTCGAATCACTTCCCGCAAACCAGGCTTGCGGCTGTGCTCGTGACTCATAACAGCCGGCATTTTTCGCGCTTGAGCTCAATAGCTGGTCTGGAGCTGGAAGACTGGCTCGCTTAAGTCCGGGCAGTTTTATTCTCCGGCGCCCTCCAGGTTCACCAGTAGCACCAAACCAGGAAGTGGGTCAATGCAATCTGGGGGACAGTTGTTTGAATAGCTCTTTGCATTTAAATAAAATCAAGATATCCTGCCTCCAATCTTAGAGAATCCGGGTAAAATTTAGTATCATCAGTGTGGATCTCTCCTCTTCTTTTCTTCGAACCACAATAGACCCATAATAGTTCCCGGCCTGTTCAAGTTCCAAGGGAGAATCATATTAATAAGCCAGATAGGGGTCCTGCGTACACAAAAGCCGGAGTCCTCCGAAATCTCCCCCGGCTGAGCCTGCGGGTAAAAGTCACCCTGGGTGTTGTCTTACCATTGGTTGTCATCCTGAGCCTGTTTACAACCATAGAGCATATGCGGCACCGGGATTTGGTGATGAATAACCTCTCTTTACTCGCTTCGCATTCCGGTAAAGTGGTCGAAAGCAACCTCCGGCAGCAAATGCTAAAGTCCGATTTTGTGGAACTACAATCCATGCTGGATGCGATTGGGGAAACCGGCTCGTTCAGGGTGGTATATTTGCTGGATACCTCAGGCCGGGTAATTTTTGCCCCCGAGAAAGAGGGCGTTGGTACCCATCTGGATAACCGCCAGCCTGATTGTTTGCCCTGCCATGGCCTTCCGGCCAACGAGAGGCCAAGCAGTGTTGTGTTAACCGCCAGCGATGGTTCGCGCGTATTTAGAAGCATGCACGTGATCGAGAACAGCCCCGAGTGTTCCCAGTGTCATGATCCCAGCAACCGGATCATTGGTTTGCTTATGACCGATATTCCAATTGCCCCGGTCGAGGGCCCCCTGGATGCCCATCTCCAGGAGAACCTGCTCTGGTGGTTGGGCACGATCTTTGTGGTGGTACTGGTCGTGAATCTCGTAATCAGCCGTTTCGTATTGGTGCACCTCGAGAAGCTTGCCGCGGCCATTAAAGGATTCGGGCAGGGCAGCATGCCTCCGCCGCTTAAAAACCCCTCAACGGATGAGATAGGACAGTTGGGAACAGTGTTCAATGAAATGGCAGGGCTGGTAGAAGTTCGCAACCAGGAAGTCCAGGCTTTGTCCGAGAACCTCAAGCATCAGGCCGATCAGCGTGGAGAGCTTCTAAAGCGCCTGATTACCGCTCAGGAGGACGAGCGTAAACGAGTCGCTCGAGAGCTACACGATGAGTTGGGGCAGGCATTAAGCGGGCTTGCCTTCCAGGCAGAAGCTATGGGCAAACTGATCCCCAATGACACGCGCCGAGCCATCATTCAGCTGGACCAGACCAGGAAGTTGATCAATGCAACCACTGAGCAGATGTATAACCTAATCCTGGACCTGCGCCCCTCTATTCTGGACGATCTTGGTCTGCCAGCAGCATTGCACACCCACGCCAGGCATCTTTTATCTAACAGTGGAATCGACTTTCAACTGGAGACGAATGCTCTTACTGGTCGTTTACCGCCGGAACTGGAGACAGTTCTCTACCGAATCTTTCAGGAAGCTCTAACCAACGTTGTCCGTCACGCAGGCGCCAGTGAAATACGAATGGTGCTCTCGTGCCCGAGCGATACCTTTTATGGGTCGATTGCTGATAATGGGCGCGGCTTTGATCTCGAGTGCCTGCACCTGGAAATGGATAATGGGCGGGGGTTAGGCCTGTTGGGGATGCAAGAACGCGTGGCGATCTTCAATGGAAACATGCAGATCCAATCTGAGCCTGGCCGGGGGACGAGCATACATATCTCAATTCCCATTGTGGAGATGGATGATGGCTGATTTGATCCGAGTTTTGATTGCCGACGACCACACCATCGTCCGTTCCGGTGTGCGTCTGCTCCTGGAAGCCGAGCCGGATATAGAAGTGGTCGGTGAGGCCCTGGATGGGTCCCAGGCGTATGAATTGGCGGTTGCGCTGCGACCGGACGTGGTCCTGATGGACATCGCCATGCCTGGGGTGGATGGCCTGGAGGCTACTCGCCAGATAAAATCCCAAATACCCGCTATCCAGGTTCTGGTCTTAACCATGCATCGTTCGGATGAATATTTCTTTGAAATGCTTAAAGCCGGCGCTTCCGGTTATATTCTCAAAGGTGCCGATACGAACGATCTGATCAACGCCGTGCGCGTGGTCAGTCGTGGCGAAGTGTTTCTCTATCCCACAATGGCAGAGCGGTTGCTGCGAGATTATATCCATCGGATCGATGGCGTTTCCCAGGCCGAGCCGCCCTTGAGCCCAAGAGAGAAAGAAATTTTACGCCTGCTGGCTGACGGCTATAGCAACAAGGAAATTGCAGAAATGCTGGTCGTCAGCTCGAGTACCATTCACACGCATCGCAGCAATCTGATGCAAAAGTTGGGGTTGAGCAGTCGCTACGAGCTGGTCCAGTACGCTCGCAGGCACGGCTTAATGCGCGAGTTCTAAGTCCTTTCGTACATTTTTGGATGTTTACGGCCAGAGCGGAAGGGTCGCTCCAGCACACCTGTTGTTGTCCCCTCCTAAAAAACGCCAAAAGGATTGGCGTTTTTTTCATTCGGGTTGGCGGCCCGTACGATACCCAACCGCGACCTTTTCCACTAATATTTTATTAAGAAAAGTCGGTACTTAGCAGAGAATTATCACCGTGAGGCGTGTTTTCGTGATTTGGACTCATCCGCTCTTTCATGAATCGGTGCGTTTGCTTTTGAAACATCCCGAGATTATTTGGGTGGGTGCAGCCAGAGATATCACCACCGCTCACGAACAAATCATGAGCCTTCATCCGGATACCATCCTTTTCGAAAAGACGGGTGCCGGTATTCCGCCGGGTGTGATGGAGATGTTGGAGATGGATATCTGGGATGTACGCATGATTGGGCTCAGTCTTGACGACAACGAAATGAGCCTTTATCACCGTGAACACCAGACGGTAGTAGATGCCAGCGACCTGCTCCAATTTGTTCTTGGCTGAATATGCAGCAGTAAACCCTATGTTTTTTGAGTGACACGCGAGGAGAATGTGAAATGTCAAAAAAAATCCTATTCCTCATTGGCTTGATCGTCACGGGAGGCCTGGTGTTAGCAGCCTGTGCAGGACCTGCAGGACCAGTCGGAGTGCAGGGACCCCAAGGTCCAGCCGGACCTCAGGGGCCGCCAGGACCGGCGGGTGGGGACTTGACCGAGGAGCAAACCACAGCACTCGAAACCGCATCCAATTTAGCAGCGATCCAATTTCCAGTGCTGGACGAGGCGCGACGAGGTTGCCCCGCTTGCCATGTCCTTGTGGATCAGGAGACCGGCCAGTACACGCTCCCTTATGAGGCTCATGAGCGAGTAGCGGCAAGGGGACGTGTGCATCCAGAAGTTGCCCCAGATGGGACCTCGCTCGCTGTGACGGAGGAGGTAAACGTCACGACCTGCCTGGGATGTCATGCCCCTGGGACCGGGGACCGTTCCGGAAAAGGGGTTTTTGCCCCGCTCTCGCTGCGCGATATTGTCCACCCGGCCCATATGAACAGCCAGTTTTTTAAGCTCCATTATGGAGG
This sequence comes from uncultured Anaerolineaceae bacterium, assembly GCA_964486825.1. GTDB lineage: Bacteria > Chloroflexota > Anaerolineae > Anaerolineales > UBA4823 > CAZAQS01. The sequence goes on along the minus strand of CAZAQS010000286.1, from coordinate 1,849 downwards.
TAGCTGTTTCACCTGTCACAATGTGAATGGCGAAGGTGGCTGGGATCTGCTGACAGAAAAGGTCGACGTCAACGAGAAGGGTGTGCCCGACCCCGAGTTCCTGCCCATTCCCGGCGCCATTCCAATTGGAGCTGGTGAAGAGGCATCTATAGGAACCTCTGCCAACTCAGCCTCTCGCGGCGGCAGATTATATGACCACTGGTTGGTAGAGGCTGGCGTAGAGACGCCCGCTTCCGACCAACCCCTATGGGCTATTCAAACCACCAATACCCGCACCGGGACGGATACCTGGCGCTGCAAAGAATGCCACGGTTGGGATTATAAAGGAGCTGAAGGCGCCTACGGCTCAGGCTCCCACTTTACCGGATTCCCGGGTGTATTTGAAGCCGCAACGAAAACCTCTGAAGAGATCATAGCCATCCTATCGGGTGAGGTCGTCTCCGAGCACGACTTTTCTGCCATGGGTGAAGAGGCGCTTCTCGATCTCGTTACCTTCCTCAGGACGGGATTGGAAGACTACGCCCCCTTGATTGATGCTGAAACCAATACCGCGGCCGGTGGTGACCTCAACCATGGGGGTGAGCTTCACGCCTCCTGTTCAGGTTGCCACGGGGAAGATGGGCGCTCGCTCAACTTCGGAAGCGAGGACGAGCCTGAATACGTGGGCACGATCGCTTTGGACAACCCGTGGGAGTTTTTGCACAAGGTCCGCGCAGGTCAGCCTGGTACGGGGATGCCAGCCTCCATGGACAGGGACTGGAGCCTGGAAGATTTACGGGATTTACTAGCCTTTGCTCAATCTTTACCTGTCGAAGCTCCATAAGACCAGGGCAAGATATTGGAAAACAGGCTGGAGGATCGTAACCCTCCGGCCTGTAAAAAAGCCACCTCCATAGAGATTGAAATGAACCGTCGCTGGTTAATCCGTTCTATGATCCTGCTCGTCGCCGGGGTTCTCGCCGCAGGGGTGCTTTTTACCCGGGCCCAGGTCCAGGCCACACCGCAGCAACCTGTTGCCTACAGCCATCGGACGCATGTTGAGGCGGGTATGGGTTGCCTGTTTTGTCATTCCAGCGCATTGCGCTCCCCAGTAGCCGGCATCCCTTCCGTGCAAAAATGCATGGGCTGCCATGCTGTGATTGCGACCGATAGCCCGCAGATCCAGGAATTGGCGGGGTATTGGGAGCGGGACGAACCTATTCCCTGGTTGCGTGTCAATGTCCAACCCGATTTTGTCTACTTCGACCACCAGCCTCACCTGGGCGCAGCTATCAACTGTGAAAGCTGCCATGGCGACATTGGAGGGATGGATATCACCCGCCCGGTAGTGAAGATGGACATGGGTTGGTGCCTGGATTGTCATCTGAAACAATCCCCAGAGAAAGTTGCCCGTTTAGCCGACTGCCTTGCATGTCATAAGTAGCTCAAGTGATGACAACATCCATTACACGCCGTGATTTTCTCAAGATCTCAGTTACCGCCAGCGCTGCGACAGGTTTCACGACCGGTTTGCGCCAGATCGTTCTCGAGCCGTTTGTGAATTCCCCAGAAAGCGATTTGCCGGGCCTGGCTACCTGGTATGCCAGCACATGCCGGCAGTGCCCGGCCGGTTGTGGCATCCTCGTCCGGGTGATTAACGGGCGCGCCAAAAAGATCGAAGGCAACCCCTTACACCCTCTCAACCGGGGTAAATTGTGTGCGCGCGGCCAGGCGGGACTCCAGGTGCTATACAACCCCGACAGGTTGAGGAGCGCCCTTCTCCAGACAGGTGGACGGGGATCGCGCAAGTTTGAACCTTTGTATTGGCCAGATGCGCTGAACTTATTGGCTGAGAAGATCACATCCTTGA
>CAZAQS010000285.1:0-6093 GCA_964486825.1 uncultured Anaerolineaceae bacterium | reverse complement strand
CCTTGACTCTTAAAACGATTTATGCTATCATCCTGTATATACAAGTGATCAAGTAGTATACAACAACATAAGGAGCCTCCATGAAGCGCATCTTCGACCCGGATATGTTCGACTTCCAATGGGAAAGCATCGATCACGACCGCTATATCGTCGGCACCTATTATATTGAAGATACCCTCCCCGATCAGGAATGGATCGAGCACCTCGGCCAGGTGCAAAGGATGGCCCTGGAAGGCTCCACCTCCAGTTGGATGCGCGTCAAAGAAGACTCCCACGGCGTCCGCGAAAAACTCACCAGCAAGGTGCTCGGCTACTACGAAGTCCCCACCGATAAGCCTCGCACCAAGGCCGCCGTCATCCAGTTGGGCTTCCCCATCGACGCCTGGGACACCAACCTCAACATCCCCATGCTGCTGCTTTCCATCGCCGGCAATGCCTTCGCCTTTTCGGACAAGGTCCGCCTCCTGGACGTCTACGTCCCGGTGGAAGTCGCCAACCGCTTCAAAGGTCCCAAGTACGGCGTCAGCGGCGTTAGAGAGAAACTCGGCGTCTATGACCGTCCCCTCGTCCTGCATATCATCAAGCCCAAGATGGGCATGACCCCCGAGGAGACCGCCAACCAGGTCTACCAGACCGCCCTGGGTGGCGCCGATCTCTGCAAGGACGACGAGATGCTGAGTGACCTGGAGAACTCCTCCTGGGAAAGGCGCCTGGAGGCCGTCTTGAAGGCCATCGACAAGGCCGAGCGCGAGACCGGTCACAAGATGCTCTATATGCTCTCCATCACCGATGAAGTCGATCGCATCAACGAAAAAGCCCGCAAGGCGGTCGAGATGGGCGCCTCCGGCTTGCTGCTGGCCTATTCCGCCGGCCTTTCCTCCTTACGTGTCCTGGCCGAGGATGAGGCTATCCGCGCCCCTGTTTTACTGCACGTCTCGCACATGCTCAGCCAGATCCCCATGATCAGTTTCCCGGTCTTTTCCAAGCTCTGCCGGCTGTGCGGCGCGGACATGATGCTTTCGCCCTGCATCTGGACCAGCATCCCCATGGTCTCGGCTGAAGAATCGGCCCGCAATTACCAGGTCATGATCGCCCCCATGTACCATATCCGCCAGACCTTCCCCATGCCGGCTGCCGGTATGTACCCCGGTCTCGTGCCGGTCCTGGTGGAAGAGTTCGGCGTCGACCAGATCATCCCGGCTGGCGGCGGCATGTTGGGTCACCCGCTCGGCTATACCGCCGGCGCAAAGGCCTGGCGCCAGGCCATCGACGCCACCCTCGAAGGTCTCCCTCTGCAGGATGCTGCCGAGGGGAAACCCGAGCTCAAAGCCGCCATCCAGCAATGGGGCGTCCGCCAACGACCCAAAACCGCCTGGGGTTACACCAGCCCGGATTTCCACCCTTCCTTCGCCCCCAAGAACCTGGACTGATGGCCCCATCTCCCTCGTAGGAGATCGGCCCTTCAGGGTGCTGTTCTTGTTACCTTGATAATCGAATAACACTGCCTTCTGCTGAGGAGCGCATCGAGCCACCCGAGTCGACCTGCATCACCCCCTGAAATTTGACTCTGCATCGTGACCATGGCTCCTGCGCTCCTCACTTTTCATCCTCCCAGGAGTCCTTCATGACCCAAGCCAACCCCATCGAAATACCCCCTCCCCAATCCCTCCTCCACATGTACCACGACCTGGTCCTCATCCGCCGCTTCGAAGAGACCGCCAACGAGCTCTACATGCAGGGCAAGATCCCCTCCACCCTGCACCTCTACATCGGTCAGGAAGCCGTCGCCGTGGGAGTCAGCGCCCACCTCCACCAGGATGATTACGTCCTCAGCACCCACCGTCCCCACGGTCATGCCCTCGCCAAAGGCGTCTCCCCCAACGCCATTATGGCCGAGCTGTATGGCAAGGCCACCGGCGCCTGTAAAGGCAAGGGCGGCTCCATGCATGTGGGGGATATGCAGGTCGGCATGTTGCCCGCCATAGCTATCGTCGGGGGCAATGCCCCCATAGCCGCCGGCGCCGCTCTGGCCTTCAAGCTCCAGGCCTCCGCCCGGGTCTCGGTCTGCTATTTCGGCGACGGCGCTACCAACGAAGGCGCCTGGCACGAAGCCCTCAATGCCGCCGCTATCTGGGACTTGCCGGTCCTCTTCGTCTGCGAGAACAACCTGTACGCCGCCTCCACCCCCTTCAACCTGGCTTTTCGGATTGAAAACGTCGCCCAACGCGCCCAGGCTTACGGCATCCCTGCCGTCGTGGTGGATGGCAACGATCTCCTGGCTGTCTACCAGGCCGCCGGCCAGGCCGTTGCCCGGGCTCGCCAGGGCGCTGGCCCCACCTTGATCGAGTGCATGACCTACCGCCTATGTGGCCATTCCCGCTCGGATCCGCGCACCTATCGCACCAAAGAAGAGGAAGACCAGTGGCAGGCCAAAGACCCTCTGCCTCGTTTCCGCTCCTACCTGCTCTCCGAAGCCCGGCTCAGCCAAGCCCAGCTGCTGGAGCAGGAGCGCGTTGTCGAAGACGCCCTGCAGGCCGCCATCGCCTTTGCCGAATCCAGCCCCGAACCCGACCCTGTTGAGCTATTTACGGATGTCTTCAAGGAGTAGTCAATGCCAAAAATGACCATTGCTGAGGCCCTGCGCCAGGCCATCCGGGAGGAGATGCAACGCGACTCGCGCGTCTTCTGCCTGGGAGAGGATATCGGGATCGAGGGCGGTTTTGGGGGCGCTTTTACCGTCACCCTGGGGCTCTCCCAGGAGTTCGGCCACCAGCGCATCCTGGATACGCCCATCTCGGAAGCCGCCATTGCCGGCCTGGCTGTCGGCGCAGCCGTTGCCGGCATGCGCCCCATCGCCGACGTCCAATACGGCGACTTCCTCTTCAATATGATGGACCAGCTCGCCAACGAGGCCGCCAAGCTTCGCTACATGTCCGGCGGTACCCTGTCCGTCCCCATGGTCATGCGGGCCCCCATTGGCGCCACCGCCCGCGGCGCCCAGCACGCCCAAAGCCTGGAGGCTTTCTTCACCCACATCCCCGGCTTGAAAGTTGCCTGCCCTGCCACGGCCTACGACGCCAAGGGCCTCCTGAAAAGCGCCGTGCGTGACGATAACCCGGTCATTCTCTTCGAACATAAGCTGCTCTACGGTTCCAAAGGTCCCCGTTCGGAGAAAGGCGCCGTCAGCCCGGTAGGCGAGGTGCCCGAGGAGGACTACCTGGTGCCCTTTGGTCAGGGCGTCATTCGCCGTCCGGGCGGGGACCTCACCATCGTGGCCAACCTGCTGATGCTCTACCGCTCCCTGGAGGCCGCCGAAGTCCTGGCGGGCAAAGGCATCCAGGCCGAAGTCATCGACCCCCGCACCCTCGTGCCCCTCGATAAGGATCTCATCCTCTCCTCCGTCCGCAAGACCGGCCGCCTGCTGGTCGTTGAGGAGGACAACCTGACCGGTGGCTGGGGAGCCGAAATTGCCGCCCTGGTAGCCGATGAGGCCTTCATGTGGCTGGATGCCCCCATCAAGCGTGTCGCCGCCCCCGACGTGCCGCCTCCTTTCGCCCCCGTCCTGGAGCGAGCCTACCTCCCCGACTCGGCCCGCATCGTCGATACCGCCCTCAGCCTCTTCTAACCCATGCCTCCCTCCCCTCCACACCAAGGACCACCCAATGCCAGTCGACATCCTCGTACCCCCCCTCAGCCAGACCCTCGACACCCTCGTCCTCGTCGAATGGCTCGTAAACGTCGGCGACCCCGTCCATAAAGGCCAGCCCATCTTCACCGTGGAGACCGACAAGGCCACCCTCGAAGTCGAATCCCCCGCCGCCGGAGTCCTCGAATCCATCTCCGCCCGGCCCGGGGACGAGGTCCAGGTCCGCACCGTCATCGGTCGCATTCAGGAGTCCCTGGACGGCCCGGCCCCTGTTGGCGCCACCACGCGCATCTTCGCCAGCCCGCGCGCCCGCCACTTGCTCTCGCAAAAAGGCCTTTCATTAGAAGCGCTGGATGGCAGCGGGACAGGCCCTCAAGGCATGATCGTCGAGCGGGACGTGCGAGCCTACCTCGACCGGCATAAGCAACGCGCCACCCCCCTCGCCCGGCGCATGGCCCAGCACGCCGGCCTGGACCTGGCTTCCCTCCCGCCTGCCCAAGGCGCCCAGCCAATCCGCAAGGCCGATATCAAGGCCGTCCTGGAGAGCGCCTCCGCCCCTCCTGAAGCTGGAGAGCTTGAAACGGATCGCCAGGCGCCCGTCCGGGGAGTGCCTCTATCCAACATTCGCCAGACCATCGCCGCCCGCATGTCCGAAAGCCACCACTCCACCGCCCCCGTCACCTACTTGAGCGAAGTGGATGCCACCCGCCTGGTAAAATTGCGCCAGCGCATCCTCGAGCAGATCGACCCCGCCGCTGTCCCTCCCACCCTGACCGACTTCATCGTCCGCATCACTGCCCTCGTCCTGGGCCAGCACCCTCACATGAACGCTACCTTCGACGGCCAGCTTCTCCATCTCTCCGAGTCCATCCATATCGCCCTGGCAGTCGACACAGACCGCGGCTTGCTCGTCCCCGTCATCCGGGACGCCGGCCAGCTGGGTTTGGCGGGCATTGCCCAGGCCCGCTCGCTCCTGGTCCATAAAGCCATGCAGGCTGAGCTGAAGCCGGACGAGATGACCGGCGGCACCTTTACCATCTCTAACCTGGGTACCTTGGGCATCGACCACTTCACCCCCATCATCAACCCTCCCCAGGTCGCCATCCTGGGAGTCGGCCGGCTCCGCCAGGTCCCGGCCATCCGCAAGGGTAAGCTCCGCCAGCGTTACGCCATGGGCCTCTCGGTCACTGCCGACCACCGCATCATCGACGGCGCTCCCGCCGCCCGCTTCCTGCGCCATATCTGCCGCCTGGTCGAAGAGCCCGGTTTGATCTGGTTATAACATGGCTGCCCACGACCCGCCCCCCACCTCCCCCGTTCGCCTCGTCATCGGCGTCGACCTCGGCACCCAGGGTCTGCGCGCTATCGCCGTGGACCCAGGCGGCGCGCTGCTCGCCTCAGCCCAGTCCCGGGTCCCATTTGCCAGCCCGCCGCTCCCCCAGGGCTGGTCCGAGCAGGATCCCCGCGATTGGTGGCGTGCGGCCTGCCTTTGTCTGCAGGAGTTAACCTCTAGCCTCCCGCCTGGCGCAGTCATCGACGGCCTGGCGGTTGATTCCACCTCCGGCACCATCCTGCCTGTCGATGCCGCCCTCCAGCCCCTCTCCCCGGCCATCCTCTACAACGACGACCGTTCCCAGCCCTACGTCGCCGCGCTCCGGGAGAGCGGCGCATCCTTGGAAAACCGCTTGGGCTATTCCTTCGGTTCCTCCTTCGCCCTCCCCAAAATTCTCTGGTTCAAAAGTGAGCGACCCGCCATTTTTGCCCGTACCGCCTGGTTCCTGCATGCCGCCGACTATCTCACCTGCGCCCTCACCGGCGACGCCCCCGTCACGGACTTCAGCAACGCCTTGAAAACCGGCTACGACCTGCTCGAAGAGCGCTGGCCCGCTTTCATCGAAGAGCTGGGCATCCCCATCGATCGCCTCCCGCCTGTCGTTCCCAGCGGCGTGGAAATCGGGCGCCTGTCCACGGCTGCCGCAGCCGCAACCGGCCTTCCCATCGCGACCCGCATCTACAGCGGCGCAACCGATGGGACCGCCGCCCAGATCGCTTCCGGCGCCGTCCATCCCGGCGCCTGGAACTCCTCCCTGGGCACCACCCTCGTATTGAAGGGCATCAGCCGCCAGCTGGTTCTCGACCCCCAGCGCCGCGTCTACTCCCACCGCCACCCCGATGGCCTGTGGATGCCCGGTGGCGCCAGCAATACCGGCGCGCAATGGATCCTGCAGGACTTCCCCGGCGCCGACCTGAACGACTTGGACGGCCAGGCCGCCGCCCTCTTGCCGACTGCCCTGGTCCGTTACCCCCTCGCCCGGCAGGGGGAGCGCTTCCCCTTTGTCAACCCGCTGGCTTCTGGGTTTATCGAAGGCCGCCCCTCTACCCCGCTCGAGGCTTACGCCGCCGGCCTGGAAGGCCTGGCCCTGCTGGAGAGGCTCTCCTACGAGACC
>CAZAQS010000284.1:0-6094 GCA_964486825.1 uncultured Anaerolineaceae bacterium | reverse complement strand
CCTTGCGGCACGTGATCCTAAGTCACGCCTGTCTGCCAATTCCAGCACTTCCCCTGGGACAGACGGTATTATACCAAACCAGCAGCAAAGGGGCAATCCAAAGGTTAAACGCTTTCCTGGCTGGCGTAATCGATGAGCTCCTGCAAGCCTTCAGAATACAAGCCTTTCCCTGCCTCAAAAGCAGCCGTAAAGACCTCCTCTTCCAATCTATCACGGGCCTCGGCCAGGTTCCGCTCCCAATTTTCCTGCTCGTGCGGGCTCTGGATCAATTTATGCGCTTCCCTGATCGCCTGCATTGCCCCAAAGAGGCTGGCTGCCCGTTCTGCCTTGTCAAGGGCCAGCGCTAACTGGGCTAAACCATCCAATGCCCACGAGACCAGTACGTAGGCGGGTGAGATTTCATAAGCCCTTTGCAAAGCTTCCTGTAAGGCCGCGTTTGCAGCCGCGTAATCTCCCTTTTCCCGGTAGACGCCCGCAAGGATGGTCAGGGGGTATATTCTAAAGGTTTTGCGTTTGATTTGATCGGCAATCTTTATGCTTTCCTGGCACAAATCATAGGCTTTGTCGAATTGCTTTTGGATAAGCGCCAGCTCAGCTAATGTGGCCAATGTCGCCGATATCTCATCTTCCGTGTTGATCTCCAGGTGGATTTGCAGGCATTCTTCCTGCAGCCGGGTGGCTTTCTCGTAATCTTTCTGGTCTTTGGCAATATCACCCAGATTGGAGAGGAGAATGGCCGACCCGATCCGGTCTTTTAACCGGCGGACGATGGAAAGGCTCTCTTGATAATAGTTCTCGGCCGACATCCAGTTGCCCAGGTTATTTTCGATATTTCCGAGGATCAGCAAACTCCGGGCGATGCCTCGCAAATCTCCCAATTCCTTGGATATGGAGAGCGCTTCCAGTCCGAAGGACCTGGCTTGCTGGTAAGCACGCAAGCGGCTATTCGTAAAGTCTGACAGGCCGCGCAGCGCATAAGAAGTCCCCCATTTGTCCCCGGTCTCCCGATAGATGGATAAGGCCTCCTCCAACATATGGATGGAAGACATGGCTTCCGGCGTGTAATTCTTACTGGCGGATGCCATCATAAGCGCAGCAGCCCTGTCCTCAGGCGCGCCTGCTTCCCTGGTGCGTCGCAAAGCCTGCTCGGCTGTCCTGCTAAAAGTATCTCCATCTCCATAAAAATAATTTATCCAGACATAACGGGTATAGGCTCTGGCGTGGAATGCTTCTTCTTTCGATCCGTTGGTTAACTCGAGCAGCTGCTCGAACCACTCTCGACCCTCGCGGAAGTAACCGCGCGTGATCCAAAACCACCACAAGGCCGACGCCAGCCTGATTCCAAGCTGTGGATCGTTCTCAGCGCTCCACCCTAATGCCGCACGCAGGTTATCCAGGTCTGCTTCCAGCCGCTCGAGCCAGACCAGCTGGTTTGGACCGTGCAGCTCGGGTTCGGTCTCCTCCGCCAGCCGGGCGTAATATTCAGCGTGCCGGCGCTGTACATTCCGCTGCTCGTCATCTGAATCAAACAGGGTCTGCCCGTATTGCTGCAAGGTTGCCAGGATCTGGTAGCGGGTGCGGCCCTCGGGGTCCGGCTCTACAGTCACCATGGATTTCTCGATCAGGGAGGCCAGCAGTTCAAAGACCGGCGCTTTTCTATCTCCTTCGAAAATGGCTTCGGCAGCCTCCAGGCGGAAGCCGCCCCGAAAGACGGATAGCTGTTTGAACAGGCTGCGCTCTGCCTGGCTGAGCAGGTTATAGCTCCACTCGACCACTGCCTGGAGGGTCTGGTGGCGTTCGACAACCACACTGCTGGAGGTTCTCAACAATTGGAAGCGATCTTCCAGGCGCTTTTCAAGGTCTTCAACGGAGAACATTTGCATCCGGGCCGCTGCCAGTTCGATTGCCAGGGGAAGGCCATCTATTTTTTTGCAGATTTGAGCGATGACGGGAGCGTTTCGCTCGTTCAGCTCAAAGTCGGGCCTCACCTGCCGGGTGCGGTCCACAAACAATTGCACCGCTTCGGATTGCCTTGGCAACTCGGCCCAATCGTAGAGCGTCGGCGGGAGCGACAGCCCTGCGACAGGCCAGATCACCTCGCCGGTAATTCCCAATGCCTGGATGCTGGTTGCCAGGATCTGCAACTGGGGGCATTCCTCCAGCAGCCTGTTGGCAAGGCGCGCGCAGGCCGGCAGCAGGTGCTCGCAGTTGTCGAGTACCAACAGAACTCTTACGCGTGCTCGCAGGATGTGAATCAGGGTTTCGGTGACCGAGCGCCCAGGTTGTTCTGGAAGATCCAGGCTGGCTACGATGGCCCTCGGGACCAGTTCTGGATCGTTCAAACCGGCCAATTGCACCACCCACACGCCGCTGTACGAGTCCAGCAGTTGCGAGGCAATTTGGAGCGCCAGGCGTGTCTTTCCCGACCCACCGGTGCCGGTCAGGGTGATCAGGCGTTGCGCTCCTCCTGGTCCCGCCTCCTTAAGGATAGACAGGATCTGGGCGCTTTCCTTAGAGCGGCCGACGAAGCTCGAGAGTTGGGCAGGCAGGTTATGGAGAGGGCGCGTTTCGATCTCGTGACCGTTTCCGCCAATCGGCCCGCTGGTTTCGGCTCTCCATTCCTTCTTTTGGATATCCAGGTAGAGCTGGCGGCTCTCTAATTCCGGCTCCACACCAAGCTCCTCGTGTAGCTGTTGCTTGAGATTCCGGTAGCGCTTCAAGGCCATCTCTCGCTTGCCGGTCTGGAGGTAAAGGCGCATCAAGGCGCGCTGGGCTGGCTCGTGCAAGGGGTCTATATTGGCCCATTTGCGAGCATACCCGAGAGCCGGCTCTAGCTCGCCGGCCAGGATTAACTGCTGCACGAGGCGCTCCAGCACCTGGGAATGGCTCTGGCTCAGGTCCTCGGCCTGGAAGACCTGCCAATCGTCAAATTCGAGGCTGTCCTTGAGCGAAAAACCTTTCAGGAAATCACCTTGATAAATGGAGGCGGCCTGGGAAAGGTAATCAAGGCATTCGGGACACCTGCTGCCCTGGTTGTGGTCATGTTTGAATGCCTGGTCAGCTGCCAGGCGGAAGGCTGTTACATCCAGGCTGAACCCGGGCCTCAAGCTGATCTGAGATGGGTCCGCTTCCAGCCAATCTGCCAATCCGGATTGGTTCAGCTTCCACAAGCTCGAGCGCAGGGAATTGCGGGCGTGAGTGGTATCGGATTCTGGCCAAAACAAAGCCGCCAGGCTGTCGCGGGTGTGGGCAGTACCGGTGACAGCCAGGTATGCGAGCAGCGCCAGGCTCTTCCCGGGTGGGATAGCCACCGGTTGCCCATCAAGCTTGATATCAAGAGATCCCAGGAACGCTAACTCTAGATGAGGCACACAAATCTCCGCCATCGATGACCGAACGAATGCACTGCGTTATTTTACACGGAGTTGACGAAAATTATCATATTAACGCAAAAATAACGCTTCCTTTCACGGCAACGTAACGGCGAGTTGAGATAATCATGTCAAGAAAACACGAAAATGATCGCCGTAGGAACTGGTAGAAGACACGACGATCCGAAAATGAAAGAACAAGCGAGGTTTCCGGGAAACCGGAGAAAGGAATAAAGAAAATGTATCACCCACAGGAAAGATTTACCAAGGCTTACCAGGCAGAGTTGTTGAATTCAGTTTCAACAAGCAAAGATGGTCGTCAAGCTAATCGTCCATCTGCCTCAGCCTCTGCAAGGGGAATCCTGCAAAACATCTTCCGGTTTTCAAACCGCAACACGGCTGTCAGGAAACCCGGTGAGATCCAGCAGAGCGTAGGGGTTTCTCCTTGTAAATAGATATGGCTAGAATAAAAGAATTCTATGAAAACCGGCGGGTCTTGGAAAACACCCGCCGGTTATCGTGTATTCAGCTTATTCTGCCGGCCGCCATTTCAAGGCTACCTGGGCTACCAGTTGAAGACCCCATCCAGGTCCTCTTCAGGGACGTCGAAGGTGGTGTTATGGGGCGGCAGGCGCTCACGGGTCATCCACTCCGGCAGGCGGTCGTGCGCCGCAGTAAAGCCAGCCCGGCGGTTGAACTCCCTCTCTGTGGACAGGCATTCTCTCCCCAATACTTGCAGGATGTCCGTACCGACCTGCCAGCCGTAGCGGGCATTCAGCAGGTCGCGCATCGCCTCGGGCGCAGCCGCGAAGCCGAACCCGGCGAAGATGCACGCCCCCAGGGAGTCGTACCCGGCCATATTGATCTGAACCGTGCGAGACAGGTCCGCCTGGCCCTTGGGGTCCAGGTGGTTGATCCTGGCGCGGATGGTCAGGCCGCAGGTATGGTCGCCGCCCTGCGGGGAGGTGGCGTAGGTCACGCCGGTGCCTTTAATGGCGCGTGGCTCGTAGGCCGATAGTGCCTGTCCTTTGGCGGCCGGCACCCGTTCCACACCAAACACCTTTCCTGTGGTGACTGCGCCGTTCCCCAGCACCCTTCCCAGGGGAGTTCCCTGGCGAATTTCGCCGATCAATTCCAGGGCGGCCTGCGAGTCGCCGAAGGACATCAATCCAGCTTCGGCAGCCACGCCCAGCGCGCCGCCGACCTCGATCGTATCCATTCCCAGGTCATTGATCTCGTAATTCATAGCGGCGATGGCATCCAGATCAGAGATCCCAAGGTTAGAACCCAACAATCCAATGGTCTCGTACTCCAGCGGGGCAACGATTTCCTCTCCAGCCGCGCTCCCGTACACGTTGGAGCAGCGGATGGTGCAGCCGGCCATGCAGGCGTGGCTGGTATTACAGGGCGAGCCGCGCTCCAGCAGCCGCTCACGCAGGTACTCGCCGCTGATCTGCTCGACCTGCTCGAAGACTCCCGCCGAGAAGTTGCGCGTAGGTATACCGCCGAAGCCGTCCGACATACGCGCCATGGCGGCCGTACCGTAATCCCGGTAGCTGGCAGTCTGTGGCTGGTCCATGAGCGCTTTGGTGAAAGCTTTTTGAGCGGCCTTGAAGCCGGCCGGGTCGACCAGGGGAGGCTTGTCGCAGCCGCTCATGTCGAAAACGATGGCCTTCAAGCCCTTGCGACCCATCACCGCTCCCAACCCGCCGCGCGCTGCGATCCGAGAGGGCACGCCATCTTTGTCCAGGTTCTGGATGCCGGCCGCGTTCAAGCCCATTTCGCCGGCAGGGCCGATCATCGCCATGGCGGCTTTCTCCCCGTAGCGCTCACGCAACCGCCGGGCGCACTCGTAAACGCCCAGCCCGGCCAGGTCGCCGGCCTGTTCGAACTGCACCTTGCCGTCCGAAACCACCATCACCTGCAGGGAGCCGTTCTGGGCGACGCCTTCCAGGATCAAAGCCTTGATCCCCAGGGCAGCCATCTGCAAGCCGGTCGAGCCGCCCGCGTTGGCCTCTTTGACCCCGCCGGTGAGCGGGCTTTTGCCGCCCACCGAGATCCGGTCGCAGCTCGAAAGCATATGCCCGACCAGCAAACCCGGCGCGAAGACCAGCTTATTATTCGGACCCAAGGGATGGCATAGCGGCGGGACCTCATCCAATAGGATGCGAGCGCTCAGCCCCCGGCCCCCTAGCTGCTGCCATGCTTCAGGGATTGCCTGGAACCTGGCAGCCCCTTGCCCGCAATCCACTCGCCATACCCGATAGAATGCCTGATTTTGATCCAACGGCATGTCTTACTCCTCTACAACCAAACTTGTCAGCGCTTCCCCAAAGATACCCAACGCTTCATCAATTTGATCCCCTGTAACCACCAGCGGTGGGATCCAGCGGATTACATTATCCCAGGCGCCGCAGGTCAGCAGCAGCAGCTTGCGCTCCAGGCAGTGCTGGGCGACCTGCCTGGCAGCCGCCTTATGCGGCTTGCCATCCGGGTTGCTGAACTCGCAGCCGACCATCAACCCCAGGCCGCGCACGTCTCCAAGGACCGGGTAAACAGCTTGAAATGTTCGCAGCCCTTCCATGAGCTGCATGCCACGCCTCCAGGCATTCCCCGGCATGTCCTCGTCTCGCAGGGCCTGGATGGTCGCCACGGCCGCCGCGGCAGCCACGGCGTTGCCACCGTACGTGCCGCCGTGCGACCCCGGTATCCATTTCTGCATC
>CAZAQS010000283.1:0-6098 GCA_964486825.1 uncultured Anaerolineaceae bacterium | reverse complement strand
TTATTCTCGTGTTCGAAATATCCCCGCTGACTTAATTTGTTCTAATATCTTTATACCATATTAATATATCAAACGCAATTCGTCTGGACAATTTTATACATTTTGCCTTCATTCGTGGTTGGCCTACTCCCTCTTTATCTATCTGGCCAGCCTCCCTCACCTCATCTGCGTAATATGTGTAATCTGTGGATTGTGGTTCCTACCCCAGCCCGTAAATCTCCCCGTACTTCGTCTCCAAATACCTCAAATACGGCTCGGGGCTGATCGATTCACCGGTCACGCGCTGCACCAGCTCCTGGGCGGTGTACTTCCGCCCATGACGGTGCACCTTCTCCCTCAACCAGGCCAGCAGCTCCCCAAACTCACCCCGCCGGAAGTCATCGTACAGCCCGGGCAGATCGCGCTCCACCTGCTCCCATAGCTGGGCCGCCAGCACGTTGCCGAGCGCATAGGTCGGGAAGTAGCCGATAAACCCGCTCGACCAGTGCACGTCTTGCAGCACGCCATCTTTATCATCGGATGGCGCCAGCCCCAGGTATTTCTGCATGCCGGCGTTCCAGGCCTCCGGCAGGTCACGCGCCTCCAGGCTGCCATCCATCAACCCGATCTCCAGCTCCATGCGCAGCAGGATGTGCAGGGTATATGTACCCTCGTCGGACTCCACCCGGATCAGGGAGGGCTTTACCCGGTTGACGCCCTTATAGAAATCTTCCACCACCACACTGCTGAGCTGGACCGGGAAATAGCTCGCCAGGAACGGGAAGAAGTACTCCCAGAACGGGTACGAGCGCCCAACCTGGTTCTCCCACAACCGGGACTGCGATTCGCTGACCGCCTGCGACATGCCCCCCGAGCCCCCACCGATGGGGAAACCCAATGGAGTGCGCTCCAGGGCCGGGTCCAGGCCCAGGCCGTGCAGGGCATGCCCGCATTCGTGCATCGTAGCGAACAGCGCCGAGCTCAGGTCATTGCGCGAGACACGTGTGGTGATGCGTACATCCCCCGGCGCCAGCTTACTGGTGAAGGGATGGGCCGAGCGGTCCTGGCGCCCGTGATGCCAGTCGTAGCCGAACCTGCTGATCACCTCCACCCCAAAATCCCATTGTTTACCCTCGTCGTATTCCTGGTAAAGGAAGGAATCGTTCACCTGTGGCCGCTCACCAATCTTCCGGATCAGCTCGGTCTGGCGCTGGCGCAGCACATCGAAAATCGCCTGGACCTCCGCCGTCTTCATCCCCGGTTCATAATCATCCAGCAGTGGGTCGTAGACGTGGTCATAAGGGGTGAAGAAGCCGGCGTAGCTGCGGCGCATCTCGACGATCTTCTCCAGCTGCGGGCGGAACTTCTCGAAGTCGTTCTCGGCCCGCGCTTCGGCCCACACGTGGTGTGCGCTGGCGGTCAGGCGAGAGAACTCGCTCACCCATTCGCCCGGGACGCGGCTGATCTTGTTATAGCCCCTGCGTGCCAGGGCGACCAGGTGCGCCTCGTCCGAGTCTGGGTCTAGCTGTTCGGCCTGAGGCTGAAGGTCTTCCAGCAAGCTGCCAATTTCCGGTGATGTGACCTTGGTGTGTACCAGACGGGAAAGGGTGGACATTTGCAAGCTGCGCCCTTCCGCACCGCCGGGTGGCATGTTCACCTGCAGGTCCCAACCCAGGACCAGGCGTGCAAAGGTCAGGTCTGCCACTTCGGCCAGGAGGGCTTTTAATTTGTCGAAAGATGGGTGCATAGGAATCCTTCCTTTCGAGAATTTGTGATATTTATGGGATACGTCCTAACCTCACCATGACCTCCCCCCTCTCCACATCAACAATTGCTTATCGAGCACGGTAGTGCTCGTCCATAATTTTATCACCCCATCCTCCTGTAGGGGCACGGCGGGAATCCACAACCCCCTCCATCACCCCATCCTCCGCCGTGCCCTACGGCGGGAATCCACAACCCCTCCATCACCCCATCCTCCGCCTCTTGACATAATCCCCCACATCGGTTATACATATGTAACTTAGGTATCATGATGACAACGCCTAAAGACCAGATGCGTAAGGGGAGCACAGAAATCTTGGTCCTGAGCCTTCTTCTGGAACGCCCCATGTATGGGTACGAGATCAGCCAGCAGCTCGAGCAGCGCAGTGGCGGTTATTTCGAGATGAAAGAAGGCCTCTTATACCCGTCTTTACACCGCATGCAGCAGAAAGGCTGGTTATCCTCCGAATGGAAGACCGTGGATGGCCGCCCTCGTAAGTACTACTCGCTGACATCCCTGGGACGCAAAGTCTTGGGCGAACAGGCTGCCGAATGGAAGACCTTCCTCGAAGAGCTTGACGCCTTGCTGAAGAGGAACCAGCTTTGGACGAAATGAGCATCGACCAGGCGCTGGCCAAGATCCGGGCTCAGCTCAACTTGAGCAATGAGATGGAGAACGAGCTCCTGGCGGAGATCCGCACCCATCTGGAGGAGGCCCTCGCACGCAGCCGGGCACGGGGTGGAGACGAGGGAACCGCCCTGCAGGAAGTTCTCGAACAGTTTGGCATTGAAGAGGTTGGCCCGCAGCTCCAGGAGGTGCACACCGGTCGCGAGTCCATCGAAGCCATCGCCGCCACCGCCCTGCCAATAGTATTCGCCCTCATCCTACGTTGGCTGGTTTTTGTCCCACAAGGCACCTACCAGGCCTGGGCACAGCTCCTGGCCCAACCGGTTTTCTGGATCGTAGCCGCAGCAGCCCTGGTAGCGCCCGCCCTGCTCTTCCGGCGCTGGCATTTCGTCCTGGTAGGTTGGGGGATTTTTTGGTTGATCACCATCATCTTAGTTACATTTCCAAACACTCAAAATTGGTAATACTGGAGGTCAGAATGGCAGGTTCAACGATCGGAACACCTAGAGCAATCCGCCCACTGCGGGTGGAAGATTTCGGAATCATCGAAAAGATCCTACGCAACCGCTTCGACTTTTTTAACGAGATCCGGGAAGGGTTAGGGCTGGGGGAGAAGATCAAAGCTATGGTCGTCTCGAGCATAGCCTTTTTCGCCCTGTATGGGGCCGTGATGGGCTCATTTCACAGCTTGTTGCAGACCCTCAGCTCGGGTTTCAAGCTGCCGGTGCTCTTCCTGGCCACGCTCTTCGTCTGCGTACCCAGCCTGTATTTCTTCAGCTTGCTGTTCGGCTCCAAGCAGAGCCTGCGCCAGAACCTGGCCCTGATCCTGACCGCAGTGACGGTTACAGCAGTCTTGCTGCTGAGCCTGGCGCCCATTACGCTGTTCTTCTTGCTGACCACCAGCCAGTACCAGTTCTTCAAGCTGCTCAACGTAGCCATCTTTGCTATTTCAGGCTTGATGGGGGTTGTCTTCCTGTACCAGGGCATGAAGGTCGTCTCCGGTGATGACGAAGAGGGCGCCATGACCCGCAAATGGGTCATGATCATCTGGATGTTCGTATACGCCTTCGTCGGCAGCCAGATGGCCTGGACAATCCGTCCCTTCATGGGCGCGCCCGGCGTAGAGTTCGAGCTGTTCCGGCATTTGGGGGGCAACTTCTACTCGAACATCCTGTTCAGCATCGGCGATATCCTGGGCTACTAACCCCACCGGCTAACCCACTCGACGGTAGGAGGATTTACCTCGTCCAAAAGCTATCGTCCCTTCAAGCGCGGCTCGATCCAGTCCTTCAAGACTCGCGCCGCCACCGCGCGAGTCTATCACCGCCATCCCTTTGAATCTCATCATTGCACCTCCTCCTGAATTAACGTCTGTTATACTCTTCCCTGGCGTTCTACCCAATCCAATATTGTTCAGCAGAGGGAAATTATGGACAGTGCCGAACTCCTCCAACAGCGGCTGGCGAACCAACATATCTCCGCGTCTCCCTTCAAGCGCGCCGCTCAGGTCGTGGATTGGCTGGTTGCCGTCCAGTCCCAGGACTTCGCCGGCGCTAAATGGTCGCTGGGATTGCGCATCCAGGGAGCCCGGGACGCTGACATCGAGCAGGCTTTCAACGCCGGCGAGATCTTGCGCACACATATCCTGCGGCCCACCTGGCATTTCGTCATGCCCGCCGATATCCGCTGGTTGCTGGCTCTCACCGCCCCGCGGGTGCACGCTCGCAATGCTCATTATTATCGCAGGGCAGGCCTGGACAACCATGTTTTCAAACTCAGCAACGATGCGCTGGTAAAAGCCCTGCAAGGCGGCAATTTCCTTACCCGCGATGAGCTACGCACTCTCCTGCAAGAAGCCGGCCTCGAGACGCAAGGCGAATACCGCATGAATTACCTCATGATGCAGGCCGAGCTGGACGGCTTGATCTGCAGCGGCCCACGCCACGGCAAGCAATTCACCTATGCCCTGCTGGAGGAACGCGCCCCTCAGGCAGAGACTCTGCCCTACGAGCAAGCCCTGGCCAGGCTGGCCCAGCGTTACTTTAATAGCCGTGGGCCGGCAACCGTGCACGACTTTGCTAAGTGGTCCGGATTGACCGTTGCCAGCGCCCGGCAGGGGCTTGAATCCGTGCAGGATGAGCTCGGGCATACACTCCAGGACGGAAGGCCCTACTGGTTTCCACCCGATGCTGGCACGCCAGTGAAAGCCTATCCACAGGCCTACTTCCTATCGATCTATGATGAATACATCTCCAGCTACAAAGATCTTGGCGCAGTAGCCAGCCCCGAGCATGCAGCAAGGCTGGTCGCCTTGGGCAACGCGCTCAGCTATATCATGATCATGGACGGCCGGGTCGCCGGGAACTGGAAGCGCCGCTTTAGAAAGGACGCCGTCCACATCACAATGAACCTCTTCAAGGGTTTGACAGATGCTGAAGAGCAAGCACTGACCCAGGCGGCCTACCGCTACGGAGAGTTCTTCGAACTGCCGGTGGTTTTGGAACAGGTGAATTCCGGTGAAAAAGCTCAAGATTGAAGATTTTCTGGTATAAATAAGAGCGTTATGGGGAAAATTAATAAACAGCTCATTTTCATTCTTTATATGTTGGCGCTGATCACTGGCCTCGCCCCTCTCTCGCTGGCCCAGGCCAGGGTTGCGCCGCTCCAGGACCTGGAGACCGAGAACCTGGATGAGAGTTGGCCCGGGTTAACCTGGGCTACCGCCAGCCCGGAAGAGATGGGCATGGATCCTACCAGGCTCGCCGGTGCCCGGGAGTACGCCTTGAGTGCAGGCGGCTCGGGTATGATCACCAGGAACGGTGTGCTGGTGATGAGTTGGGGCTCGACCTCCCAGACCTACGACCTGAAATCAACCGGCAAGTCCATCGGCATTACCGCCCTCGGGCTGGCGATCAAGGATGGCCTTATGAGCCTGGGAGATGTTGCCAGCAAGTACCACCCCAGCCTGGGTACCCCTCCTGATGGAAACCTGGATACAGGCTGGCTGGGCGAGATCACCATCCACCACCTGGCTACGATGACGGCCGGTTTCGATAAGAGTGGTGGGTATACTGAATTGCTCTTCCGGCCGGGAACTGGCTGGGCTTACAGCGATGGAGGGCCCAATTGGCTGGCGGAGGCCCTGACTCTTACCTACCGGGAGGACCTCCACACCTTACTGAACCGGCGTGTGTTCACCCCCCTCGGCATCAGCCCTGACCATCTCTTCTGGCGAGACAACTACTATAGGCCGAATACGATCAACGGGTTCGCAAATCGGGAGTTCGGCGGCATCAGCGCCTCCGTAGATGCGATGGCCCGCCTTGGCCTGCTGTATCTGAGGGATGGGCGTTGGGTCGGCGGGCAGCAGGTCATCTCAGCAGATTTCGTACGCGCAACCCGCGCCCACTACCCTCAACTGGTGGGCTTGCCGGAATACGAACCTCTAGTCTACCCCCACGCCAGCGAGCATTACGGGCTGCTGTGGTGGAACAACGCCGATGGGAGCCTGCCCCACGTTCCCCGGGACGCTTATTGGGCATGGGGCCTGTACGAGAGCCTGATCGTGGTGATCCCCAGCCTGGACATCGTTGCAACCCGCGCCTCTTACCAGGGTTGGCAAGACGTGGATAATCAAAACCCGTGGACCTCGGACTATCGCTTCATCCAACCTTTCATCGAGCCGATCGCCCTATCAGCTGTCCTGGCAACCCCCCAACAACAGCAT
>CAZAQS010000282.1:0-6103 GCA_964486825.1 uncultured Anaerolineaceae bacterium | reverse complement strand
AATCTTCATCGATCAATCAGATCTCATGATGTTTTCTCCAACCGCTTGCTGCTGGGCGACTAGATGCATGTTCTGATTTGATCTGTATTATTTTGACGCTATTGTTGATCAGATTCTTACTTTACTTTTCTTACCAGTACAACATGGTGCTGGGAATCAATTGTGCTTTCCCAATTTCGTAAGGATTGTGAAAGCCAGGTCGTCAGTATATGTATCGGGACAAACCTTATTTCACTGTCAAATGGAGGAAAAATGACTACTAACACCTTTTCAGATATCCGCAACACTTCCCAGTCGAAACTCATCATAGCAGGCGCTATCGCAGGACTGGGCGGCGGCCTCGTCTTCGGCATGCTCATGGGTATGATGGGTATGCTGCCAATGGTCGGCATGCTGGTCGGCTCACAGAGCGCCGTGGTCGGCTTTATCGTCCACATGGCCATCAGTGCAGCCTTAGGGGCGATTTTTGGGCTGGTCGCAGCGCGCTATTTAACCGGATGGGGATCAGCCATCGCTGCCGGGCTGGTCTATGGCGTCATCTGGTGGGTGCTCGGCGCTTTGATCCTGATGCCCTTGATGCTGGGTATGAGCGAGATGGTCTTGGCCATCGGTACCGACCAGTGGTTTAGCTTGATGGGCCATTTGATTTACGGCGCCGTAACAGCCATTCTTTTCATCCCCCTCGCCAAGCGAATATAAGAATAGCCCTTATCGGAGCATAGCGAAACTGTGCTCCAGTAAGGGATTTATCCCCAGCTTAAAGATGCAGCCAGGCAGATCCAGGGGTATATTGCCTTCTGGAAAGGGGTGCAGGTCAAGGAGGAATAAATGACGGAGGAGCAGATCGAGACGCCTGCCCTTACGACAGAGCAGATGGTCGAAGTAGACCGGTTGATGATCGAAGAATACGGCATCACCCTGATTCAAATGATGGAGAACGCCGGACGGAACCTGGCTGAGCTGGCGCGCCGGATTCTGGGGGGGCAGGTTCGGGGTCGGCAAATCACAGTCCTGTGTGGAAGTGGCAACAATGGCGGCGGCGGAATGGTTGCCGCGCGCCATTTGAGCAATTGGGGTGCGATTGTACAGGTCGTCCTGGCTGCTGAACCTGAGGGGTTGAAGGAAATCCCCGCCCACCAATGGCAGATTTTACAAGCAATGGGGCTCGACCGAAGCCGTGAACCTGAGTTAGGAAAAGCGGATTTGATTCTGGATGCTATGCTTGGATACGGGATTACCGGTGACCCGCGCGGGAGGATCGCGAATTGGATAGAGCTTACCAACGACTCCGGGAGGCTGGCTCTGGCCTTGGATACCCCCTCGGGGCTGGATACAACTTCTGGGGTCCCGGGAAACCCTTGCCTGCGTGCTACGGCAACGCTTACATTAGCTTTGCCGAAAATTGGGCTTTTATCTGCACAGGCTAAGCCGTTTGTTGGAAGGCTCTACCTTGGAGATATAAGCGTACCGCCAGGGCTATACCAAAAGATCGGTATTAATCTCGACCCCATATTCATGGACGATACCATTCTGCCAGTTAGATAGTTGTTTATCCAAAATCGATTTCAGTCGTTCGCAACTTCTTCTTTATAGCTAAACTGCCAGTGCGTTGTATGTCAGAGCGACAACCAGCCCAAAAACCAGGTGGCCCATAATCAGACCGATCATAGGAGCCAGGTACATCAGTATGGTCATTACAAGGGTTCCGATTAATCCGGCTACGATAGCGCTTAATATGTCCATTTCTATTCCTCCTATCCTTGTTTATGCATGATATAACTTCTCACCTGCTCTAATCGGTACCTTGAGCCGGTTTTCAAAGGGGGTTACCGGGCAAGACCAGTGCTCTGCGTACGCGCAATACGGGTTGTAAGCCTGGTTGAAGTCGATCAAAAATTTTCCATTCGTGAGAGGTTCTGGTTCCAAATACCGGCCAGCCGGATAGGTCTCCTTTCCTGCCAGGCTATCTACAAATGGCAGGAAAAAACCGTGTTCATTGGAAAAGATCGTCAGTTCCATTATCTGTCCATCCACTGGAAAACGGATCTTTCCATATTTCTGATATTGTTGGAAATCTCCGCTGGTGGTTTGAATTTGGATGATTTGCTTGTCCGGAATATTCTCGATCGGCAGTTCAAACCTGAGCTCAGGCGCTTCCGGAAAATAATTCAAGCCTTTGAACCCTCGCTTTTGGGATGCGGTTAGCGGACTTTGAGGGTGTTGGGCGAAAAAGGTATCTTTTTGGTGTCGCATTCGTGTTAGTTGGCTCATAAGTCATCTCCTTGTCTATTTTTCTTGATGCTGTGGGATTTTGTTTTCTTACTGGTTTAATTCTTTGAAAGGAAAAGTAAGAAAACCAGTCCTCAGAGTGTCAGAAATAGAGACTTCAAAACGATATCGATAAGGAAGGATGGAATCATGCCTCGCAATCTACCAATCGGGAACGGTAATTTGCTGGTTACTTTTGACCATAACTACCAAATTCGAGATTTATATTGGCCTCATGTTGGACAGGAGAACCACGCCTTAGGGCATCCTTTCCGAATAGGTGTATGGGCGAATGGTCAGTTTCGTTGGTTGGCCGATAGCAGCTGGGAGCGTTTACTTCGCTACCGACCTGGAACACTGTTTGGGGCGGCTTGCCATGGTTTTGAGCAGTTTGAAACCGCTTAGGATGGTAAAGAATGTGGATTAGCCGTGATCCGGATGTGATTGTCTATGGGGAGGTCGGTTCGATGAGCCGGGCTGCAGCAAAGATGTTCGCTCAGATTGCAGAACTCGCAATCGAGGAAAGGGATCAGTTTCTGGTTGCGCTCTCGGGAGGCAGTACGCCTGGCAAACTGTTTCAACTTCTCGCAGGCTCGCCGTTTGCCCAGAGCTTGCCCTGGGGAGAGATACATTTTTTCTGGTGCGATGAGCGGCTTGTGCCGCCAGACCATCCCGAAAGTAATTTTGGCCAGGCATTCGAACGGCTTTTCTCTCGTGTGAAGATTCCTAAGGGAAACCTGCACCGAATTCGAGGGGAACTCAATGCTGCACAGGCTGTCGAAGAGTATCGCAGAGAACTGGAGAGCTTCAGCGACGGAAAGCTGGATTGGCCGCGCTTCGACCTAGCCTTACTGGGTCTAGGTGCCGACGGGCACACTGCTTCCTTGTTCCCGGGGGAAATTACTCCAGAAGAGAAAAAATCTCCTGTACTTACGGTTAAGGCTGACTATCAAGGCCGCCCTGCCGGACGTATTACCTTGGCGCCATTGGCGCTCAATAGCGCCAGAAATGTGATCTTCATGGTATCTGGCAAGGGTAAGGCTCCTGCCGTCTACGGGACGTTGAATGGACCAAATAACCCGGAGAAATGGCCTGCACAGCGCATTCATCCGGTTGATGGGAGAATGATCTGGCTGCTGGACGCAAATGCTGCTTCGATTCACTCCACTAACAGCCTATAATAAGATGCAAGAATGACAACCTATTATATAGAGTTGCTCAAACCTTGCTCCATGACAGGGTGGGAGCCTAGTTTACGGCAGGTAATATTTTAGTTATTGCGTTGTCTATTCACACGGAAGGGATTTAGGTTATGGAAATTGGAATGGTAGGGTTGGGTAAAATGGGTGCAAACATGGCAACCCGCCTGCTGCGCGGCGGGCACCGGGTGGTTGCGTTCGACATCAACGAAGAAGCTATCCAATTGCTTGAAGAGGTTGGGGCCGAGGGCGCCCGCAACCTTGCGGAAATTGCAGAGAAACTGGATGCTCCTCGATCAGTTTGGTTGATGGTGCCTTCTGGTGAAATCACCGAGCAAACGATCTTGAGCCTGGCTGAAGTGCTATCACCAGACGATACGATCATCGATGGGGGCAATTCGAACTACAAGGACACCCAGCGCCGGGCGCAAATTCTTCAAGATAAAGGTTTGAAATTTATCGATGTCGGCACATCCGGCGGAATCTGGGGCCTTGCTGAAGGCTACAGCTTGATGATCGGCGGGCAGTCACAGGCCGTTGAACGTCACAGGACGATTTTCGAGACCCTGGCCCCATCGCCGGATCGGGGTTGGGGTTACGTGGGTCCAAACGGCGCCGGGCATTTTGTGAAGATGATCCACAACGGGATTGAATATGGATTGATGCAAGCCTACGCAGAAGGCTTCGAAATCTTAAAAGCCAAGAGAGAGTTCGATTTGGACTTGCATCAGATTGCTGAAATCTGGCGGTTTGGAAGCGTCGTTCGTTCGTGGCTTCTAGACTTAACTTCTAATGCACTTGAAAGTGACCAGGAGCTTAAAGGTATCCAGGCCTGGGTGGCAGATTCGGGTGAAGGTCGCTGGACGGTATTGGAGGCCATTGATCTGGATGTGGCCGCGCCGGTGATTACACTATCCTTGCAGCGCAGGATTCGCTCCCGAAGCGAAGCGCCTTATTCGGATAGGTTGCTGGCGGCTTTGCGCAACCAATTCGGTGGGCACACGGTTAAGAGAACGTAACTTGATTTAGGACTTGCCATGAATATGACTTCAATTATTATTTTCGGCGCCTCAGGAGATCTGAGTCAGCGTAAGTTAATCCCAGGACTTTTTAGCCTGTATAGAAAAGGTCATCTTCCGGACAAATTCAAAATTCTGGGGTTCTCATCTTCATCGATGACCGATGAAGCATTTATCGATAAAGTGAGACAGGGGGAAGAGAAGTTTGGCCAGGATCCGTTTGACAATCAGAAATGGCTACATTTCGCCCGCCATCTTCACTACCAACCAGGAAGTTTTACCTCCTTCGAAGATTTTCAGATTCTTGAATCAAGGCTGAGGGATATTGAGGCTGGGCCGGCAAACCGTTTGTATTATCTGGCGACGCCTCCGCGCTTTTTCCCCCTGATCGTTACAGCCCTGGGCAAACTCGGGGTGACTACAGAAATCCAAGGTTGGCGTAGGGTTGTGGTCGAAAAACCAATCGGCACCGATGCCGAATCGGCGCGAGAACTTAACCGGCAACTGCACCAGGTTTTGGATGAAAATCAGATCTACCGCATCGATCATTATCTGGGAAAAGAGACCGTCCAGAACATTCTTACCTTTCGATTCGCAAACTCTCTCTATGAGCCACTCTGGAACCATCAATACATTGACCATGTCCAGATCACAGTGGCAGAGAAAGTGGACGTTGGCTCACGCGCTGGATACTACGATGGTGTGGGTGTGCTGCGTGATATGTTCCAAAACCATCTCTTTCAGTTGCTCTCATTAATAGCTATGGAGCCGCCAGCCTCCTTTAGAGTGCATGATTTACGAGAGGAAAAGGTCAAAGCACTTAGATCGGTACGCCCACTCAGTCAAAAGGATGTTGAGCATTCTGCCGTGCGCGGCCAATATAATGGCTATCGCCAGGCAGCCGGAGTAGCGGTGGATTCGCAGACAGAAACCTACGCCGCTCTGCGCCTGTTTATCGACAACCCGCGCTGGCAGGGCGTGCCGTTCTACCTGCGCTCTGGCAAGGCGTTGGCGGAAAAAACGACTGAAATGATTATCCAGTTCAACCCCCTGTCCAAATCATTAGGATTAAAAAGTGCGATCGGATCCATGCAACAAAATGCTTTGTCCTTTTGCCTGCAGCCGGATGAAGGCTTTCACCAGTTGTTCGATGTGAAGGTACCGGGCACAGTGTCCGATAGTCGCCCGGTTGAGATGGTTTTTCACTATCGAGACGCTTTTGGTGAAGCGGCCATTCCAGAAGCTTACGAAAGGTTGTTGTTGGATGCATTGAACGGAGATGCATCTTTATTTACGCGAGCCGACAGGGCAGAGCTGGCCTGGGAGTTGCTAGAACCTGTCCTGGAAGCCTGGCGCTCACCGGATGGACCCCCACTTCACATTTATGAGCCTTCAAGCTGGGGACCGAAAGCTGCCGATCTTCTACTTGAGAAGGATAGCCATTACTGGCAGAGAATTTGCGGGATTCATAAGAATTATCCGGTTCTTCAATCTACTTCAGCAGTACCTATCGCCTCACATGTTCTCCTAGAGTAGGCTCGCCAAGGGTGATTTTCCCTGGATAGGTTGGACACAGATTGACCTAGCCTGCAATGAAATTCAAGAGAAATAACAGCG
>CAZAQS010000281.1:0-6151 GCA_964486825.1 uncultured Anaerolineaceae bacterium | reverse complement strand
AGGGATAGGCCATTCTCTTTACCGCAATTCGGGCAATACTCGTTCATTGCACCCTCTCTTTTCTACTCTGCTCTTGCTTGTTTCTATTTTTCTTTATATGGGAATCTTAGTGGCCTCTTTGCTCCGTGGAAGGATAAACAGACCGCCCGCTCATCTCCCGGTCCTTGAACTATTTTGATCTTGATGTAATATTCCTTTCCATCGATTACCTTCCCAAATTCCCAGTAATGATCCCCCGGTTTGTAAGTATCTGCTTTCGGTCCTGCGTAGTAGTCCTCCACGGTCAACGACAAAAGTATCTCCTCAAGATTCTTATTAGTGTATCCAAGTTCGATGAGTGTATTTTGGGTATCTCTCCTGTCTTTTATCAAAATTTTGCTCTCGTAGATCAGGCCTTTGAATTCTTCTAAAAAGTTGATCAGATACTTCTTTGTTTCATCATCGCCCTTGTCCATGATTCCTCACTAATGTGGGCCATCCATATATTTATCATATCAATTGATTTAATAATTGTCAATAGACAATCAATTGATGGAGCATTAAAGAGTAGTTAGCGAGTTGAAAAATAAGCGCCTCCTCTTATGATAAGGAAAAGTCTGCCAAGACGACCCATCTCGAAACAGGAGGCTGAAGTAGAGTTTTGCACAGAATTGACCAATACGGTGGCCAACCTTTCTGCCGGATACCAGATTGGGAGTGACACCATCGAAAGTGGCTGCAAGCAAATCGCCACCCAGCGGCTGAAGCACTCTGGAGCTCGCTGGACTTTGGAAGGTGCCAGAATGACGGCCAAGGCCAGGGCAGCCTGGTTGAGCGGTCAATGCGATCAGTTGGCAGCGCTGAGGGCCGCTCTACCCTTGCTACCTAACAACATTTGAGTGCTCCCTATGTTGATCAGGACGAATAAGGTGTTGGTTTGCTAACCATTTCCCGAGCCAACACCGCGCTGCCTATCTCGGAGAGCAGACTTTCCCGAGAGGCGCCCACATCACCTGCTTGAACTTGAGGGATACCCTCAGTGCTCACTTGAGACCGCAGTGAATTAACCGCCGCTAGCAAGGCTTCCTCGCCAACGTAGTCGATCAAAGCCAGGCCCAGCATCAGGGATTTGACCTGGTCGCTGATATCCCCCCGTCCGGCCAGTTGGGACGCCAGGTTGTCGATCTTTTCCCGCTCTTCTGGAGGCAGGACCTGGATGAATGCGCTGGTGAGGGACTGGACCAGCGTGGCGGTTTCTTCATAGCTGAAATTCTGGATCATCATTTGGACGGTTTCGGCGCGCCGTCGCCCTCTTAGCAGGTCCATCTGCCGGTCGCTGAGCTGGAGTAATGCACTGAGGATGGCGCTCGGGCCGATCGGGGCTTCTTTTCCCTCCGTGTGAAGAACGAACAGTGAGCTGCGCATCAATATCGCCGCAATGAAACCGCCGGAGAAGATTTGTATCCAGCGCAATTGTTCTCCGGATTGGTTAAAAGTAATGCCGCTGGAGCGTAGCCAGTACAATACCAGGACCCCCGCCAGGGCGTTTATAGCAAGATAGAACCAGGCCGCCGGAAGGCGGAAGACGAATTTGGCCGGCGCATCCCGGTAGCGAGAGATGAGTTCGGCCAGGCTGGTAAATGTAGTCAGGAGAGCGGCGATTGCGTAGTCCATAAAATTGTGCCTTCAATACATACTGAACGTTTCAAAACCCTATGATTTTGGGTTGGCCTGGCTGGCTGCATTTGATGACTCTCTAAGAGACTCTACCAGAGCAGCCAGCTCCTTGACCAGGTCGGCCTGGCCGCTGGAGGGGCTGCCGGCGATCGGGTTGATCAGTTCCTGGACGGAGGGGAGTTGCTCGGGTTTCCTTAACTCGCCTCCGGCGCGGTTCAGGTGGACTCGCAGCAATTCACCGAGTATACGGGAGCCGCCCAAACCGCTCAGGAATGCAGCGGCGTAAACTTGAGGTGGTTCGGGGTTGCCCAACCCCAGACCCCAGTAGACAAAAGCAGCTGCGCCGCCAACGACAACGTCTCCGATGGCTCCTAGGTCGTAAGCTTTGGACCGTCCATCCTGGCGCACGACCCAGCCCCAGGGCCTTAATCCAACAATGATGCCGTTGACGAACCCGCCAATCAGGCCGGCCATGATGACTAAGAGAAAAGTGCTGGTTTCTGGGTTCATACTCTGCCCTGATCAGGACGTGTGGAAGGGAAATTGTTATTTGCAGATCGTGCGGAAAACTGGATAAATTTTACTATGAAAGTGATCCAAACTCTCAGATCACATATGGACTAGATCCTTTGAGCAGCTGCGAACCGATCGGCCAATTCAAAATTATAATTAACCGAACTGGCCAGCGTCAATTATGACGCGACCTTTTCCACTCATCTTGAACACCTGGAGTGTTATATGCCTGACCTCGACTTAGATGACGTTTACCTTCGCTGGGATATGCAAGGTCTGATCCCGCTTGTCTCCGATGACGACCCCTACCACTTCATCCAGTTCGTTAATGGCCAGATCACCATACCTGCGGATGGCGAAGACGTAGACCTCGAAGCGCCAGACCGCTTAATCGGCCGCTTCCGCTTGATGATCGTAGATGTAGACGGTGCCAGCGAAAATCGATTAGATCCTTTTGATGTGTTCGATTGTGATGCCGAGGCCTGCAATGTGTACGAGGCGGTCTTCGATAGCGAGGATGGATTTTTCAACAAGAACGTCCTGAATGCGGTCCGCGACATCAACTATAGCCGTAATGTCTTGATCCTGGATCGATTGGGGATTGTCCCGGAATTTCGTGGCCACCGCCTCGGATTACTGGTTCTTCGCAAGCTCATCCAACGGTTTGGTAACAGCGTCGGCCTGGTTGCACTGGATCCTGTTCCTTTTGCTTATTCAGAAACCATTCACAAAACTGGTGACTGGTCTCACCGCGAGATAGATGAGAGTGATCCGGAGACGGAAAAGCTGCGCGCATATTACCGCCATCTTGGTTTCCACGAACTGCCCGTTACATCGGTCATGGTGCTTTCGCCAGCGTTCGAGCTGCCTGCTGTGAGGCAATTGCTGCGAAAGAAGTTGTAAGATGATCGGCAGGCCGATCTCGCCAATTTCTTTTGGACTGATAATGAGTATAGGATGCGCTATGAATGGAAGCCTGGCAAGCTTCAGCAAAGTTGCCAGGTCGCGCCTGTCCGGCCAGCCGTCAACCGATTGGAGCACAGTCGGAAGGCCGCCGGATTCGATTTAGGCGCGTTTGATCTCGTCGACAAGACTGGCTTCGACAGATCTAAATATTTTGGGGATGGACCAGAATCAGATCCTTAAATCCTTTGCATATTTCGGGATGGTTCAGAATAGGGTAACATTTTTCTGGCACCTTAATAACTTTACAAGGATCTACTTTTCAGGCAAGATATTTGGGCCAAACAAAATTACTGCCGAAAGGAGGCCCCTATGGCCGATTATCAACTGGCACACTCGTCTTTGTCAACCCGTCTGGAGCTGGCACTGTTCATGCTCAATCCAGCCTGGCCTTGGGGTTAGGTGACGCAGCTCGCCCAGCAACACGATGTCTCCCGTAAGTTTCTGTATGAACTGCGCCACAAAGCCATTCAGGCGGTGACGAGTGTGCTCTTGCCCCACAAGCCCGTTCGCAAACCAGCAACGAACCAGATCCTGGTTGATGCACACTTCATCCAGCCCTTCGTCGCCATCTGCCTGAGTATAGTGCCAGGCACCGTACGGACCGTGCGCCTGTTCCTGGAACTGCTCTTCGATGTCCGGTGTTCGATCGGTTTCATCAGCCAGACCGCCCAGGCCTTGGGCGCGAAAGCGCAGCCGGACAACCAAAGTTGGCACTTGCCGATCCAGGCTTTGGTCGAAGCCGACGAGATCTTCCCGGGACGCCAGCCCTGCCTGACCCTGGTAGACGGGCGCTCCTTCCTGGTGCTGAGCCTGTCGGCTCAAGCCCACCGGGACGAGACCACTTGGGGCTGTGTGCTGCTGAATGTAGCACAACAGGGCGTGCAACTGGTGGAGCTGGCCAGTGATGGGGCACGCGGCATCCGTGCCGGGGCGCAGGCCGCCGGCTTGGCCATCCCGCTGTGTCCCGACCTGTTTCGCCTGACCCGTGAGGCACATCGCTTGACCCAGCGCCTAGAAAAACAGGCCTACCGAGCGCTGCAGATGGCGGAATGAGCCCGGCGGGCCAGCCAGGAGCAAGCCATGCCGCAACACCGACGGGGCGCTCCCCTGAAGGTGAAGCTGGATCTGGCCCAATCGGAAGCCGCAGAGTGCCAGGCCAGCGAGCGTTTGGACGCCTGGGAATGGTTGTTCTGAGCATGCTTGCATGCCGAAATTCGCCAGGCCATCGAGCCGGTGGACATCCAGGGGTGGATTACCTCATCCCGGTAGATGGTCACCGTCGCCCTGGAACTGCTCCAGAGCCTGCACGGTGAGACCATCCAGAAGTTTGCCGACCAACTCGGGGATAAACTGGATGAATTCGTAGCCCCTTTGGAGTGGCTGGAGCAACGCCTGGCTCCCTGGCGAGCAGGCCTGGACCCGCAGAGCGAAGCCTTCATCATCTGGGCCTGGCAGCATCGCCGGGAACTGGACATCACCGCTGAACAGATCTTGAGCGAGAATGAGGCGGTCCGCGTGAGAGCCTTCTGGAAAGCGCTATCCCTGTTCCACCGCTCCTCCAGCCTGGCCGAGTCATTGCACATTTGGCTGTGATCATACTTGGGTGAGCTGCGCAACACCCCGTTCACCGCAGCGTGCCCGCCTGGTTGCTGCCGCTCATGCTAGCCGTCGTCGATGCGTAGCATCTTAACCAGATCCTTTTTTCTCGAATGGTTTGACTATCTTGGATATGGATGACTTTCTGAATCTTGAGTTCGTTTTCAAAGCGAAATCGCTGGTGCATGAGTAATCATCTGCTCGAGAGAACTGACGTGCTCCTACCTCTTCAACGACTTCCGCATGAAGAATCGCTGATGCCCTTCCGGGTAGTCATCAAGCGTGCCGAACACTTCGTACCCGCACCGCTCGTAGAATGGCCGAGCCTGATAGCTGAAGGTGTCCAGGTACGCACTATGGCACCCTCGCCGCCGAGACTCCTCTTCGGCGGCAGCCACGAGCCTAGTCCCATGTCCTTTCCCACGCACGCTCGGGTCAACCCAGAGGATATTCATATGAAGCCATCCACGTCCGGACTTTGCGAGCACGCCTCCGAGCACCGTCCCCTCCGCCCCGCGGAGGAAGACTGCGAAGATGGCGTCCCCATCCGAGGGAACCTGCTCGTTATTGTGCTGGCGCAGACCGCCCCAGACAACCTGCTCGTCCTCGGGCGCAGGCGACATCTCGATCTCAATCTTTAGTTCGTTCTCTTCCACCTGTTTCATCCCTCCTAACGTACCCGCTGGCCGCCCAACGATTATTCCCGTCCCATCAAACGCGGCCAAGGCTAGAAGTTTATCACCTCGATCTGCCGAGAAGTGGGGCTACGGGGCAATTTCGGCACCCACAGCCTGCGGAAAACCTGGGCCTATCATGCTCGCATGAGCGGGGTAGACTTGGCGCTCATCATGCACAAGCTCAACCACAACAGAATTGCCTTCACCAAACGCTACCTGGGGGTGATAGATGACGCACTTCAGGCAGAAGCGCAATGCCAGGATCGTGTCGTGCTTCAAGGCTCTGATTTACCCCCCACTTCATAGTAGTAGCGCTGGTCGTCCTGCTCTACCAGCTGTTTGAGGATATACCGGAAGGTCGTGCCGGATCTCCTCGCCCACCACTTGTGCAGGTAGGTGTTGGGCCGGTAGAGGTGCTTGTTGTAATTCTCCCAGGCCGCCAGCTGGTTTGCCTCGGCGGATGGAAAGTATTCGTCCAGCGGGATGCCGGCGCCATCCTGTCCTTCGGCGCGGTCCTTCCGTTCGCTGAACGGCAAATTAAGTTTGAGCTGGCGGGGGGATAGATGGCTGGGTTTTTCCATATCTGCTACCGGCGTGCGTCACCAGGGCTAATGGATTTTACCACGCCTGTCAGCCTTCTCTCTGGTTGGAGCTATTCCCTTTTGTTTCGCCAGTCAACGGCTACACTGGGAACCGCTGTGTCGATCCATTCTTCCAGATACGGCCTGACTTTGACCAGCATC
>CAZAQS010000280.1:4440-6154 GCA_964486825.1 uncultured Anaerolineaceae bacterium | reverse complement strand
AGCGTTTCGAGCAGGCCAACCAGGATTATACCGAGTACCATGTTCGTGTGATCCAATTCATTTCTACAATGGGGCCAGCCATGACGGTATGGGTAAACATCGGTATCGTCCTGGTCGTTTGGGCAGGGGGATTGCAAACTATGCAAGGCGAGTTCACCACCGGGCAAATCGCAGCTTTTATCAACTACTTGCAAACTACCCTCGGCCCGTTGATGATCATGGTCAATCTGGCAAACGTATGGGCGGCTGCCATCGTTTCCGCCGGTCGAGTGAACGAAGTGTTCGAAACAATCCCTGAAGTCAGCGATCACCCTCAAGCACACGAATTGCCGGCCTCATCCCGCCTGCGTGTAGAATTCAAAGGGGTAAGCTTTCATTACAATGGAGCCAGCGATGCACCTGTTCTGGAGGGGATCGATCTGGTGGTGGAACCCGGAGAAACCGTTGCCATCCTGGGGGCAACCGGATCGGGTAAGTCCACCCTGGTCAACCTAATCCCGCGTTTCTACGAGGTATCTTCCGGGCGCCTCTTGATCAACGGTCTGGACGTGCGCGATATCAAACAGGATTCGTTGTTGGCCCAGGTAGCCGTGGTCCCTCAAGAGACATTGCTCTTCTCGGGCACAATCCGCCAGAATATCAGCTACGGGAAACCTTCTGCTTCAATGGAAGAGGTGATCGCTGCCGCCCAGGCTGTCCAGGCGCACGACTTCATCCTGGCGTTGCCTGGCGGCTACGACACGCACGTTGAACAACGCGGCGTCAACCTCTCCGGCGGGCAAAAACAACGCATCGCTATCGCCCGAGCCTTGTTGACCCGCCCATCCCTCCTGATCCTGGATGACGCTACCAGCAGCGTGGATGTAGAAACCGAGCTGAAGATCCAGGACGCCCTGCAGGGATGGTTGCACGAGCGAACCACGATCGTGATCGCTCAACGGATCAGCACAGTACTCAAAGCCGATAAGATCATCGTCATCGAGAAGGGTCATATTGCTGCTTCCGGCGCCCACCGCGACTTACTCCGTGACAGCGCCATCTACCGGGAAATTTACGAGTCACAGCTCGGAAACGGGAGCAAGGAAATCAAGCACGATGTTCAACCACCCACCACAACGGCAAGATAGCGATAACCCTCGTAGCCGCGCCATACGCGGTCCGCATGGGCGCAATGTACGTATCGAAGCCGCCCAGGACCCACGCCGGACGGTACGCCGGTTATTGGTATACCTGGGACGAAGCCGCGCAACCCTTTGGGTCGTGCTGGCGCTGGTGGTAGTCTCATCCTTGCTCGGTCTGGTGGGGCCCTACCTGATCGGCGTTGCTGTCGATGATTTTATCGCCGCCGGTGATGCAGGCGGTCTGGCGCGGATTGCCGGGCTGATCTTGCTTGTATTTGTGTTATCAAACCTTTTCGATGCAGCTGCCGGTTGGGTAATGGCCGGTATCTCCCAACGGGCGCTCAAAGAGCTGCGCAGGGATATGTTCAGCCAATTACAGAAGCTCTCCCTGCGGTTTTTTGACTCGAACCCGGCTGGTGAGCTGATGAGCCGCTTGACGAACGATATCGATGCGATCAACCAGGCCGTTTCTCTTAACGTAGTGGCTTTGATCGCCAGCTTGCTTAGCCTGGTGGGGATCCTGGTAGCGATGTTCGTCCTGAACTTCTGGTTGGCGATGGCTGCGGTGGTGGTGGTCCCACTGATGTTCTGGT
>CAZAQS010000280.1:0-4430 GCA_964486825.1 uncultured Anaerolineaceae bacterium | reverse complement strand
TCACGAACTTCATCGCCCGCTACACTCGCAAGGGATTTCAGGATTTGCAGAAGGACCTCGGCCAGTTGAATGCTGTGATGGAAGAAGCCATCAGCGGGCAACGGGAGATGAAAGCTTTCCAAAGGCAAGAAACAGCAGCAGAAAACTTTCGCCTTAATAACCAGCAGGTCTTCCAGTCTGCGGTTCGGGCTAACTCGTACGCCCTGCTGTTGATGCCTCTCACCAACCAGCTCGGTAATTTATTCGTAATTGTCATTGCCGGTTTGGGCGGATGGCTGGCGTTACGGGGCCTGGCCAGCGTTGGGGTCATCATCACTTTTATGACCTATGGTCGAAATTTCATCAATCCCTTACGGCAGCTTGCCAATATGTATAACTCCATCCAGGCAGCGTTGGCAGGAGCAGAGCGGGTTTTCGAGATCATCGACACACCCACCGAGACGCCTGATCATCCTTTGGCTGCTGAGATTGGAGAGTTTCAAGGGCATGTGCGCTTCGATGAGGTATCCTTTGGCTACCTGCCCGGCGCCCCCGTGATCAAAAATATGTCCCTGGAAGCCAGGCCGGGTGAGACCGTCGCCTTGGTTGGGCCAACCGGTGCAGGAAAGACGACTTTAATGAACCTGCTGACACGGTTTTACGAGGTCGATGCTGGGGATATTACGATCGACGGGATCGACCTGCGCCGGATTCGAAAGCATGACCTGCGCCGCCAGCTGGGCCTGGTGTTGCAGGATACTTTCTTGTTCTCAGGGACGGTGATGGAAAACATCCGCTATGGGCAGCTTGAAGCCAGCGACGAACAGGTCGTGCAGGCTGCACAGCTTGCAGAAGCCGATCATTTCATCCGCCAATTGCCGGAGGGATACCACACCTTGCTCTCTGAACGGGGCAGCAACCTGAGCCAGGGCCAGCGCCAGCAGCTCGCCATTGCCCGCGCTATCCTGGCCAATCCGGGCATCCTGGTGCTTGACGAGGCCACCAGCAGCGTGGATACACGCACAGAAGTAAGATTACAGAATGCCTTATTACGTTTGATGGAAGGCCGCACCAGTTTCGTGATCGCACACCGTTTGAGCACCATTCGCGATGCAGACCAGCTGTTAGTGATCCGGGAGGGTGAAATCGTAGAAAAGGGTACCCATGCCGAGCTGCTATCCCTGGGTGGCTTCTACCAGCACTTGTACCTCAGCCAGTTCAAGGGCGAGGCAATTTAAGAAAATTCGGAAACGGACTTCACCGGGATCAGCGAGAAATTACCGCCGGAACAGGGTAAGATAATTAGGCACAAGGAGATAAAAATGCTGGAACAATCGTTGCCAACCTCTCCGGGCTGGTATTTTTCCACAATTTCCTTGACAGCTCCTCTATCCTTATGATAAACTCATGCGGTTGTTACCGAATTCTTAGGAAAGGAGGCGTGCATGTCTAAAGTTCTTGCTGTGCTTGTCAACAAACAAGGCTTATGTGCACGCTTACGTTCAGAGTAGAGTCGTAAGATCAAGCTGGGCTCGTTTTCTCAGTCACGGTGTGCATAAGCCCCCGTGGCTTTCGTTTTAATCGATTAGGCGAATTGGCCGCCTGCTTCATGCATTCATTGCGAGCGCAGCCGATCAAGTGGGAATGGACGTAGACTCCATGCCCAAACGCCAAAATGAAATACCTCGCCAGCCACGGGAGAAACCCTGTGGCTGGCGTTTTTGTTTATATCGTTATTGGAATTACGGCAATGAAGACAAAAAAGAACAAGCAAAACTTGAGAAAACAAAATAAAAGCAGAGAGAACCAGCTCAACAAGCCGGTTAGCATAGGGACCGTATTCAAAGTAAACAGTGGTAGATACACAGTTAACTTGGACGGGAAAACGATTACCTGCACGCTTGCATCCGGATTGAATAAAACCGAAGGCTGGACAGCAGGCGGGGAAAAATCAAAGCGCGGGCGGAACGATGGCCCATCGCGCTCCGGGGAGGAAACCGTCGTTGTAGGTGACAGGGTTCGCCTGGCTGATGGGGCAAACGGCTGTGGCCGTATCGTCGAAATAGAGCCCCGCCGAAGCAAGCTATCCCGGCGTGCAGCGGTTCCCATGCCCGCCGCCTATGCTCCCGAACAGGTCATAGCAGCCAATGTGGACGCGATTGTCCCGGTATTTGCTGCTGCCAACCCGGCGCCGAAATGGAATATGCTCGACCGCTACCTGGCCTTGGCCGAGTCGCTCGATCTGCGCGTCATCATCGTGATCACAAAGCTCGACCTGGCATTGGATGCCGAGGGCAGGGTGGACGAAGTGCTGTTGACTACTGTTGATGAGTATCACCGCATGGGGTACCCGGTCGTTTTAACCAGCACGGTGAGCGGACGCGGTCTGGATGAGCTCCGCCAGCAACTTCAAGCGGGTATGTTCGTGCTGCTTGGAAAATCTGGCGTCGGGAAAACTGCCCTTTTAAATGCGCTCCAGCCAGGTTTGGGCCTGCGCATAAGAGAGGTCAGCCGGGCGACGGGTAAGGGGAAGCATACCACCACCCACTCCGAGATCTTTCTGCTGGACTCTGGCGGTGCCATCATCGATACGCCTGGAGTGCGTGAGTTCGGCCTGTGGGATATGGATGGCGAAGAGCTGGCATACTTCTACCGGGAGATGGCTCCTTTTGTAGGTGACTGCCGCTTCGGCCTGGACTGCCGCCACGATGAAGAGCCCGGTTGCGCCATCCGGCGGGCGGTGGCAGCGGGTCAGATCAGCCCACGCCGCTACCAGAGCTACCTACGGCTGGCGGAAGAGCTAGGTGTATCATGAACGCCGATTACGCCGAGCTCTTCCTGGAAAACAAATCCAGGCCAAAAACCAGGCCCAAACACAGCCGAGGCAAGACCACGCGCGCCTTCCGCATGGAGACCGAGAATGGCTTCCAGTGTCGCCACTGCGGTTTCCATGTCCTGGCCGACTCATTGCTTTCTGGCGTCAGGAATCG
The DNA here is from genome assembly GCA_964486825.1 of uncultured Anaerolineaceae bacterium. GTDB lineage: Bacteria > Chloroflexota > Anaerolineae > Anaerolineales > UBA4823 > CAZAQS01. The sequence continues at coordinate 1,461 of CAZAQS010000280.1, read as the reverse complement.
CAACCACTGCCCCTACTGCCTGTGGTCGCGCTGCCTGGACTTGTTCGAAGCCGGAGACCGTCTCTCTCCCTGCAAAGCCCCTATGCAGCCGGTAGGACTGGCCCTCAAGAAGACCCGCAAGAAGTACGGCCTGGCTGCCTGTGGCGAATTGATGATCGTGCACCACTGTACGGAATGCGGGAAAATATCAGCCAACCGCATCGCTGCTGACGACGACCCGGAGACGATCTATACCCTTTACCAGACATCGTTGAAAATCGGTGTTTTACAAAAAGGTGAGATTGAAACGGCCGCAGTGCAATTGCTGGGCAAAGAACACAAACCTATCGTTCGCGCCCAGCTCTTCGGAAAAAACGCCTCATAAGCATTCCCCTGGCGCCCATGCAGAGAGCATGGGCGCCATCCTATGACGCTGCGTCTCACCTCTAATAAAAGGAAATTCACCCTCTAAAACCTTAGGTTTTTATGATATACAATGTCTGAATTCGTCACAGTCCTTTTGAACTTACGGGGAAATTTGAGTTCACATATCAAATATGGAGGCACAATGAAATATGGTTTTGTTCTTCCCTTTGGAGACGCCCGGATTGCAGCAGACCTGGCCTACGATGCTGAGGGCGCCGGGTGGGATGGCTTCTTCGTCTGGGAGCCGGTCTGGGGCATAGACGCGTGGATCTCTCTGGCAGCCGCAGCTATGCGCACCGAAAAGATCCGCCTGGGCACCATGTTGACGCCGGTCTCCCGCATGCGTCCCTGGAAATTGGCCAGCGAGACGGTTACCCTCGACCTGCTTTCCCATGGGCGCACCATCCTTTCGGTGGGCCTGGGAGCGTTGGATACTGGCTTCGAAGCTTTCGGAGAGGAAACCGACCGGGCTACCCGCGCCGAGTTGTTGGATGAAGGCCTGGATATCCTGGCGGGTCTTTGGAAGGGGCAACCCTTCAGTTATGACGGAAAGCATTACCGTATCAGACCTACGGATTTCTCCCCTCCGCCGTCCCCGGTCCAACAGCCGCGCATACCGGTATGGGTGGTAGGAGCCTGGCCGCGACCGAAGTCAATGCAACGCGTCCTGCGATGGGATGGCTTGCTCCCTTATATGCCGGGCCAGGAGCTAACACCGGCTTCCGTGCGTGAGATGAAAGACTATGTGGATGCCAACCGGCAGCTTAGCACCTCTTTCGACATCGTCGTGGAGGGCATGACCCCTGGGGACAACCTAAAGAAAGCCGTTTCGATTGTGCAACCCTGGATCGAGGCTGGTGCTACCTGGTGGATCGAAGCGATGTGGGGGCAACCGGGACAGGAACAAACTTTGGATAACATCCGTGATCGTGTCCTCCAGGGCCCACCCCGCTAATTCTTTCCAAATTCCTGTAGACCCGCTTACCCGAAACCCCGGGATGTTGTAAAATAGGTAAGCGAAGGAGGCTGCAAATGGCTGAACGGGTGATCCATATA
>CAZAQS010000279.1:0-6203 GCA_964486825.1 uncultured Anaerolineaceae bacterium | reverse complement strand
GCCAGCTGAAGCATTTAACGTGGAAGAGGGGATGAAGGCCTGGGTCGTGATAGATGGTTTGAATGGAGCAACAGCATGAAAATCCTGATCGGTATTTTGCTAATCGTGCATGGCTTAATTGTAGCTGCCCAATCCTCGGGTAGCTTCAAGCCGCCCAGCGGAGGGATTCAAAACCCGGCCTGGGTAAGCTGGTGGCCGACCAACCTGGGACAGTCATGGCTGCTTTCTGGCCTGGGCCTCGAACGAATGCCTTTAACCACACTGATCCTGCTTCTTAACCTGGCAGGCGGCGTCGCTCTAGTAGCGGCGGGGCTGGGCGTATTGGGCGTCCTCGTCCCAAGTGCTTGGGTGGGACCCCTGGCAATTGGCGGCGCGGCGATCTCGCTAATTATGCTCACGATCTATCTTCATCCGATCTACGCTCTGGGAATCGGCGCCAATATCGGCATCTTGGTAACTCTGCTTTGGACAAATTGGTCCTCCAGATTGCTGGGTCTTTAGCCGGAAACCTTTGTATTAGCAGATCGAATGCCTGACTTGCATCTGCTAGCCGCGTCAGGTGGCAGGTATATGCTCTCAGGACATCCAGTGCACTTTGAGCGCAACAAGAAAACTAGAAAGGAGTTAACATGGCAAAAATCGATACCCTCGTGCAAGACTTCCTGGCGCAGAAAAAGATCGCCGTGGTCGGCGTCTCGGATAAACGCGAGACGGGCTGCAACCTGGGCTACCGCAAATTCAAGCAGGCCGGCTACCGAGTCAGCGCGGTCAACCCGCGACTGGAGGCTTTTGAGGGCGACCCTTGCTACCCGGACCTGGCCTCCATTCCGGATCAGCCAGAAGCGGTTTTCATCCTCGCTAACCCCCGAGTGACTGAGCAGGTCGTCCAGCAGTGCGTCGAGCTGGGCATCAAGCATGTCTGGATGCATTGCTTGATGGGCACCAAGCCCGGTCTGGCAGCGAGCATGACCAGCGTCTCCCAGGAGGCGGTACAGGTATGCCGGGAGAACGGCATCAGCGTAATCCCCGGCGCCTGCCCGAACCAGTATCTTAAGCCGGACTTCGGCCACGCGTTGATGCGGGTGGTCTTCCGCACGCTGGGGTTTCATAGCGTAAATTAATGGAGGAGCGCAGCAAGAGGTAGTAGAGATGAAAAAATGGATAGATCTCGCTGCGCCCGCACGGGAGGATGTAGGATGAATAGAATATTAGTCGCCTATGCCAGTATGGCAGGCTCGACCGCTGAAGTCGCTCAGGCAGTGGCGGAGGAGCTGGAGAAATGCGGGTGGCAGGTGGACGTGCTGCCGCTCGAGCAGGTCAAAGACCTGCAGGCATATGACGGTTTGGTTGTCGGTGGGCCGATGATCATGGGCTGGCACCGGGCGGCCTTGAGGTTCCTCAAGAAACACCGCCAGGCCTTGCAGACGCTGCCGCTGGCGGTTTTCGTCACCGCCATGAGCCTGACGAAGGACGGAGACCTGGGCCCGCAGGGCGTGAGGGTGTACGTGGACGAGCGCTTGCCCAAGCCGCCTGTAAAGGCCGGCAGCCTGAGCTTCCAGGAGCGCTACGCCAGGCTCTCGAATTATTTGCGCCCGATCCTGAGCGCCATCCGCCCGTCCCGACCGGCGAGCATTGGTGTGTTCGGCGGGCGGCTGGAATACGGGCGGCTGAAATGGTGGGCGGTGCTGTTCGCCATGCTGGTCATTCGCGCCCCGGCCGGGGAGCGGCGAAACTGGGACGCCATCCGGGAGTGGGCAACGGGCCTTCCTGCGGTATTCCAATCGCAGGCGGTTTGATAAGACGCTCGAAACCTTACATCATCTGGTAAAGCGTCCAATGCTTAAAGGCTATTACAGGTAGAGGAGAGTGATTCCATGAATGATGACAAACGCTTCATATTTTTCTATTTCAACCGCTTCGAGCCGGAAAAAATCCGCCAGGTCGTCCCAGCGCACGTCCAGTATTGGAAAACAGCGGACCTTGAGAATTACTCGGGCGGGCCGTTTAGCGATCGGACGGGCGGGCTGATCTCTTTTTCGGCTTCCAGTCTGGAAGAGGCCAGCCGGATCATCCACCAGGACCCATTTGTCCTAGAGGACCTGGTTGCCGAGAAGTGGATCAAAGAGTGGATGCTTGAATAGCCATCCTTAACCTGACAGCCCTTGTCCCTCTCCAGGTTGGTGATCCCTCCCCACCCTGGTGGGTGGGTGGAAGGCTGCTGTGGCCTTTTGCCGTAGAAACCCGCACGCTTCTCCCCGCCGGAGATGCCCTGAACTCATTGACGCCCATCCTGGCTATCAGCTCAGCGATCATTTTCCTCCTGGCGGCGGCCGCGCTCTTGCGGAGGGTTGTGCCCGCACAATGGTTCTCGGGGCTTATCGTGGCTGGGGTCGTGTTCTCCATCGCGCTGCAGGTAGTATGGTTCTCCGGTTGGGCTGTTTTCCCTCTGCTCGTGGACATCGGGCTGCTGTGGGCGGTATTCGGCCAGCGCGTCAGTGTTGTAAGCTTGCGCGCTTAGCAATTCATACAGGACAGATCCATGAAGAGAAACTGCTGAAATATGAGCTTACTGGCGGCAGGCGCAGGGCTCTACACGATCCATCTCTTCAAGAAGGAACAAGAAATACCATGAAAACAGCAACCTCACTCTCTTCAGTAAGAAAACGGAGCCGAAGCCATTGAAGCCGTGGTCTTCATCTTCGGCGGAAAGACTTTGTCAAAGAAACCGGCCGGGGAACTTCCTTTCCAACGCGCAATCTTATCCCCCAGACCAGTACAAAACTTTCCTTAATGCGGTATGCGCAAGCAAACCCTACCACTTTTCTTTGGGCTCACATTTCTGCTCTCCTGGAGCATATGGATCCCCCTGGCCCTCGATCATTTCTCGCTGCTCCCGGTCCGGCTGGAGCCGGGCTTCGTCATGGTCGCAGCCTTACTGGCCACTTTAGGCCCGGCTGTCTCAGCCCTCCTGGTGTCAGCCTTCAGCGGCGGGCGGCTGGAGGTGAGAGAGCTGCTCGGCCAGCTCGGCCGCTGGCGGGTTAAATGGACCTGGTACGTCGCATCAGGGCTCGTCTTCCCGGTGGTAGGGTTGGTGACCGTCTCGCTCTACAGGCTGCTGCCCGGCGCGCAGCCTGTACCGGTACAACCGGTCTCTGCGGCCGGCCTAATCGTCACGATGATTGTGATGGTCATCAGTGTAACGGGAGAAGAAATCGGTTGGCGAGGGTTCGCCCTGCCGAAAATGCAAAAGCGGTGGTCGGCCCTGAAGACGAGCCTGCTATTGGGCACGATCCATACGATCTGGCACCTGCCCTTCTGGACCGTCCTTGGAGAATACGAACGCTTCGGGTGGGGATATTGGCTTTTGAGTTGGGCCTGGGTCCTGGCGCTCACAATCTATATCACCTGGATCATGAACCATACAGGAAACAGCCTGGTGCTGGTGATGCTCTTCCACTGGAGCTGGAACATCGTCGTCAACAGCTTCTTGCCCATCACCTCGGTCGTGCCGGCATATCTTATTTCGATCGGAATTGCCTGGGCAATTGCACTCAGCCTCGTCATTTTGTTTGGTCCACAACGGCTGGTGGGGGCGGGTGAGGTGGGGAACATTAGCAGCCAGGTATCATGATTCGAAAGGATCATGAAGAACCCCCCGGACAGTAACTGGGCGGTTTGCTGCCTGTTCCATACTGATATTACTCGATCCATGGAGGTGAAACGATGATAGCAAGCGGAGATTTCCAATGAACAAACAGCCTGCACTCAGCTGGCTCATCCCTTTGATCGCTGTCCTGGCACTGGTCGCATCTGGCGCAGGGTTGTTCATAGAGGGAGGGGATGAGCCGTTCTCCTTCACGACCCTCCACGGCCAGGTGGTAGAGATGTACGGCCGGGGCATCTACCAGAATGATACGGTCTTCTCTGCAGCCCTTTTCAAAGGAGCGGATGCGGTCTTGATTTTCGTGGGCCTGCCTCTGCTGGCCATCTCGTTCAGGCTCTACCAGCGCGGCTCCTTGAAGGGCGGGTTCTTGCTGACCGGCGCAATGATGTACTTTCTCTATATGGGGGCTTCAATGACGTTCGGCGCGGCCTTCAACAGCCTGTTCCTGGTCTATACAGCCTTGTTCTCGGCCAGCTTGTTTGCGCTGATCGCAGCTTTTAACGCCATCGACGCCCAAGCGCTTCCCAACAGGATTTCTTCACGCCTGCCGCACCGCGCGACGGCGATCTTTCTTTTCATAGCCGGGCTGGGAACGTTCCTGCTCTGGCTCAGCGAGCTGATCGGCCCGATCCTCGAGGGTGGGGTCTCGGAGAATTTGGGCCCCTATACAACCATGTTTACGCACGGTTTCGATTCGGCCACAATCACACCAGCCTGTGTCCTTGCCGGCATTTCCCTGCTGCGGCGCAAGCCGCTGGGCTATTTACTCACCCCGCCCCTTCTGATCTTGTGCATCTTGAACGGCCTGAACGTGCTGGCCGGGACGGCCTCCCAAACTATGGCAGGCATTATCTTTCCAGTGGGTGTGTACGTCGGCATGGTTGGTTCCTGGGTGGTGATGGGCGCTTTTGCAGTCTGGCTGGGCGTGGCCTTCTTTCGAAATATTAAGGAAGAGTCCTCTTCGTTCTTAACGATTGGCGTGTAGGCTGCCTGATTCTGAACTTCCGAAGCCCAAAACTGGATTAATTTGACATTAATTCGTTTTTTTGGAATACTATAGTAGATACGTTGTGGGGAAACAGCGACAGTCGATATCTATTGTCGTTGAGTTCCTGGAGGACATCCCAGGAATTTTTTAACCCTTGCGCTACCTGTTTTAGCCGTCTATCTGGCTACAAATTTCTTTTTTCTTTTTTCCTCTGGTGGATTATCCCAGGATGGCAGTGACAAACCTCCAGTCGTGGAATCTCGATGATCTGCGTAATCGTTGCGCAGAAGAGAGTAAACGTTTTTTCCAAGGCAAAGATCATGATCCGCGCTTGTGTTTCGAGTTGTTTCGACGGGCATTCCAGGAACAAGATGAGATAGCCTGGGAATATGTTTACCAGCAGTACCAGCCCCTGGTTGCCGGTTGGGTCGAGAAGCATGCGCTGTTTTCAGCCCTTGCGGAGGAGAAGGAATACTTTGTCAATCGCACGTTTGAGAAGATGTGGAAGTCTCTTTCGCCAGCAAAGTTCCAACATTTTACTGCCTTGAACGCTGTGCTGCATTACCTAAAAATGTGCGCGGCCAGCGTGATGATCGATCATGCCCGTGCACAGGAATGGTTCCAATTAGATGAACAACTAGAGGAAAGCGCCAACCAGGCGTTTAGGGGTACCCATAAAAGCAATTCGTTAGAAGACAACGCCATTCAACGGATTCAAAACCAGGAACTGTGGGAGCAGGTCAAATCATTGACAGTGAATAAAAGGGAATACTATGTATTGGCTGGATCCTTCCTCCTGGGACTCAAGCCTAGAGAGGTCTATAACACGTATCCCGGCAAATTTAAAGACATCCAGGAAGTCTACCGTGTCAAAGAGAACCTGATCGAACGGCTGCGGCGCAACCAGAAACTCATGGAATATTTATCAACCTATGCCGGAAATGAGGCGTAAACCTTCGTTGATTGGTTTAGGAGGCGGCTTGCAAGCGCAATGACAGAAAACGATAAAGAATTCAAATTCACGGATGCAGAACTGTTAGCTTACCTGGACGGCGAAAGTGATCCAGAGTTAACAGCCCAAATTAAACGATCTCCTACCGGCCTGAAGAGAGCTCAGGAGCTTGCCAGGCTACAAAGTCGCTTGACCGCCGAATTGTACAGATTGGAATGTCCCAGGAGCGAAACCTTGGGCGAGTACCAGCTGGCTTTGCTAGATCAAACTCAGGCCATAGCCGTTGCTAGACATTTGCAGGTATGTCCACACTGCACACGGGAAATGATCCAAATGCGAGATTACCTTGGTGAGGGGGCGACATCCCAGGAGCCAGGCCCTTTCAAAGGCATAAGGGTACTCATCGCCCGGTTGGTCAGCGAAATAGGGAAAAGCAGCCTCCCGGGGGAGGTCGCTTTCACTCCGGCTTATGTCATGCTGCGAGGAGGGGCTCAGAGACCGGTCATCTTAGAGGCGGATGGCCTTCTCATTAACCTGGACATACAGCCGGTGAATGGTGAACGGGTGAACATTGTGGGCCAGGTGGCTGCGGAGGACCA
>CAZAQS010000278.1:0-6224 GCA_964486825.1 uncultured Anaerolineaceae bacterium | reverse complement strand
GGCGTAGTCCACGTCTCCTTGGGAAAGCACCACCCAGCCCAGGTCTGCCAGGCTGTGGGCGATGGAGGCGCTGTGATCGGTCTCGCGCAGCAGCTCCAGGCATTCCTCGAGCAGGCCGCGAGCGCGAGCGTAATCGCGGCGGGCCTGGGCCAGCAGACCCAGGTTGCTGAGCGGAATATGGAGAGAGGCGCGCTGCCCGGTCTGGCGGCGCAGGGCCAGGCTCTCCTCGAACAGGGCTTCGGCAGCCGGGTAATCCTGGCGGTCGAAGGCAATCGCGCCCAGGCTGTTCAGGCAGGCGGCCTGGCCCGGCTCATCCCCGGTCTGGCGGCGCAGCGCCAGGCTGTCCTGGAAGCGCTGCTGGGCCTGCTCCAGGGCGCCCATTTCATTATAAAGCACGCCGCAGGCATGCAACGCTTTGGCCAGCAGCTCAGGGGGTACTGCCGGCGCGGGCGGCTCTGTGGCTTCGATCAGGGCCTCGTACCAGTACGAGCCTTCGGGGAAGCGGCTGCGCCAGTACCAGAAACGGTACAGGGCCGCCGCCAGGCGCAGCCCTGAATGGATGTCGCCGCTTTCAAGGGCCCAAGCCAGGGCGGCGCGCAGGTTATCGGTTTCATCCTCCAGGATGTCGAACCAACCGGCGGCCTGCTGGCCTTCCAGCTCCGGCTGGGCCGTCTCGCCTAACTGCATGAAATAGCCCAGGTGGCGGCTGCGGGCTGCCGGCAGCTCTCCGGCGGCATCCAGGCGCTGCAGCGCGTACTGGCGGGTGATCTCGTGCAGCTCGTAGCGCTCGTTGGGGCGGCGCGCCAGCAGGGATTTGTCGAGCAAGGCGCCGATCAGCAGCAGATCGCCGCCTGCCACGGCTTCGAAGGCCGCGCGCGAAAAGCCGCCCCGGAAGACAGCCGCCTTTTTGAAGACCTCCTGCTCCAGCGCGCTCATCAGCCTCCAGGAATGGTCGAAAATGGCCTGCAGACTTTGGCCGCGCTCGGGCTGCGCCCGCGCCGAACCGTCCAGGAAGGCCAGGTTCTTTTCGATCTCGTTGGCGATTTGCGCGGGCGAGAGGCTGCGCGTCCAGGCCGAGGCCAGCTCGATCGCCAGGGGTACGCCGTCCAGCAGTCGGCAGATGCGGGCGATATGCTGGCTGCCGGCCTGGTCCAGGCTGGCGCTGGCGTTGGCGCGCCGCGCACCCTGCAGAAACAGGCGCACGGCTTCGGATTCTTGCGCTTCTTCCAGGCTGTGTTCAGGGGGCAGGGCCAGACCTTCCAGCTCGAACACCCATTCGCCATACAGGCGCAGCCGCTCGCGCGAGGTCACCAGCACAACCACCCCCGGGCAGCGCTCCAGGATTTCAGCCACCAGCCCGGCGCCATTCAGCTGGTGCTCGAAATTGTCCAGCACCAGCAGCAGGTCTTTTTCGGACAAATACTCCAGAAGCTGCTGCTTGACATCCACCTCTGCTGCCAGGGGCATTTGGAGCTGCTGGACGATGCTAGAGGCCAAAATAGTGGCAGAAGAAACCCCCGCCAGTGGAACGAAACAGGCGCCAGCGGCAAAAGCGGCCTGCTGCTGAGCGGCGGCCTGTAGAGCCAGGCGAGTTTTGCCCATGCCCCCCGCGCCAATGATGGTAATCAGGCGGCAGTCCGGGCCGGCGCACAGGCTGGCGATGCGGGCCAGCTCTTTTTGGCGGCCCACGAAGGGGGTGACTGAGGCGGGCAGGACCTTGGGGCTGACCTGGTTTGGAGCGCCCTGCGTGGCGGCTGTGCCAGCGCCGGAGGCGAGCGTGCGGATCTGCTCGTACAGGCGCTGGGTTTCGGGCTCCGGTTCCAGCCCAAACTCCTGCGCCAGCACACGCCGGCAGCTTTCGTACTGGCCCAGGGCTGCGCCGCGCTGCCCGCTCAAGGCCAGCAGGTGCATCACCAGGCGGTGGATCTCCTCACGCCACGGGTCGATCTCGAGCTGGCGGTGGGCGTACTGCAGAGCTTGATCGTACTGGCCCAATTCCTCGAAGCTACGGGCCAGCGCGGCCATGGCCTGCAGGGCCTGGCGCTGGAAGGCCTCCCGGGTCAAAATAACCCATTCCTCGAAGGCGGCCGAATCGGGCAGGAAAAAATCGGCCAGAAAGGCGCCCTGGTACAGCGCCAGCGCTTCCTGCAGGCGCTGCTGGCACTCCTGGCAGCGCAGCGGGCTGCGGTGCGGGTGCTGGCGGGCAGCCGCGAGCAGGTTGGTGAAGCGGACTGCGTCGATGCTGGCAGGAGCCTGGCTGTTCCAGCGGATATGGTCGCGCCGAACCAATAAAAAGGGTGTCCCGGCCTGGCGATCGTGTAGTGCCCGGCGCAGGTGGTTCAGGGCCTGGCGCAGGTTCGCCAGGGCGGGCGTGTTGGGCAGCTCCGGCCACAGCAGCCCAACCAGCAGGCTGCGCGGGTGCTCCTGCTCTGGCTGCGCGGCCAGGTATGCCAGCAGGGCGCGCACCTTCTGGTAGCGGAAACTGTTGAGCGTCTGCCCGTCCGCAGCAACCGAGAAGCCGCCGAACAGGGAAATCGATACATGTTCCATCGAGGTTTAAGTATAGTATGCTTTCACGACGTATACAAGAATAATTATCCGATTACAACCCTCCTGCCAGGCAGGAGGGTTCGACACAATTAACGTTTTGTTCACGCGGCCCATCTACAATGATGAGACGATCCAAATATGCTTGTTGGGTGAGCGCCCTATCCAGGGTGCTCGAGAGGAACGGCCGTGATGGACCTTCAGAAAAAGGATTACTTTTCTTATCTGCTGCGAGTTTACCGGGACGGCAGCCGCACGGGCTGCCTGGCTTCTTTGGAAAACCCGCAGACCGGGCAAAAGCTGGTTTTTTCGAACCTGGGCCAGTTTTTTTCGTACCTGGAAGAGCAGTGCATAGGCCCAGTAAATTCCGCTTCATCCGGCGAGCACGGATCACAGGACAGGCCTTAGCGGCGCGGCTGCCCGGCAGTTGGTAAGCGGGCCAGGAGGCAGATCCTCGGTGATTGGTGGAAGCGATGGTGGTTTTATGCGAGCGAAGCTCCGCAAAAGCACCCCCAACGACTTGATACGGTATGGAAGGAGACACAAAATGGGACATGCGAAACGGACAATTCAGAAATGGCTGGTTTTCTGGCTGGTGTTGGGACTGGCTGCCGGCGCGATGCTGGGCGCGCCGGAGGCTGCCCCGGCGGCGGCGCAGGCTGAGCAGGGTTTGATCGCCTACGTGGTGGGAAATGACCAGACTGGCGACCAGATCTGGCTGGTCGAACCGGATAAAAGCAGCCCGCGCCAGATCTGGAGCAGCAGCCGCAGCGGGACCGAGGGCATCCAGGATGTGACCAATCTGGCATGGAGCCCGAGCGGGCAGGAGCTGGCTTTTGCCGGGCGGCACGAGAACGACTGCTCGTTCTACTATTCGGATATCTACGCCCTGCGCCCGGACGGCTCCGGCTACCGGCGGGTTTCATCCCCGCCCGCCTGCGGACAGCGGGCCGGGTTGCCCACGGGCACGGTGAGGGTGCCTGTGACGAACTACTCTTTCACGGGCGGGCCTTTCACCATTTACTTCGAGGGGGCCCAGCAGGCCCAGGAGATTTTCCTGGCCTCTGGCGCCAGCACCACCGTCACCTTCCAGAATGTGGCTGACTACGGCGACCGGGTGCAGTGGGCGGTAGCCAGCTTCGGCGGCTTGCGCTTCCACGATGTGCTTGGCAACGCCAACGTGATCCCGGGTGAAACGGTGACCACCCAGGGAGAGGTGCCGATCTACTTCGGGACCGAATTTTGGGGCTGGCGCTGGCCCACCTGGCGCAGTGACGAAAGCCAGTTGGCGTATGTCTTTCAGGCCAGCGGCGCCTTCTATGGAGTTCCGGCAAACAACCAGGTGCCCGGCAACAGCGGGCAGGAGATTACGAATGTGCCCATCGCCGGGCGGCCCGGCGACCCCGAGCACCTGAGCTACGGGCCCACTGCCGGGCGGAGCAGCCAGATCCTGTATGCTGCCTATGACTTCTACGGCGAGGGCGCCACCATCTACCTGGTGGAAGAGGGCAGCACGCATGCCGGGCAGGTATTGGTGGAGGTGGGCGGCGGCGAGGGCCGCTACGTGTTGGGTCTGTCCTGGCTGCCGGACGGCTCCGGCTTCTTATACTCCGCCACCGAAGAATACGGCGAGCAGGCCAATCTGTACGCCTACCACTTTGCTACTGGCGCCAGCACACGCCTGACCAACTTTACCAGCAGCTTTACCCGCCTGGTGAGCGTCTCACCCGATGGGCAGCGGGCCATCTTCGAACGGCAGGTGGGCGGCGACTGGACCGATGAAGACCCGGACATCGACCTGTGGATGATGAATATCGACGGCAGCGGGGCGCAGCTCTTCCTGGAAGACGCCCGTTCCCCGGCCTGGGGCAGGGTTGGCGCAGTAGTGCAGCCGCCGCCCTCAGCAGCCGTGCAAGTCTTTCTGCCGGTCGTAATCGGCCGGTAAAAAAGTAAATGCTGTGTGTATGTGCGGGGTGAATCTCCGTACATACACACAGCTCATGATGATCTTGATCGCGGCTTAGCGCCTGAGCAACAGCGGGATGAACAGGCGCACGGGCGGCAGACCTTCCTGGGTGATGGCGCCTGTGCCGCCGTCGCTAAATTGGCGTAGGTTTTCGATATTATTTCGAGTTAAAATTACCGGGTGCAGCGAGATCGATAACCACGTGGGACTACGATCATGCCCGCGTTTACCGATGTTCACAAGTGACAGGAGGGATTTAATATGGCCATGACGGATTTTCCAGCCAACGATCTTACCCGCAGCGGATACCTGGCCCTGCCTGCCGGCGGCAAAGGCAAAGGCGTGCTGGTCCTGCACGCCTGGTGGGGGCTAACGGAATTCTTCAAGCAAACCTGCGACCGGTTGGCTGCCAACGGGTACGTCGCGTTTGCGCCTGATCTGCTCCACGGTCAGACAGCCGAGACGATCGAAGAGGCCGAACGCCTGGACGAGACACGCGATGAAGCAGCGGTACAGGCAACAGCCAAAGGAGCGCTGCGGTTCCTGCAAACCCATGCCGCGGTGCAGGGCGATAAGCTGGGCACAGTCGGTTTTTCGATGGGGGCCTTTCACGCTCTGCTCCTGGATGAGGCTCATCCGGATGCTTTCGGCGGGGTCGTCCTTTTCTATGGGGGCAGCGGAGAGGACCTATCGGGCAGCAAAGCCCAGTTTCAATTACATTATGCAGGTGACGACGATTGGGAGCCTTTGGAGAATGTGAAGAAGATGGAGGCGCCTAACGCAGACATCCACATTTACCAGGATGCCTACCACTGGTTCTTCGAAGATAACAAACCCGAACACTTCAAACCCGAGGCGGCGGAGCTGGCCTGGGAGCGTATGTTGGCGTTCCTTGAGAGAACGATCTAGGATAATAAGGGATAACACCCATAAAAGCCTATATATTCATCGAATTGACAGGCGCGATCACATCACCTATAATCTGTCCGCAAACAACTCAACCACTTTAAGGAAAGCATTACAATGTCTCAGTCACGACTCCGAATCGGTATAGACATCGGCGGCACCTTTACAGATGCTATTGCTGTATCCCCACAAGGAATCTGGACATCAAAAGTTCCTTCAAACCGAGAACAACCAGGTGATGCTGTCATAGCTGCGTTGGATGCACTTGAACTCGATCTTATCCCTGAAAGATTTCTCCACGGAACAACCCTCATCACGAATATGCTTTTGGAGAGAAAAGGAGCCAAGACAGGGCTAATTACCAGTCAAGGGATGCGAGATGTCATTGTTATCGGAAGGCATGAAAGACCATTAAACTATGCGATCCGTCAGGAAATTCCTCAACAACATCACCCTCCTGTTGAACGTAATTTCCGGATTGCTGTTCCCGAGCGAATTGGGGTTGACGGAGAGGTTGTTGTTTCCCTTGATGAAGATGCGGTAAGGCAGGTTGTTAGGCAGTTTAAAAATGACGGAATAGAAGCAGTAGCAATCTGCTTTTTACACGCCTACCGTTATCCAGAACATGAGCGGTTGGCCGAAAAATGGGTACGCGAAGAAGCGCCGGATCTGTTTGTGTGTTCTTCTCATGAGGTATCTCCACGCTTTCGAGAATATGAAAGGTTTTTAACGACTGCCTGGAATGCTCGTGTAGCTCCAGGAGCTGCCAGGTACCTTTCCGGGCTGGCGCATAACTTGAACAAAA
>CAZAQS010000277.1:0-6233 GCA_964486825.1 uncultured Anaerolineaceae bacterium | reverse complement strand
AGGTAATGGGTCAGGCAGATACCCTTCCAGGTCCGTCTCTCCAAAAGAGGATCGGCTCTCCTGCACCTCTGGTAAAGCGACCTTAGGGATATCAAACAAGTCGCATAACTCTGGATCCCAATCCAGGCGATTAATATTATAGAGAAGCGTCCTGGAAGCATTGGTATGGTCGGTTGCAAACACACGTCTCTGGGTCAGCCTGTACACCAGGTAGGCATCGATCGTGCCAATGAGGGCCTGCCCATTCTCTATTTGATTGCGAATGTCCGGGCGTTCTTTCAACAGCCATTTTATTTTCGAGGCAGGGAAGTACGTGTCCACTAGCAGGCCAGTCCTATCCTGGACAAGGCTTGCATGACCAGCCTCTACCATTTCCCGGCAGATTGCCTCCCCCCTACGACACTGCCAGACGATAGCATTATACAAAGGCTTGCCTGTGCTGCGCTCAAAGATAACGAAAGTCTCCCTCTGGTTGGTAATGCTAAGGGAAACAACATTTCTACTATGTTTATCCAGCAAGCTTCGAGCCGCTTTGAGTGTATTCTGGTAAATCTCCTCCGCGTCATGCTCTACCCACCCTGGTGAAGGGTAGATCTGGCGATGGGAATAGGAAACCTTATCCAGAAGCTCAAGATCCTCATCAAATAATAAAGCCTTCGTTGCTGAAGTGCTCTGGTCAATTCCCAGGAAAATGTTCATGATGTCACTTGGTTTAGTTTATTAGTAGTAGCTGTCTCTAGTAGGCAACGGGCTGTATGTGCCAATCCTTCTGCGGATATGCCGTAATGGTTGAAAATTTCTACCTGGGTTCCCGTGACTGTATGTTCATCAGGAAGGCCGATGATCCGAAGCGGTCGGAAAATGCCGGCCTGCATCAAGAAAGCCGATACTCGGCTGCCCAATCCTCCGTGAATACTATGCTCTTCAACAGTGACCAGAGTACGAGAATGTGTAGCCGCCTCATACACAGCTGCTTCATCGAAGGGTTTGATGGTATGCATGCTGATCACCCCGCATGAAATACCTTCACTCGCCAGGAGTTGGCTCGCAAGGAAGGCTGGGTAGACCGTCTCACCGCAGGCAATAAAAGTCAGGTCGCTGCCTTTATGTAGAGGGATGGCCTGGCCGATCTCAAAAGCTGTGGGGGTCGAGTGGAGAATTGGCATGGCTTTCTTCCCGAAGCGGATGTAGATCGGGCGGGGATGGTCAAGGGCGGCTTCGATCACAGCTTTGGTTTCAAAATTATCAGCGGGTACAACGATATCGATATTGTGGATAGCTTGCAGGGCTGCCAGGTCATGAAGAGTATGGTGGGTAGTGCCCAGTGCGCCGTAACTTACCCCTGCACTGATGCCAATAAGCTTTACATGCCTGTTAGAATAGGCCACGTCGTTCTTGATCTGCTCTAATGCCCGGGTGGTAAGAAAACAAGCTGGAGAAACCGCAAATACTTTTTTGCCAGCCGAAGCCAGCCCTGCCGATATCCCTACCAGGCTCTGCTCAGCAATGCCGACTTCCACAAGCTGGTCAGGGAGCTGCTCACCGAAGGGTGTAAGCTTTCCCGAACCGCGCGAGTCGCTGGTAACTACCAGGAGTTCTGGATTTCGCCTGGCCAGTGCGATCAAGGTTTCCGAAAAAACTTCCAGGTTTGGTTTGCCCATCTCCGGTTTACCGAAAATCAGGATTCCCATATTGCCTCGATATAATTTCTTCCGCTTGTCGTAGCTCCTGTAAGGCGGCATCAAATTCGGCTTCCGTAGGTACCCTGTGATGCCAATTGGCTTTATCTTCAATAAAGCTGATTCCTTTACCTTTTGTCGTATGAGCAATAACCAGGTTGGGCTTATTTGTTTCAAACGGGATCTTTTCAAAGACATCCACCAACGAGGCAAGATCGTGACCGTCTGCATGTCTTACGGCAAACCCAAAGGAGAGGAACTTTTCTTCTAGAGGCTCGGTGTTCATTACAGTCTCGGTTCGTCCAGTGATCTGGAGACCATTCTTATCTACGATGGCTACCAGGTTATCCAATTTGTAGTGCGCAGCATTGATGCCCGCCTCCCAAACCGACCCTTCAGTTAATTCACCATCCCCCATCAGGGTAAAAACACGGTAGGTACGCCGGTCCATCTTTCCAGCCAACGCCATGCCAACGGCAATAGCCAAACCGTGTCCAAGTGCGCCGGTATTTTGTTCGATGCCCGGCACGGCCCGAGATGGGTGCCCGATCAGATCTGATCCGTATTTTTCCATCGTTTCAAGGACATCTATCGGGATGAAACCCTTATCAGCCAATACAATATAAAGAGCTTCAACTGAATGGCCCTTGCTATGAATATAATGGTCACGGTTCACCTGGTCAAAGTTATCAGGCCGGATATCCATGACATGGTTGTACAAAACATTCAGGATATCCACACAAGAAAGGCTTCCTCCTGTATGTCCTGCTTTAGCTTTGTATATGGCCTCCAGGATAAGCCTTCGATATTCAACTGACTTTAAGTGCAGAGTGATGGGACCCATTTTTGATGTCGCAATTTGAGAATTCCGAATAAATATTCAGCCTTTGATATAATATACACAAAAGAAGCCTGAGTCAAGCAATTTTGAATATTTATTCTAGTTCAATATATGTATGCAGATTACCATGACAAAACCGGATGAGCTTCGTATTATCACCAGGGTAGCACGCATGTACTTCGAATGGGACATGCGCCAATCGGAAATCGCCAGTCAATTAGGTCTTTCCCAGGCCACAGTCTCACGCTTACTTCAACGCTCCAAACAAGAAGGCATTATCCGAATCTCAGTCAATATCCCCAGTGGGGTATATACAGAGATCGAGGAGGTTCTTGTAAAAAAATATAGTCTCCGAGACGCAATGGTTGTGGATAGCCTGGAAGACAACGAATATATGATTCAACGAGATATAGGGGCTTCCGCGGCTTATTTCCTGGAGTCAGCTATCCAGGCGAATGAGGTAATTGGAATCTCTTCCTGGAGCGCTACTTTATTAGCTATGGTCAATGCGCTCAACCCCTTGCCCCGCAAGCCCGGCATAAAGGTCGTGCAAATACTCGGTGGAGTCGGCAACCCTGGAGCAGAGGTGCATGCTGCTCATCTCACCTCGCGTCTGGCTGTACTGGTAGGTGGAGAACCCATCTTCTTACCCGCACCTGGTGTAGTAGGATCGGAAGCTGCATTGCAGGTATTGCTGGAAGATGAATACATTCAAAAGACGATGTCCTTGTTCAATGATGTAACTATGGCCCTGGTAGGAATTGGCGCTGTAGAACCTTCTGCATTGTTGCAAGAGAGTGGAAATATCTTTTCGTCCCTAGAGTTGGAGTACCTGCAAAAAGAAGGAGCCGTGGGTGATATCTTGTTACATTTATTCGACGACCAAGGTATTCCTATCGATTCGAGACTAAATAAACGGGTCATCTCGATGAGCCTGCACCAATTGCGAACTGTAAATCAAGCCATCGGCCTGGCAGGCGGCAAACGAAAGTATAGGGGGATCTTGGGAGCATTACGTGGTGGTTGGATCAACATCTTGATTACGGATCAATTTACAGCAAAGCGTCTATCGGAAGAGTAATCGCCTCAGCATACTTCCCAACGTAAACATAATAAGTTATACTAAGATCATAAGATTTATAGATTTTAAATTTCTATTACGAGATCAGGTATTGATGGGGTACGCCGGTTGGGGGGCAATTCCCCGGGACACTCATAATCTCGTGATAACTTCTATCATTGGTTGGGGAAACTAGAAGTATGAAGCGTAAGTTTACTGTTTTGTCCTTGCTATCGGTGCTGGTCATCGCTCTTGGGATCGCCGTGCCTGCCTATATGAACCGGGAACAGCCAACCTCGATTGGTGGTCCTTTTCATACTCCACGGCCTACATCAACGCGTTTTTCTGAGCCTCTGACTGAGATCGTTGATATCGTAGAGGTGGATGAATCCGAGACTGAGACGAACGATGAGATAACCAACTGTACCTATCCTTTATATTATTGGAAAGAATATCCCGATTCCTGGCCTTCCCAGATCATTATCGCAGGCAGGATCTATACTCGGGAGGATATGTTTGAAATTTATCATACCAGTGATCCGGATACAGCCACACTGCTGATCAAGGAACTGTATACCGCCTTTTTGAATATCCTGGGAGGTGCAAGTCATGCCCGGATTGATCCGGTTATTGTAGATGCAAATAACTGGCTGGAATCTAACCCGCCCAGGTCAGCTATTTCTGAACTCAACCAACAGATAGGGATGAATCTGGCCTCCGGGCTAGAGAATTACAATAATGGGGTGAACGGGCCGCCGCCATGTGATGATGTTCCTCCAACGCCAACTCCTTCCGCCACCATAACCTCTACCCTGACCCCTACTGAAACGAATACACCCGCGCCGCCTACCCGGATTGCAACCAGACCCTCTTTAAACCAGCCGCCCTCAGATAACCAGCCTGCGCCGCCTGCTGCTCCAGCACAACCAACCCCCACCCAAAATCTGCCTACCGCGACCATAGCTCTCCCGACAGCCGTTATTCCATCTCCCACCTTCCAACTGGTGCCGCCTACAGCTGCACCAACGCTGACACCCAGGATAATCCTTCCTACAGCTACCAGCTTCCCGCTCCCCTTACCGCCCACCGCCACCAGCACACAGCTATCCCCGACTCGCACGAATACTCCCCGCCCGCCCAATACCTCCACGCCTGTTCCTCCGACCAGCACTTACACACCCATTCCGCCAAACACTGATACGCCGGTTCCGCCAACCCACACCTATACACCTATTCCACCAACCAGCACCGATACACCAACAGTTGACCCCCTGCCAACTCGAAATCCCCATTTTACGCCTTCTCCTACCCCGTTGATAGAGACACCAGATCCGACGCTTATTCAAGACCTTGGGGATGACGAATCGGATGTTGACACAGAACTACTGTCCTTGATCGAGCTTTTAGAAGCTGTACAATCCCTTCTCGAAGGCAATTAAGCGATCTCAATCAGAAGGGGGGAGAGTGAATGAAAAACAAGCGCATCTTTCTACCATTGCTACTTCTGGCAGCTACATTAACCTTAGGAGGGCTAATCCCAGGCATTATTTCCGCGAACCGCTCCGCCGGGATTGGCTCGCTGTCTCCTCAACCAACTGCGACCTCCAGGTTGCCCGTAGCTCAACCTGACTTGCTGTCTGAAAGGAATCAAACAGCAATCCCCCGCAGAAACACAAACTGCACTTATGCAATCCATTATTGGGTAAACCAGCCGGAAAGCTGGCCCCCGGAAGTGAGCCTGGGTGGAAAGGTCTACACTCGAGAGGAAGCCTACCTCATTTTGATCGATGAAAACGATGATATCCGGAATGCAGTTTTGAAGGAAGCTTACGTCGCGTTGTTGAATATCTACCATGGTGCTTCCCAGGATAGGATCGAAACGATCCTGATGGATACAGATGATTGGTTGAGGAAAAATCCTGCTGGAGGCGATCTCTCGCAATTCAATCAACAGCAAGGATTGACCTTTATAAACCAGCTCAATAATTTCAATAAAGGACAATTATGGCCGCGCTCCTGCCCCGACCAACCCCCAATCCCCACATTTAATCCCTCCAGCCAAGAGGCCAGTTTAGATATCACGCCTACATCAGGTCAGGCTACCATTCCTACCTCACAACCTGCCTCCCTGCCCTCCCCGAACCCGACTCAGGTTCCATCCACGGATAACGACGCCCCCCAGGCCCCGCCCCCACCTCCGCCTCCACCGGACCCCACCTCAATTCCACCTCCGCCAGATCCAACTTCACCGCCACCTACAGCAACAACAGAAGCCATTGCGCCTACCCAGGCGCCGCCTCCAGCAGATACGGTAGCGCCTCCATCTCCAACACCAGCTCCTGATGAAGACGATGACGACCGGAGCGGGAGAGGTGGAGATGATGATGACGACGATGACGATGATGATGATGACGATGATGATGATGATGATGACGACGATGACGACGACGATGACGACGATGATGATTAATGACGAATTATTGGAAAAATAATATAAATCTAGACCTGCCTTAGATTGACAAATGGGCCCCAAGAAACAGGAAAGATCCTGTGACAGGGGTCTTTGTCTTTAATCCACTCCTAATCGGGCAGGGGGAACGAAATCAAGATACCTGCCGTCTATTCGCTGTAAGTAAAAATAATCAAAAGGAGC
>CAZAQS010000276.1:0-6241 GCA_964486825.1 uncultured Anaerolineaceae bacterium | reverse complement strand
AGTTCAACCTACCGATTTTTATTACCGAAAACGGCGTCGAAGATACGGACGATGACCTGCGGCCGCGCTACCTAGCCCGGCATATCCACCAGCTGTGGCGAGGCGTGAATTTCAACTGGCCAGTGCGAGGCTATTTCCATTGGACGTCAGTGGACAACTTCGAGTGGGAGCGCGGCTGGACCCAACGCTTCGGCTTGTGGGAGTTGGATACCAGAACCCAGGCACGCCGCAAGAGGCGCAGCGCCGATTTGTATGCGGAAATCTGCCGCGAGAACGGGCTCTCTTCCGAAATGGTGAATAAATTTTCACCTGAAGTTTTCGATATCATCTTTCCATCTTAGCAGGTCTCAGCTATGGCCTCCTCTCCTTACAATTGGTTGACTTTCATTAAAAACCACCCGGTTATCTGCCGTCCAGCCTTGCCCAAGGACACTGCGGATATCCTGGAGATTACCCGGACGATCTGGGATGGGGAGGATTACGTGCCGGCGGTGTGGAGTGAATGGCTGGAAGATTACCAGGGATTACTTGCCGTGGCAGAGCGGGGAGGCCAGGTGGTCGGCACGGGCAAGCTGACCCTCTTTTCTCCACGGGATTGGTGGCTGGAAGGTTTGCGAGTGCACCCTGAGCTACAAGGACAGGGGATCGCCGCTCACCTGCACGACTATTTGCTCGATTACTGGTTGAGGGCCGGGCAGGGGACTCTGCGCCTGGCGACAGCCTCCTTCCGCCTGGCGGTACAGCATTTGGCAGAACGGAGCGGGTTCAACAAGCTGGCCGAATTTAGCGCTTATTCCGCGCCGGCCATTGAAGGGGATAGCCAGTATTTTACAGATCTTACTTTGGATGAGGTGAGCGATGCTTTGGAGTACGCAAAACAAAGCCCGACCTTCAGCATGTCCAGCTACCTGATGGACCTGGGATGGCAGTGGACAGCCGCTGACCAGTCGCTTTTCACGCAAGCCATCCGGCGGCAGTGCGCCTGGTGGTGGCAAGGCCGGCGCGGCCTGCTGGTTGCCTGGGAGGACCGGGAGTCTCAGGTCCCACGGCAGATCATTTCGCTGGTAGCCTGCCAACTCCCTGACCTGGTCCCATTGCTTGAAGAGTACCGGGCGCTGGTGGAGAAAACAGGCTTTCCAGAAGCCGCCTGGTCAGCGCCTTTGCACCCGCAGCTTACCCCGCTTTTAGCCAGAGCTGGTTTCTCCAGAGAATGGGAAGACGCCGTATATGTATATGCTCGCCAGCACCCTCGTATTCCATCCTGAAATTGAATTCCCTGATTTATGATCCCGGGAAGCAAACGGCTTTCATGAGCTCTTAACGGTACCTTCCCCGCTTTCAGTATGGTATAATCCCCGGCGCCCGGAGAGATAAATCTGTAAAGGATATTTCGGAGAGGTTGCGTAGTCCGGCCTAACGCGCACGCCTGGAGAGCGTGTAACCCGTAAGGGTTCGAGGGTTCGAATCCCTCCCTCTCCGCCTAAAACCAACCGGTAACTCCTCTAACCATGCTAATGTTACTATTCAGGGGTTCCCCAACCGGGCTCCTTTTTACCATGGAAAAGTATCAGGAATTGTTCGGATCCTGGCTGCGAGTAGCTCGAAATCCTACAGGTGGGATTTAATTTAATAATAACAGGGGATAGCAGACATGAAAAATAGATGGTTGAATTACCTGATCCTGATCTTTCTCGGTTTGGCAGGTTTGACCGTTAGGATCGACGTCTATCCTCCGATTTGGTTCGATGAAGGTTATAAATTGAATGCGGCTTACACTCTCGCCACGGAGGGTGTATTTGGAACGCATACATCGAGCGGCCTGCACCCATTTGACCCGCTGATATCCAGCGGACCGGCGGACATTGGAGCGATTGCTTTAAGCTTTAAGCTATTCGGGGCCGGGATTGCACAGGCGCGCCTGGTGATCGTTTTGTACGCACTGTTGGCCCTTGCCAGTCTTTACCGCATTGCAGAGTACCTGTATGGACCTTCTCTGGCTCTATTTGCATGCTTATTGGTTCTGGCTGCTCCCCCTATCCAGGGTGTTAGCTTCCTTATGCTGGGACGCCAGGTGCTGGGTGAAATCCCTGCCCTGGCTTTAATTTTATTTGGCTTATGGATGTGGTTCCTGAGTTGGGAAAAGCATAATATTGGGTTTGCAGCCGTTTCCGGACTGGCAATTGGTTTGGGCCTGCTTTCAAAAAACCAGCTGGCTTTTGCCCTGTTACCTGCCATGGGGATCATCGCCTTTGTCCGGTTCCTGAAGAAGCCTCGACTCTTCTGGATCATGAGCATGCCAATCCTCCTGGCATTAGCAGTCCAAGCAGGATGGACAGCCGTGGGTTGGATCCTTACACCTGATAGTATCCGCGGAGAAAATTACCTGTTATTAAAAGAATCGATCCAGATTCATGTTTTGACAGACCTATACGGCAGCAACCTCACAATCCAAGCCATTGCCATGGTGCAGATTATGCTGTTTGGGTCAATCGCAGCTTCGATCAGGCTGTGGTTTTTTACCCCTGTGAAAGATAAGAACCAATCCTGGGCCGAAGCTTTACTGGTGCTGATCGTCATATTTACTACGATTTGGTTTGCCTGGTTTTCGATTGGTTGGCCCCGCTATACGTTCTTCGGCCTTGTAATTAGCTGGCTTTTTATCGGAAAGGTCAGCTGGGATACCTTAAAATTCATCAATAACAAAATCACAAAATTGAACGAAGGTACCAGAAATTCAGCTGTAACCATGGGAATTGCCTCACTGGCTGTGGTAGCGTTGGCGACAAATATCTACCCTGTGGTTCAGTCTGGCGGGGAGGATCCCACCAAAGCGACAGTTGAATACATTCAAGAGAATATCCCCGAGCAGGAGTTAATTGAAACCTGGGAATGGGAGCTTGGTCCACTGAGCGGCCATATGAAGATCCATCACCCCCACCAAAACTATATTTTCGAAGCTATCCGCCAGACCTTCCACGAGCGGAAACCTTTCCAGCTCATTTACGACCCTCTCCAGGCAGATCCTCAATACCTGATCACGGGGCCTTTTAGCGATTGGACAAGGATTTACGATACGTCTTTGATCTCTGAATATTTCGAGGAAATTGCGGTTATTGGTCCTTATCGGATCTACCAACGCATCTCCAACTCGCTTTCCAGATAGCTTACCCGCGTTTTGAATGCTACCCATACTATAATACTATTGATGTTATGCGTAGGGTGTGGCATATTAAAGCCTGCTTCAAATCATTCTGGTCACAAAGTTGATCCAAATCTCCCCTATCTATGAAAGCATGGAATAAATAATGTTAAACCGCTTAATAGTCCAGCCATTGATCACCCTTGTTTTGGTTTTGTCAATCTTTTCTTCTAATACGTTGGTTTGGAAGGCGAATGGGGAAATATTCAGAGAGGCTGAAACCGGCCGGGTCTATTTACCGGCAGTCTTGCAACTTCGAGGCGACTGGCCCCAGTTGGGAAGTGACGCTCAGCGCACAAATTTCACCAATCTGCAGGTCGAGCCACCCTACTGCTATACCTGGAAATGGTACGAAGTCCCGATCGCATCGCGAGCACAACCCGTCGTCGCCAACGGACGGCTTTTTGTTGGGGATATGGATGGCGTATTACATGCCCGGCGTGCGTCCACGGGCGCTCCGTTATGGGAGTTTGCTTCCAAAGGCCCCATCCGTCAATCGGCCGGTGTGCATGGCAATACCGTCGTTTTTAGCTCGCACGACGGTTACACCTATGGGTTGGATGCAGTCGGAGGCGCTCTGAAGTGGAAGATGTTTACGGGACCCAGCTCAACCGCTCCCCTTATCCATCCCGCTAAAAACAGGGCCTACGTAGCCTCCAGCAATGGGTACCTGACCGCCTTAGAAATCAGCAGCGGGTCAAAAAAATGGGAATACGATTCAGGGGCGCCCATCCTGACCTCCCCGGCATTGAGCGGAGACCAGCAAACGGTGTTTTTGGGGAATGAGGCCATTTGGGCTATCGCTGTAGAAGCTGGCAGTGGCAAAGAACGTTGGCGGACCAGGTTACAGGGCCAGAGCCTGGCCGACAGATATCCTGTGGTTGCTGGCGATACAGTCATCTACCGCTCCCAGCCGGTATATTACTTTCATACCCTGCTGACCGAAGGCGATGAAGTGATGGACAGGGCCGGCAGCCTTTCCGCTGACTCGGCCTCGGATTGGGCGAAAGTCCGCCCTCAGATTATCGATTATTTAACCGAAGAACCGTCCAAGCAGACCTTTTTTGTGTTGGATGCCAAGACAGGATCACAAAAAGGGATCGCCCCTGTTCTGTATACCTACGGGCACAACGATATTCCTAACGTTCCCGTAGTATCCGGAGACGAGCTTTATCTTACCTACCGGGCAAGGCGAGGCATCCAGAATGATAGCGGAACCGTTCACGTGGCAACGAAATACGACGCCGAGCTGGGTTTGTTGAACAAATCAACCCTTGATATCACAGGGTTGCGAGCGAATAAATCCTTGAAGGGCGCACCCGAGTTTCGTATGACCTCGGATGAGCCTTCCATGCTTTCCATGAGCGGGTCGATCCTGTGGGTGGATAACTGGGAGCGTATGGGAGGCATTAACGTAAAAACTGGCGAGTTGGTCGAAGTGGGCGCCGTCTCGAACGATTGGCCTGAGTGTTCCCCTAATTGCGGTCCGGGTACGGACAATCCATTTTTCCCCTTATCTGGATCTGGGCCCGCCTATCCCTTCCCATCTCCTCGGGTTACGGAAGGCGCCCAACGTGGCGGGGTTGTCGTCGCGAATGGTATGCTGTACTGGCGGGTTATCCAGGCCGGCTTAGCCGGCATTTCACACCAGAACGGCTCCAGTTGCCCGGCGCCTATCGTTTGGACGGGCGTTAACAGCGCTTCTGACAGCCTATCTGGAGATCTTGAATCCGGTTCTTCGGACACTGTCCAGCGATCTTTTGAAGAATACCTTTCCCTCGATCTGACCACTCCGGTCAGCGCCCCAGCAAGCGACCTGGTCGACCGCTTGAGGGACGAGGCCCAGGCTATTCTTTCCGCCGACAACCACCTGATTCCCTTCTATCTGGAGCGAGGTTTTTCCAACTCTGTGATCTGGCCTTATAACACTGCTAATCCCTGCTCTCCGACACCTTGTTTACCATCCATAAATTTCCGTAACCATGGCAATGTCTATTGGCACGACCCAGGTGAGTTGCTGTATACGATGGCGCTGGCCTACCCTTACCTGACTCCTGAGATGCAATCAAAGGCCAAAAAGTATATGGTAGCGGAAATGAACCGCTATCCACCCTTGAAAAACCTACCCTATGGCGACAGCCAAAGGGACTGGTTGAACGACGGCGTGCAGCGTGAAACCTATGATGTTCCATTCCGCCAAAATTTGAATGCCTGGCCTCCGCCCGCAGTTCATATTTCTAGCTTGTATGCTGTCTGGTTGTGGTCCAAGAACACCGGCGATTGGTCTTATGCACAGCAGAACTGGGCAGAAGCCAAAGAAGTATTCAACAACAGCAAAGGTAGCCTGGAATACTATGCTGATCTGGCGGGCGTAATCGGCTATGCCAGGATGGCGCAGCATTTTGGCTACACACAGGACTACAACCAGGCCCTGCAAGCCGCGCTTGCGGGGATGAACGCGGGGCTAAATTTCGAGGCCTACAAGCTGCGTGCTGAAGGTCAATATAAAGATCCCCGGGGCAGAACCACCGGGTGGAGCGCCCCTGTTTTCTACGGCATGACGCCAGAAGTGGGCCTTTATCTGCGCGAACAATTGGGGGAGCAAGTTTCCAGTTACCTCGATTCAAAACTCAGCGGGAATGGTCTGCGTTGGTGGTATCTAACCCGGGCAGGCCTGCAGGCTGAAGTCGGCGAGACATCCTATTTGGCGCCCTCCACGGCATGGTCGCATTTCCTGGCGCAAGCCTATATTATGGGTGAATCGCAGGATAGCTTGCGCCGCTGGTTGGATCGTCCCTGGGGAACGGGCGACCTGTACTCCATCCAAAAGGTCGTAGCCACCATCCAGGCCAAGCGCTGATTACGACTGCCCCGAGGTGGTGAAGGATCGTGTAGTTGACCTTACCTCGTGAAAACAATCTGCTTATGGTATAATCCCGCACGCTGGAGGGCGGGATAAAAAGCTCATCCGCCAAACAGTTGTATAAGGAGAGGTTGCGTAGTCCGGCCTAACGCGCACGCCTGGAGAGCGTGTAACCCGTA
>CAZAQS010000275.1:0-6242 GCA_964486825.1 uncultured Anaerolineaceae bacterium | reverse complement strand
AGAACTGCACGGAGGGGGAGGATAAGAACGGCGACCAGGCCCACACTCGCGAGCAGAAGGATAAAGAGTGGGAGATGGTCGTCAAAATGACGATGATCGCCAGGGATATGATGGTTGGGAACCCCCGCCTGAATGACCTGGGTTTCGGCGAGGAGGCCCTGGGGCGCAACGCCATTGCTGGTGGTTTCCAGGGACAACGGCAGTGGACGGATCACTTCCCCAACGGTGATTTCATGGAGGCCATCCTGAACTCATCCTTCGATTGGAGCGGCATCCGCCAGCCATATATCTTTGCCACCGAGAACGACAGCCTGAACGGCGCTACGATGCTTTTCGGGTATTTGTTGACAAATACAGCTCAAATTTTTGCTGATGTACGGACGTATTGGAGCCCGGCAGCCGTAAAGCGCGTAACAGGACATGTATTATCCGGCAAAGCCGAGAACGGAATGATCCACCTGATCAATTCCGGGGCGGCTACCCTCGATGCAACCGGAGAGCTCGAGCGGGACGGTAAGCCTGCCATCAAACCCTTCTGGGAGATCAACGAAGAGGAAGCCAGGAAATCCCTGCAAGCCACGACCTGGTACCCTGCCAATGTGGGTTATTTCCGCGGCGGCGGTTTCTCTTCCGGCTTTTTGACGCGCGGTGAAATGCCTGTTACCATGGCTCGTATCAATATTGTGAAAGGCCTGGGTCCAGTCTTGCAGATCGCCGAAGGCTATACAGTCGACATTCCGGACGATGTCCACCATACATTGAATAACCGTACCGATCCAACCTGGCCAACGCATTGGTTCGCCCCACGCCTTACCGGCTCAGGTCCCTTTGCGGATGTATACTCTGTCATGGCCAATTGGGGGGCCAACCACGGGGCTATTTCGTATGGGCATATCGGACCTGATCTGATTGCCCTGGCCTCCATCCTGCGCATTCCAGTGAATATGCATAACGTTCCTGAGGAAGCCCTCTTCCGTCCGAGCGCCTGGAGCATGTTTGGAGCTCAAGATCCAATGGGCGCCGACTACAGAGCCTGCCAAAACTTTGGCCCGTTGTACGGAAGATATTAAACAGATTAAATATAAATGCGCTCCCCGGTATGCCTTCGCCGGGGAGCGCATAATATTTAATCTGCTACACCAAGACCTTCAGGCCTCGGCTCCGGCGATAACAACAGCAGGCTTAGGGCAAAGCCGGCCAGCATCGCTATTGCACCAGTCCAGTAGGGGAAGTTCATATTTACGTCATATAAAAGCCCGGCTAGAGCCGGACCGATGATACGTCCCAGGCTTTGGTAGGAGTTGTTCAAGCCCATGACCAATCCCTGGCTACCTTCCGTTCGCTTGGAGATCAGAGAGGAGTTAGCCGGGTTGAGCATTGCGTTCGAGATGATAAAAAAGCATACCGCCGCGATAACGGCCGGTAGAGATCTGACCTGGGTCAATACAATAAATCCTACCGCACTGGCGATCAAGGATCCACGGATGACGTAGGCCTCTCCCCAGCGACGGGTCAAAGGGCCGGTCAGCAAACCCTGGACCAAAGCTGAAGTCAGACCGATGACCATGAAGAGAATGCCGACCAATCTCGGCGAATATCCGTAGCGGTCGGCTGAATATAAACCGAAGATGGCTTCGAAATTGGTAAGTCCAAAGGTGAGCAGGAAGGCCATAAAGAGCAGGAAGCCCAGCGGGCCAAAAAGAGATGACCACATCAGGTTGAATTGGGGGCCACGCAACTTACCGGGTTGAGCGGTGCGCTTTTCAGGCGGCAATGATTCGGGGAGAATTAAAGCGATCAAGAGGAAGGCAATCAAAGACAAGCCTGCCGCGATGAAGAAAGGAAGTGACAGGTTTTCCGTTGCCAGCCAGCCACCTAAACCAGGACCGATGACCATGCCGATGCCAAAGGCAGCTCCAATCATTCCCATCCCCCCACCACGCTGCTCCCGAGTCGTGCTATCGGAGATAAAGGCCATCGCGGTGGGAAGGGTGGCGGAGGACAGCAGTCCGGAAAGAATGCGTGCAGCAAATAGCATCCACAATTGTGTCGACAATCCAAAGAGCACCTGGGTAGCAGCATTCCCAAGGACACCCAGCATAAGGATTTTTTTACGCCCGTAGCGATCCGACAACTGCCCCCAAAAAGGCGCAAAGATAAACTGCATGACACCGTATGTAGCCATGAGCAGACCCAGGGCGCTGCCGCTTGCGCCCAGGTGCTTGACATAGAACGGCATGATTGGGATAATCATGCCGAAGCCCATCATAATTACAATCAGGGTAAAAAATAGGATTATGATATTGGTGTTATTAAATTTCATGCACATACCCGGCAAATCGAATTTTGCCCCACTGAATGATTTTACACCCTATCTACAGAATTCACACTTTGGATTTAATATTTATCCAAGTCTAACCAAACCTTAATTGTTCCGTGATTCGCCACCATTGACCGGTCTGCTTTTTCAGATTATGCTTAAGCGCGCTCGAGTGCGTGAGCTCCAGGATAGGAAATCGCACGTCCCTTGGATGGTTAGCAGCCAATACTGCGGTTTTTCATTGTGTAATGAGTAAGTAATGGGATCATTCAGAACATCATTTTCCAGGAAAGATTTCCTAAAACTGTCTGTGCTGGCAGCCGGCGGAGCAGTGTTTGCTCCTTTACAGAATTCAGCATGGACCCAACTTTTCAAGCTACCCGATTTTCCAGAAGGTGAGAGGCTCGGCCGGGTATGTTATGGAAAATGGGATTTGAAAGCCCGGCCTGACCATGACAGCAGAACTGTAGGCTCGGTCATGGACGACGAGGTTTTGCCATGGATCAAAGAGGCTACAGGAACTTTTTCTATCTACCGCAATAATAAGCGCTGGGTAGAGACACCCCTGGGATATATATGGGGGGCCTACCTCCAGCCAGTGCGCAATAAACCCAACCAGCCTCTCGAAAGCTTAACCGAGACGTCCATAGGAACCGGTATGTGGGTAGAGGTAACCGTCCCTTATGTGGACACTATATTGATCAATCCGCCACCTCGCCATCACTTTTTCAGGGACCGGTATGAGAAAACCTTACCCCTGCGTTTCTATTACAGCCAGATCCTGTGGGTTGACCAGATCCGGGAAGACCCGGATGGCAGCGTTTTTTACAGGGTCAACGAAAAGTACGGCAACCTGGGTGATCTATATTGGGCAGACGCGCGCGCCTTCAGGCCATTGACAGAAGAAGAGCTCAAACCGATCAGTCCTGAAGTGGAGAACAAGCGCATTGTGGTTGATATTTCTTACAAGCGACAGTATATGTCCTGTTACGAAGGCAATTCGGAGGTTTATTTCTGCCGGATCTCTTCCGGAATTGCCGACGGATCTACGCCTTTAGGGGAATTCGCAGTCTATCGTAAGCTGGTATCGCTGCATATGTCAGGTGGGACTGCTGTGGCTGGCTGGGATACCGGTGGAGTAGGTTGGACAAACTTGTTCACCGGGCAAGGGGTAGCCATTCACTCTACCTACTGGCACAATAACTTTGGTGAGCCGGAATCGAATGGCTGTGTAAATGTCTCCCCGCAGGATGCCCAATGGATCTTCCGCTGGTCCAACCCGGTTGTGGGATATGACCCGGGAGATTTGACGATCACCGATTTCGGTGGAACGCGGGTGCTGGTGAAGGAATCTTGAGCGACGTTTATGGCATAAGGTTGGGAGGAAATTGATGGAACAGTTTTCATCTGTCAGGATGCAAGTGAGCGGGAGAAGTCATAATTATGGAAATCGGTAATGTTGGGATAGGGCTGGCCTTTGTGGCAGGATTGGCTTCCTTCCTTTCGCCTTGCGTCTTTTCCCTGGTGCCGGCCTACCTGGGTTACCTGGGTGGTCGTTCAGCCGCCTCTGCCCAGGGGGGTGAGGCGAACCGTTGGATGACTTTCAGCCATGGATTGGCTTTCGTGGCCGGCTTCAGCATCGTATTCATCTTATTAGGCGCGGCGTCGTCAGCTCTAGGCAGCTTGCTCTACGATATGAGCACATGGCTTGCCCGCATCGGCGGTGTTGTTGTGATCGTGTTCGGAATCCATATGACCGGGATCTTCCGTATCCCTTTCCTGGAATACGATCTGCGCCCGCAAACTGTACCAGACCGTAAGTGGGGTTACCTGTCCTCCGCCCTGATGGGCGTATTCTTTTCCGCCGGTTGGGCGCCATGCGTTGGCCCAATCCTTGGCGCGATCCTGACCCTGTCGTTGAGTGGCGGCTCGGTAAACCAGGGGGTGCAGCTTTTGACTGCCTATTCGGCCGGTATGGCCATACCCTTTTTGATTGCAGCCACCCAGGTCAGCCTTGTCACCAACGTTATTCGCCGGCATGGGAAGTTAATGCATTATGTCGAAATCTTCATGGGGGTGGTGTTAATCCTGGTTGGCATCCTGTTATTCTCTGGACAGTTCGAGCGATTGGCGCGCATGGGTTTCTTCTTCGAGGCCATAGATGAGGTTTACGTCGGGCAGTTGATCTTGTTGTTGGTGATTGCGGGAGCAGTGTTGGGATTGATCCCGGCTGCGATCGCCCGCCAGAAAGGGCGCCAATTCATCGACTGGTGGTTTTTTGGCGCAGCTCTGTTTCCCATCGCCTTGCCGGCTGCTCTGATGATCAAGCCGAGGGTAGACTCAGATAAGACCCAGCCCCAGACCAGGTAAGTCGTTTTATGGCGAGTAAACAACGGATGAAGGACGCCCTGCTATTAGCGGGCGGGTTAATTGTTGGTGTTGGCCTCGGGCTCTTCGTGCTGGCTTTGCTCGGGGGTATTCGATCGGGCCGCGCTCCAGTAGATCTTGCTCGAGCCGGAAACGAGCCTGCTGCGCCCAAGGTAGGCGCTCCTGCACCGGATTTTGAGCTGGAACGGCTGTCCGGAGAGCTGTTGCGGTTGGAAGAACTGCGTGGCCAACCCGTCCTGGTCAATTTCTGGGCTACCTGGTGTATCCCTTGTGAGATCGAAATGCCCTTGCTACAGGATCGCTATGAAAGGCATCCGGAATTACAGGTTCTGGCGGTAAACTTCGCTGAGCCAGCCTCGCAAGTACAACGTTTCGTGGACGAGCATGGATTGAGCTTTGATATATTGCTAGACCCCCGGGCAATTGTCCAAAGCGCTTATCGTGTGCGTGGTTACCCGACTACCTATTTCATTGATGGGGAGGGCGTTGTGCAGGCCGTTCATATTGGGATCTTACTCGAGAAGCAGCTCGATGATTATCTGAAGGATATAGGAGTTGGCGGATGATCACAGTGATGCTTTACAGCCGCAACGACTGCCATTTATGCGACCAGGCTAAGGAAGAGCTGGATGCATTGCAGGACGAATTTCCGCATAAGTTGGTGGTCGTCGACGTTGATGAAGATCCCCAGCTACGCCAGTCTTTTGGGGAGTTAGTACCGGTGGTGACAGTTGGGCCGTACCAGCTAAAAGCTCCCTTCGAACGCAAGGAACTCAAGGTCACGCTGGGGGCTGCTCATTTGGGCGCCTCCCAGGATCATGAAATAGCTCAATCTTACGCTCAAGCTGGGAGTAGTTGGACGGGCGCAGACCGGTTTTCCTACTGGATAGCCAGGCACTATATGGCTTTTTTCAATAGTATCGTGCTGCTTTACTTTAGCTTACCCCTACTGGCCCCGGTTTTTATGCAAGCCGGGATTACCCCGCCGGCCCGGATTATCTACAGTATATACGGTACAACTTGCCACCAGCTTGCTTTTCGGTCCTGGTTCATTTTTGGTGAACAAAGCGTTTATCCACGTGCTGCAGCTGGAATTGAGGGACTGAGAACCTACGAGCAGGCAACCGGGTTCCATTCGGAAGACCTTGTAAGCGCCAGGTCTTTTATCGGGGATCCGGCAACCGGTTATAAAATCGCTCTATGCCAGCGTGATATGGCTATCTATGGTTCTATCCTGTTATTCGGTTTGATCTTTGTCGTCACAGGTAGGGGTATCCGCGGATTGCCGTGGTATTTATGGATCATCCTGGCGCTGGTACCGATTGGACTGGATGGGGTTGGCCAGCTGATCAGCCAGCCGCCCTTTAATTTAATACCCTACAGGGAGAGTACACCAACCTTGCGTACCGTAACTGGATTCTTATTTGGTTTTACTACGGCCTGGTTCGCTTATCCAATGGTGGAGGAATCGATGGCGGAGACACGCCGCCTGATGGAGGCCAAGTTAAAGTGGCTTCGATGGGATTCGAACCAG
>CAZAQS010000274.1:0-6246 GCA_964486825.1 uncultured Anaerolineaceae bacterium | reverse complement strand
GGTGTGGTTTACTATATCGATGGGTTGCTGGCCGAGCCGGATTATGGATTAAGGGATGGCATGAGGCTCAACATCAGGCAACTGCATGGCTGAAATATACCCAACCTCCCAAGAGAACCAGGAGACTACTCTTCCTGAACAGAGAGATGTCCGAGAGCGTGCTACTCCTGAAAGCCTCTCTATTCGCAACCTTCCATGGGGAGGGATTGCAGTAGCTGTGACAGTTGCCATTGTCGCGGCCGTCCTGATCCTGGCAGCGCTTTGGCTATTTGCACGCACGCTAGCCCTGCTTGCTTTGGGTATAGCGATTGCAGCAGCCCTGGCTCCCCTAGTAAGTTGGCTTGAAGGCCGCATGCCACGCACCCTGGCAGTCCTGCTTGTTTACCTCGGTATCCTGGTAATCTTTGGGATCATTGGGTTGATCGTGATCCCTCCCATCGTTGCTCAGGCGCAGGAGATCGTTATGCTGGCGCCTGATCTGGTCTCCGAGGTAGAGCGATTATATGAGCAGTATGCACCGGTAGGAGAGGTTCCGATAGTAGAGCGCCTGATTGAGCAGCTCGGGCAGGTCGTAGGCAGGCTTGTTGCCGTTCCATTGGGCCTGGCCTCTGGCCTTATTGATTTGGTCCTGATCCTGTTTGTCTCGCTATATACACTGATCGAGGCTCCTCGTATGCGCCGTTTTGTCCTGTCGCTATTTCCCGAGCATCAGAGGCCTCGGGTAGATCATGTGTTGAATTCCATGTTTCAAGCCATGGGCGGTTTCATCCGCGGAGCAGTGATTACGGCGATCATTATCGGTGTTGTCACTACCATTGGCCTGTCGATCATAGGAATCCCATTCCCGTTGGTTCTGGGTGTGATTGCCGGGGTTCTCGAATTGCTTCCCTATATCGGGCCGATCATTGCCGCGGTCCCAATGATAATCGTTGCATTGCTCCAATCTCCAACCCAGGCTCTGATCGTCTTGATTTTCTTTATTATCGTGCAGCAATTGGAAAGCAATGTCTTGGTGCCGAATATCATGAAGACACAAACGGAGATTTCTCCCTTGCTTTCGATCGTTGCAATTGTAGCAGGCGCGAGCCTGGGAGGCATTCTTGGAGCCTTAGTGGCGATACCGATTGCAGCAGCCCTGCGTGTGTTTGTGAGAGAGGTGGCTGCGCCCATGGTTCGCAGGCAAACCGGGGCTCCCCCTCGCCCGGCTGATGAAAATGAATAATTTCTTATTGGTGTAAATTTACTGGTAGTGGAAAGGAGTAAGCACAATGAAAAGATTTTCACAGATCCTGATAATCGTCGCTATTTTCCTGGCGATAGTGGCAGGAGCCTTGTTCAAAGGTAGTAATCGCGCCGTGGCCCAGGATCCCACCGGCACACCTCAGACTCCAACGGTTACGGTTGCAACGCCCACGGACCCTACTCCGGAAGAACCTCCGGCAAGCCCTGAGCCCACGGTTGTCACCCCTGAGATCACCCCTGCTACACCAACCGCCACCCTTCCGGCAACGCCAGAGACTCCGGCGGCGACTCCTGTCACCCCTTCTCCCTCCCCCACGCCCTCTCCATCCCCATCTCCAACTGTTGCTGCGCCGGTCATACCTATACAGATCATACCGATCACAGGTGCTGCCAGGACAGTTTCTGTTACAGGCATGGGAAGCATCGCAGCTGCACCAGACCAGGTCACGGTCAGGTTGGGTGTGCGCACGGAGGCTACGGAGGCATCACAAGCTATGCAGCAGAATAACCAACTGATGACCAACCTGCTGGAGACGCTGCGGGACGCCGGCATATCCGACCAGGATATCCGTACGGAAGGCATCACATTGATGCCGCGTTTCGGCGACCGCCCTACACCCGAACAACCTGCTGAAATCCAGGGATATATCGCCAGCAATATCGTTCAGGTGCGCGTTCGTGAGATTAACAGGATTGGAGAAGTATTGGACTCGGCCATTGAGGCAGGTGGCAATGTGATTGAATCGATTAGTTTCGGTCTCTCAGATCCTCGACAATGGCATGACCTGGCGATGGAAACCGCTATGAATGATGCCCGGCGAAAAGCCGAGCACCTGGCGGACCTGGCTGGCGCCCAGCTTGGCGCGGTTTGGACGATTTCTGAGACGGACCGCTTCCCGATCCCAGCCGCGGGAGTGGCCGAGATGGCAGATGTCGCTGAAGTGCCGGTCGAGCCGGGCGCCCTGACCGTCGAGGTACAGGTGGATGTAACCTGGTTGCTGGATTAGCCTTGAAGTGAGTTCAGCGCCGGATAAAGCCGGCAGAAGACCTGGTAGGACTTTTCGTAATACCTGCTGTTCTGCGATATCGGGTGAATGACGTGTTCAGCAGTACGGCCGATTTCCAGGCTGGCCTGGCGGGCGCTGGAATAGACCCCAGTGCCTGCCCCTGCCAGGATCGCTGCCCCCATGGCAGCAGCCTCTTGAGCAGTGGTGAGATAGACCGGCTGGTTGAATATGTCTGCCATCAACTGGAGCCACAGAGGGTGGCGTGTCCCGCCGCCCGAAGCCACGATCCGGTCGATCGGGACGCCCATCTCTTGCATCAGGACCAGGCCCTGCTTCAGCGCCATCACGACGCCTTCCATAACCGCCCGCGCCAGATGCTGTCGGCCGTGCCGTAGGGTCAGGCCTGTGAAGGCCGCCCTGGCATCCGGATCCATATACGGCGTCCTCTCGCCTGCCAGGTGGGGAAGAAAGGACAGGCCTTCCGCCCCAGGCGGCGCTTGAGCGGCTGCATCCGCCAGGGATCCATAGCTTTCGTGCGGGAAAATGCTGTCTCGCAGCCACTTTAGCGAAAGCCCGGCAGATAGAATCGCGGCTTCCAGGTGCCATAAGTCTGGGAGCGCATGGCAGAACAAGTGCATGCGCAGGTGAGGATCGTAGACCGGATTTTCTACGGGAGCCAACAACACTCCCCCGCTCCCGATAGTGCAGGAAACCAGGCCGGTCCGGACGATCCCATGCCCAAGGGCCTGTAAGGCCTGGTCGCTGCCTCCGTAGACCACAGGCGTTCCTGGCAACAACCCGCATTGGCTGGCGGCTTCACGGCTAAGCCCGCCGGCGACCTTGGCCGATTCATAAATTTCCGGCAGCAAAGATGGGTCAAGCCCAAGCGCGTCCATGAGTTCTACACTCCAGGCGCGATGGAGCGTGTCGAACAGCAAGGTAGACGACGCGTCGCTGGGTTCCGTGCCAGTTCTGCCAGTCAGGCGATAGCGCAGGTAATCCTTGGGCAGGCATAACCAGCGCGTCTGCCCGAGGGTAGCAGGCTCGTTCTCCACCAACCACAGCCAGGTTGCCAGCATAAAACCCGTAGCCAGCGGGTTGGCTGTCCATTCTCCCAATCGCTCTTTTCCCAGCTGTTCATAGACTTTTGTAACCTGCGTCCCGCTACGCTGGTCTGCCCAGATAATGGCAGGACGGATATGCATTCCACTGGCGTCCACGCATACCGTGCCATGCATTTGCCCTGAGATTCCGATCCCAACCACTTGCCGGGCGTGGATGCTGCCTTTGGACAAAGCGGTCTGAATGGTCCTGTAAGCAGCCTGAACCCAGGCTTCAGGATCTTGCTCTGCATAACCGGGGTGGGGGTGGTCGATGCCGTATTCCTGTGCAGAAGAGGCCAACACCTTCCCCTCCCGGTTCATGATCACCGTTTTGGTGCTGGAAGTACCCAAGTCAATTCCCAGGAGCAGATCACCTGTAGCGCCCATATGGTCTCTAAATGTTCCTTTTATTTTTAGTTCTCTGAAGATCCTGGACGGTAGTTACTCGTCCATCCTGAACATATCCTCCCGTAAGGGCTCGAAATCTGCTGGTGTGGTTTCCTGGTTCAAGGCTTTCCAGGCCGCGACATAGCTGGCAGCGCTCCAGGCCTGGTGCGCTTTACCCATCGGCCTGCCGGTCTGACCATGCAGCCACTCGTTGAATTCCCAATCCGCGTAATATCCCAGCCGGCAGGATTCGGCCAGGTTGTTCAGCTCTTCAAAGGCCAGTTCGGTCCTGCCGATTTGCGAGAGAAAACGTACCCACAATCCCCCAATAAATGGCCAGATACCTCCGTTATGATAGTGATCTGGAAGGTTCAAGAAATTGGTGATGAAATAATCTTTCCAGTCGTTGGCGCCTGACTGTATAGGCGGATACCAGCATTTGATCGGATAAGGAGAATTTACACCCACGCCCCATAAAAAGCGGAATACCTGCTCCATCTTGGTCTCGTCCAGGATGCCTGCCAGGCAGGCCAGCAGATTGGCGTAGACATCGCAACGCCAGGAAAATCCAAACGGGCTGATCTGTGCCAGGAGATAATGGGCGTCTCCAAGGGTAAATTGAGTTTCCGAGAAGGACTCCAGCGCGTCCGACAGGTTCTGAGAAGTAGGCCAGAACTGCCGGACCAGTTTACGGCGGATGGTCTGGCTGAGGTCCGCGTATACACCTGGCCCGTCTCCCATAACGGTGCTGACGATACTGAAATCCTTGCAGGCCAGGTACCAGAGCACTTCATCGTATAACACATTATAGGAGCGGGGGAACAGGTCCATCCAATCGGACGATTCCGGTATCTCTAAAAGACCGCAATTGTTCGAGTCATGTGCATGCAGCCAAAACATAGCCCGTTTTAGGTTGGGATAGATGCCCTCCAGGAAGCTCCGGTTACCGGTATAGGCCGCGTAGCGACATGCACCGATCACAAACCAGATCACTGAATCAATGGAAGCGATATTCCCTGTACCTCCATAATCAGGGATGCCAGTTTGAATGCGCACGTTGGCTGGGATCTGCCCGATCGGGGTTTGGTGTTCGGCCATCAACTCTAAAGTGCGTCGGAAACACTCGGTTAACTCAGGATCGTTGAGACTCAATGACCAGAGACCGGTCATAATCCCATCTCGGCTCCAAACCGAAAAATAATTCGAGTCTTCTCGGGTGAGCCTGTTATCCGCCAGGCTGGCAGCAGAAAACCCCATCGGTGTGATATTGCGACGTAGGGTGTCGACAGACCTTTCAAGCGCCTCACCTGCCAGATCGCGGGGATGGCTCGGCAGGGCGGTTTCGAAAAAGCGATAGTGCTCGAGCCCTTCGAGCAAGCCACCGGCAAAAGAACGGTGGCTGAAATAGGCCCGTAATTCTACCTCCTCTTTAAGCTCATGGCTGGCGTTTGCGACCACGATGCCTCGAAATCCGTATTGGAATAATCCGGTGTCATTGCCACTGTTGCCTGCCACATATACCTGGTTCGGCATCAGGACGAGCGAATCGACCAGGAACTTGAGTGCGGGACCTGTGCCAGCTCTTTCCGGAATAATGTCCAGGTACAAATCTGAGGAGTAAACAATTTTAGATGGCAGGTCTGCCTCCAATAGTCTCCGCTGCAGAGTATCCAGTACTTCCGAAGAGGCATCTTTTAGGAAGTAGCTGACCTTTAATGGAGTCTGATGGACCTCAGGCTGGAGCTCTAGGTTTTGAAAGTGTTCGGCAATGAACTGCGCGATTTCCTCTCGCTTATACCCTGGGCGGATATATTGGAACCATTCCTCCTGCGGGTATTCTCCCGGCAGGCGGTGTATTTCGGTCCCGGCGGATGAGATGATATAGTCTGGTTGTTCCAGGTTGTACTCGTCAAGATCGTCAAGGATGTCGGAGATATATCTGCCGGTCGCATAGACCAGGATGAGCGACTCTCGCACCTGTCTCAATCGCTTATGGAGCCGGCGCAGATTTTCCTGGCTGCTTCCTCTCAGGATTCCCCCCACACCGCTTACCAGCATGCGGCGTTTGTCGAAATTCGCCATCATAGTCATACAAACCCCCTATATCTCATAGGATTCGACCTCCATGCCGGACTCTACATACCGTGACTGGTACTGTCCAAATATGGATAGGGTATGTTTGGCTATTCCGGTCCATCCGAAAGTGCGCCGGGCAAAGCGAGAGCCTTCATTGGATAACTCTTCTGCCAGCTTTGGGTATCTTAATGGAAGGGCCAGCATGGTTCCATATTCTTCTGGGTAATATGGGTCTGCAAATAACGCTTGAGTGCCATAGTCGATCAGCTCGTGCAGGCCTCCGTGTACGGTTACAATCGTTGGAGTGCCACATGCCATGGACTCGATTGCCGTCATCCCAAACGGTTCATAGCGAGAAGACAGGGCATAAACATCCGCTGCCCGGTAATAGTTCGTCAACTCCTCGTCTGGGAGATATTGGGCCCAGGTGA
>CAZAQS010000273.1:0-6250 GCA_964486825.1 uncultured Anaerolineaceae bacterium | reverse complement strand
GAAGACGCAGTTGCGCCTCATTCGTGTTCAGTCGTTCGAAGCCCTCTGGCCCACCAACCCCGCGCCCACCAGAAACGATGATGGCGGCTCCATCCACGCGTACCTGGCCTTCTTCTACGATGTATTCGGACACCTTCGTGGTGATGGCCTCTTCTTGAACCAGTGGATCGACCTGTACCACCTCTCCGGTGCGCCCAGAGACCTGTTCCGGAACGGGGAAAGCACGCGGCCTGAGGGTCACGAGCTGCGGGCCGCTGGCCTTCAGCACGACCGTGCTAAGCAGCTTCCCGGCGTAGACAGGGCGGGTGACGTGCGCCTGCCCGTCTTTCAGCTCGATGTCTGTAGCATCTGCCACCACACCGCCCCCCAGGTCTACGGCTGCGCTGGCAAGTACATCCCGTACCCGGGTGGAGGTGGGTGCGAGAACCAGGTCTGGCTTTTCATTTTCTGCCAGTTTGGCAAACAGGGCCGCGTACGGCTCCACCCTGAAGTCCGCCAGGGTGGCGTGGTCGCATACCCACACGCTATCCGCCCCATATTCGAAGGCTTGCTTGACGATGCTCCCGACGCTCTCGCCGAAGACCAGTGCAGTCACCTCGCCGCCGGATAGATCTTTCGCCACCCCAAGAGCCTCCCAGGAGGCCGATGAGGCCGAGCCCCGAAATTGGTCGATATAAACCCAGATTTTTGTTGTCATGTCTGCGATTCCTTCCAGGCCAGGGCCTTAGATTACCTTCTCGGAGAAGATTTTATCGGCCAGGTTTTTGGCGATCTCTTCTGGGCTTGCGCCGCTGATCATCTCGACCTTCTTCTCTTGGACGGGGGGTGGGTAGATGCTTGGCCAACTCACGGAAGAGCCGCCCGCTCCCACCTTGCTAACGTCCAGGCCCAGCTCCGCTACTGACCAGACCGGTATGGTGGCTTTGGCGGCCTTGCGGATTCCCATAAAGGATGGGTAGCGTGGCTCATTGATTCCTTTGATCACGCTGACAACCGCCGGCAGGCTAGCGGTGCAGACCTGTCGTCCTTCCTCCATAAAGCGCTCTACCTTAATGGTCCTGGCAACCGGATCGATTTCGGCGATCTTGATCACCTGGCTCAGGTAGGTAACGCCAAGGTAGCGGGCCACCTGGGGTGGCGTGAGCCCGGTGTCACCGTCGATGGCTTGCTTTCCCATCAGCACCAGGTCAGCTCCGCCCGCTTTTTCGATGGCCTTTGCAAGCGTATAAGCTGTAGCAGAGACATCCGAGCCCTTCAGGGCCGGGTCCGAAACCAGGATGGTTTCGTCGCAGCCAACCGCCAGGCAGGTGCGCAGGGCATCCATTGCACCCTCGGGGCCCATGCTGAAGACGGTTACCTTCCCACCATGAGCCTCCTTCAGCAGCAAGGCCTCCTCGATGGCGTACTCGTCCCATGGATTGACCACCAGCTGGGCATCGCCCCAACCGACGTGGTTGTTGGAAACCGTCAAGTTGGCGGCAGAATCAGGGGTTTGTTTGATACAAGCGATGATATTCAAGGGTCACCTCTCTTGGACTAATGAACCTAAGCTTTAATCCGTTCGCCCTTTGGATCCCAAAGCGGCATTTTTTGAACGGTGGCTTTTACATGCTCGCCGAAGAACTCGATGTCCAGTTCGGTCCCGGGCTTTGCATATTCGGTTGGCAGGTAAGCGTACACGATGCTTTCTTTCATGGAGTAGCCATACCCACCGGAAGCCACCCATCCGATAATCTTTTCAAGATCTGGGGTCCGGACTGGCTCTTTCCCCAGAGCGATCGTGCGTGTGTCGGCAAGGGTCATGCAGCATAGTTTTTTGGTAATGCCTTCTTCTTTTTGCTTTACCAGGGCATCGCGCCCCAAGAAGTCGCCCTTATCCAGCTTGACGACGAACCCGGTTCCGGCCTGGTAAGGCGTGTAGTCTGGGGTGACCTCCGCGCTCCAGTAGCGGTAAGCTTTTTCCAGGCGCAGGCTATCAATAGCCTTATAACCTGCTGCAACCATACCTTCCGAAACCCCGGCCTCCCATAATGTGTCCCACAGGCGCAGGCCGTACTCGGTTGGGCAGTAGAACTCCCATCCCAGCTCACCCACGTATGTCACGCGCATGGCTAAAGCGGGAACGTCGCCGACGGTGATCTGCCGGGTAGTCATATATGGGAAGCCCTGGTTGGAGACATCATCCTGGGTGACCTTTTCGAGGATTAGGCGAGCCTTTGGCCCCCAAAGGCCCAGGCAAGCGTAGGAGGAGCTCACGTCATCGATCGTGACCGTCCCGTCTTCAGGCATATTCAACCGCAGCCAGGAGAGATCGTGCTGTCCAAAGGCTGTGCCGGTGATGATTAAGAAGCGGTCTTCCGCCAGGCGTGATACAGTAAAATCACACTCGATACCGCCTCGCTTGTTCAAGGCCTCAGTATAGATAACCGTCCCAACCGGCTGGTCGATATCGTTTGTGCAAATATAGTTCAAGAAAGCCAGGGCGCCTGGGCCGCGTACCTCGAATTTGTTGAAGGAGCTCTCGTCGAACAAGCCAGCATTCTCACGGGTCATGAGGTGTTCGTGTCCGATAGCGCGGGACCACCCATGCCTCGCCCATCCCTTTGGCTCGTGACCATGTCGGGCTTTCTCTTCATAGGGTTTGAAGTAGTTGGGCCTTTCCCAACCGGTCTTTTCACCGAAGAAAGCACCCAGCTCGCGTAGCCGGTAGTAGGTGGGGGAGAGTCGCAGACCGCGCCCGGACATACGCTCCTCGCCAGGGAAGTGAATATCGTAGTACTGCGAGTAAGTTTCCAGGGTGCGTTTCACAATGAAGTCCTGGCTGTTATAGTTGGACCCGAAGCGGCGGACGTCCAGTCGCCACACATCGTATTCCGGGTTTCCATCGATAATCCACTCGGCCATGACCTTGCCGATACCCCCTGCGCCAGCCAGGCCATGCGCGCAAAAGGCGCAAGCTACCCAGAAGCCTTTTACAGCCGTGGGACCCAGGAGGAACTCGCCATCCGGGGTAAAGCCCTCCGGCCCGTTCAGGAGCTGGATGATCTCAGCAGTCTCCACAGCGGGGACACGCTTGATCGAGTTTTCCATCAGCGGAGAGAAACGCTCCCAGTCCGGCGGTAGGAGCTGGTACTTGAATTCGTAGGGGATGCCCTTCAACCCGAAGGGAGCTGGATCACGCTCATAGCCGCCGGTGGTGATACCGCCTACCTCTTCACGCCAGTAAACGAGCAGGTCTGGATCCCGCAGGGTTGGGAAGTCATGGCGCACGCCTTCTATAGGCTTTGTTACGATATACAGGTGCGCCATGGGCACCACAGGCAGGTTCAGACCAACCATTTTGCCCACAAAACCACCCCATTGTCCAGCCGCATTGACGACGATCTCGGTCTTGATCGTGCCACGGTTGGTGACCACTTCTTCCACGCGGCCTTTCTTTAAGTTAATGGCTTCGACATTGGTCTCGATCCAGATTTGGGCCCCGCACTGCTTGGCTCCGGTGGCTAGCGCATTGGTCAGGCCCGTCGGGTCGATCGTGCCGTCGTTAGGGGTAAAGGCTGCTCCAAGCACGCCATCCAGGGACATGAGCGGAAACATCTCCCAGGCCTCTTTCGGAGAAAGCAGTTCCATGGGCACGCCAAACGAGCGAGCTAATCCAACCAGGCGCTTGAGGTCCTCCATACGTTCGGGAGAAGATGCCAGGCGCAGGCCTCCTACTTCTCTCCAGGCAGGGTCGTGTCCGGTCTCGTCCTTCAATCGTCGATACAGGTCGGTACTGTAGTGCATCATGCGGGTCAGGTTGGCATCCGAGCGCATTTGTCCGACCAGGCCGGCTGAATGCCAGGTAGAGCCAGCGGTCAGCTCATGACGCTCGAGCACCACGACATCTCGCCAACCCATCTTGGCGAGATGGTAGGCGATGCTGACACCACCCACACCACCGCCGATGATGACAACTTGTGCTTGAGTAGGGAATTCGGGCATTGTCGATTGTCTCCTTGAGATTATGCCCCTGCTGGGGGCGCTGATATTTGGGCTTTAGCCCTTCGGCTGATAGGGAACAGGCTTGTAGAAAAAAATATAAACCTTGTCCGTCTGCTCGCCGTCTATTTCATCTGTGGGGGTAGGTATTTGCCACTGATTCTTCTCAGGGTTTGGAAAAATTGTTGTTTATTTTTGCCAGATCGATCCGGGCCTGGCCATGGCAGCAACAATGTCGAATGAAGAGATCTGACCAAGAGGGAAGGTCTCCGGCGCCTCCGCGTCTACAACGATCAAACGGTGGTAGTGGTTGGCAATCATCAGGTCGACGGCCTGGCGTAAGCTGGCGCCCATGGATATGGTCAGGGGCGGGTGCAT
This sequence comes from uncultured Anaerolineaceae bacterium, assembly GCA_964486825.1. Classification (GTDB taxonomy): domain Bacteria; phylum Chloroflexota; class Anaerolineae; order Anaerolineales; family UBA4823; genus CAZAQS01. The sequence goes on along the minus strand of CAZAQS010000273.1, from coordinate 1,891 downwards.
GACCTCACCTACGGTGATCTTTTCACTGCCTTCCTTGTCTACATAAGGTAGCAGGTCGTAGCCGCTCACCATACCCCGAGCTGTCCCTGTCGCATCCACAACCGTGATTGAGCGCCAGCCGGTGCTCGTCATGGCAGCAGCTGCCTGGGTGATCGGGGTGCGCCTGCGGCAGACCAGGATGGCATCCGACATAACATCAGCCACAGTTTCGCGGCTAACTGGACCCCGCTCAGCAAGATGGGCAATGAAATCTGAGATGGAGATGATCCCAACCGGTTTACCATCCTCGGTGACCATCAACCGGTGGATGCGGTCTTCGATCAGGCAGCGGGCGGCGTCTACGATCGTTTCGCCTGCCTCAATCGTGTCTATGGGGGTAGACATCAATTCTGCCGCGGTGATCTTCTGCATGGCATCCAGGCTTTCTGGGTCTGCCGATAACCATTCACCCGCCAGCAGATCGAAATCGGAGATTATGCCCAAGGGTCGCTGGTCCCGGTCGCAGACTACCAGGGCGTGTACATATTGGTTGGACATCTGTTTTGCGAGCTCTCCCAGAGTAGCATTTGTATGGCAGCAGATAAATCCCCTATGCATCAGGTCACGTACCAACTTCGACATAACCTAGACCTCCTGTTGAATATGAAATCCCCTGAAAATTTAGAATGGGCATGGCGGCTTGTTGTATTATTGCCAGGCTTTTAGCTTACTTCATCTACCTCTTTGTACCATTTCACCCGGTCACCTACCCTGGCCCGCAGCCTCCAGGCAACCGTTTTCGGTTCTGCCTCGATTTTTTCGAGGGCAGACTCCACCTGGGAAGCGACATGAGCCTTTTGTGAAGGCTCCAGTATCTCGTATCCCTGGGCAAGTGTGCGGACTTTTTCCAGGTTCATTGTGGTTGTCCGCCATAAGCCCCAATCCTTGGCGCACATCTGGGCAATGCGGGCGATATTGATGGTTTCCTGGTCAATGCTCCCCAGCGGATGCTCGAGGAGCAGCATGATCGTATCAATGATGTCCTTCTCATTTATTTTAACGATCTGCATCTTCTCCAGGACCATCTCTGCTAAGGGAATGGTCGGTTTATCCACTTCCAGGCGCGAATTCCAGCTAATGAGGTGGCAGAAATCCAGCTTATCGTAAAAAACATCCACATGCAAGCTGGAATTGGTACTATGGAAGATCGAGCGGGATCCCTCGCTGACGATAAAAACCTCCCTGTCTTCCTCATAGCCTAGAGAAAACATGAGGTCTTTGATTTCTTTGGTTTCCTTTTTGTAGCCCGCGAAGTCGATATCCGTATATGCCCTACCCATCGCGGCCTGCAAATACCCAAATTTCGGACAGTGTATTTGGAATGCAAGGGATCCGATCACGCGTAAGTTAACGTTGACTCGATCACTCGCTTCTAGAATACGCTTGAGCTCGTTCTCGAAGTAATCGCGCTCGGCTTGATTTTGTTCTCCCATCCCAATTTGTGAATCTGCCATCCTTCTCTCCTGGTGTGGTGAGTTAACTGCCGTAAGTCCATAGGCAAGCGATTCAGGAAGTAATGAGTGTGTTCAAGAAATTACGACAATTATATCTTATAGGCGAAAAACTTGCAAATATAAACAAAATCTTGTAAAATATCCAGAGTAAATGAACAGAAACATTCAAAAAAAGACAAAGAATGACTGATTTCTCCAAACCCCTAATCCCTGCCCAGAGGCGGGAGCGAATCCAGGAATACCTCATACGGCACAAGATTGCTACAAATTCTGCATTAAGCGATCTGCTCGAAGTGTCGGAGGCTACTATCCGCCGTGATTTAGAGCTTCTTGAGGATGAAGGGTTCCTCGAGCGCACTCACGGAGGCGCTGTCCTGCGTTTGAGCACGCCTGTAGAG
>CAZAQS010000272.1:0-6288 GCA_964486825.1 uncultured Anaerolineaceae bacterium | reverse complement strand
TCAGCAATTCTCAGTATGAAAATGGAATACACAAAAGTCAAGCAATAACAGGGTAAAATCCTTCAATAAGAAGATCAGCTCAACGCAAAGGATGCAACCCTGTTCGAAGAATTAGCCTTACCCCGTCTGATCGGACAACTCAAACAGCACTGTGGGCAATTCCCCGACGTGCGCACCGGGCAAAACACTCAGTATGACCTGGTCGATGTCGGGATGGGCGCCTTTTCCGTCTTTTTCACCCAGAGCCCCTCCTTCCTGGCCCACCAACACGCCATGCAATTGCGCAAGGGGCGCAGTAATGCGGGGAGTGTGTTTGGCATCCAGCAAGTTCCCAGTGATAACCAAATCCGCTCCCTGCTCGATCCTGTCGCTCCCGTTCACGTTTTTCCCCTGTTTCGGATGATCTATGCTGGCTTGGAGCGCGGCCAGGTCTTGGCGGGTTTTCGTTCGCATGCCGATTGCCTGCTGATCGCCTTGGACGGGACGGAGTATTTTTCATCGCAGAAGATCCACTGCGAGCAGTGTAGTCAGCGAGAACTCTCGAATGGAGCGACGAATTACTTTCACAGTGTACTGACCCCCGTGATCGTCCAGCCAGGAAATGAGCATGTCATTGCTCTGGAACCAGAGTTTATTACGCCCCAGGATGGGAAGGAGAAACAAGATTGTGAAATTGAAGCCGGCAAACGGTGGGTAGAGACCTACGGGGACTTCTATGCCAAACAAGGAGTGACCTTCCTGGGAGACGATTTGTTCAGCCGCCAACCTTTTTGCCAGAAGTTGAAAGGCAAGAAGCTGCACTTCATTCTGGTATGTAAGCCCGATTCTCACCCCGCTTTGTACGACATGGTGGATTTCCTGGCGGCCAACGGGGTCCTGGGCAAGGTCGAAAATGAGAACAACAACGTGCTCAAAACCAAGGGCTACCACCTGGAACACAATTTCGGGCATGGTAGTCAGTACCTGGCTTCCCTGTTACTGACGCTCAACTTGCTGGCGTTCTTGATGCACACTGTGCTGGATCTGGTGGACGAAAAATATCGGCTGATCCGGCAGACCTTATGCACTCGGCTCGGATTGGACATTTGCTGCCACGATCAGGGGATCAGGCCTCGTTTGGAGCCAGACCTAACTTGCGAGCCTGCTCGTAAGTCAAAACGTTGGCGTTCCCGCTCCCCGTCAGCAAATCCCCGGCCAGGTCTTCCCAGAAGCGATCCAGCTCGCCGGTGTCCATTTTTTCTGCAGGAACCTTTTCAAGGATATCTTCAATATTGCCCAGGTTTTCCTCTGGCAAATCATCCGGCGCTTGATCCGGTTTGAATAGCATGGGCGGGGTTGGATGTTTGAGTATTACGGATAGATCTTGGACAGCCATATCCACGAAAGCGGGCACCTGGGCTGGGAACGGGTCTTGAGCGACTATCAGGACGATCAGCGCATGGGACAGGCCCGTGTTCGCAACACACAGGTTATAGCGGCTGCCCTTGAAAAGCAGCAAGTTTTGTGGGACCGGATTCTTTAACGATCTCGCTATCCTGGTTCCAGCGCTTAGAGCGGATGCTAATGCCGGGACTAAAGGAGATTCGATTTCACCCCTGGGTAGCTCTCCCGTTTGGGCAATGGTCTCCCCTCTATCGTTGATTAGGACCACAGCAACCGCATCGAGCTCCTGCCTTAAGCTTGTCAGGCGGTCAGGCAGGTTGAAGGCGGCTGTTGGGGCAGTAGTTTGCAGAGCTATTTCGGGTAAGACAGGCTGTCCGGTTGTACCCAGGGCTTGCCCCACCGCCTCCAGGAAACCGGCCATTTGGATCGGCTTGATAAAAAAGGCTTCTGCTCCCGCTTTCTTAACTTGTTCCTGGATCTCAGGATCAGGGAGCCCTGTGATCAGGATTACTTTTAGGTCCGGGTTGCGCTGGCGGATCTTTTTCATCAGCTCCAGGCCGGAAATACCAGGTAGCCGGATATCCGTGATCAATAGATCCACCGGTTGGATAGATATCACTACCAGAGATTCTTCCGCGGAAGGCAGGTCAAGCACTTGAAATTCAGGGTCGAGTGTTTCAATACCTGCCCGCAGCATACGCCTGACTTCGTGTTGATCATCGACAATCAATATACGCTTGACCATAGAGTGATTCTATCATAGGGACTAAAAAAAGCCCTCCAAGGCCAGGCCAGAAGGGCTTTCAGCTTTGTCAGGTAAAATCAGAAATTATTCCAACCGCCAGCAAGCCACCCAGTGGTCAGGGCTGACTTCTTTGAAATCCGGCTCCTGGATGGCGCAATGCTCCATAGCCACCGGGCAGCGGGGATGAAAGCGACAGCCGGAAGGCGGGTTTACCGGGCTGGGGACGTCTCCGGGCAGGATAATGCGTTCGCGCCGGATGGTTGGGTCAGCTACTGGAATAGCTGACATTAGCGCCTGGGTGTATGGGTGCAGAGGGTTTCGGAAGAGTTCATCTCGAGAGGCAAGCTCGACCATCTTGCCCAGATACATGACAGCTACCCGGTCTGAAATATGCTCCACCACGCTCAAGTTGTGTGCTACGAAAAGGTAGGTCAGGTTGAACTCGGATTGCAGGTCCTTTAATATGTTTAAGACTTGGGATTGGATAGAAACATCCAGGGCAGACACTGGCTCGTCTGCTACGATGAACTGGGGGCGCAATGCCAGGGCTCGCGCGATCCCGATACGCTGGCGCTGTCCGCCCGAAAACTCGTGAGGGTAGCGGCGGGCATGATAATCTTCTAAACCGACCTTACGAAGGGTTTCGATCGTGATATCGAATCTCTCGCGTGGCGTTCCGATATTGTGGATCTTCAAGCCTTCTACCACCGATTCTCCGATCGGTACCCGTGGGTCTAGCGAGGCATAAGGGTCCTGGAAGATGATCTGCATCTGTCTGCGCATGGATTTCAACTCGCGCGGGTTCAACTTCAGGATATCCACCCCATTGAAGACAACTGATCCTGAGGTGGGCTCGATCAACCGCAACATTGCCCTTCCAACGGTTGTTTTTCCACATCCCGATTCTCCTACCAGGCCAAGGGTTTCTCCTTCTCGGATGAAAAAGCTGATATTATCAACAGCTTTTACCTCTGCCACTGTGCGTTGAAGAAGGCCGCCACGAATAGGGAAATACTTGACCAGGTTCTTGATCTGGACCAGCTCCGCACTATTCTTTGAGGGCTGCTTGATCTCGGTTGTGGTAGGGGTTGTAATTTCCGTCATACTGATCCTCGCTTAAAGAGCGGCTTTTTGACCGGCAGGTATTGAGGAGATTTCAATCGGGGCTCGATGGCTTTCACTACTTTGATAAAGCCAGCAGCGTACAATATGGTTATCCCGAATATTAATCAGGTCCGGTTCCTTCTCATGGCAGATGGAAAGTTCATACTCCTCCCTCGGGCGGCAGCGCGGAGCAAATTTACACCCACTCGGCAGGTTAACCAGGTTGGGCACCGATCCAGGAATGACGTCCAATCGATCGGTAATTTTTCCAATCACCGGGATGGAGGCGATCAAGCCCAGCGTATAGGGATGGAGAGGCACCGCGAAGAGCGAGCGCACGTCGGTTTGTTCGACAATGCGTCCGGCATACATGACGGCTACCCGGTCCGCCATCTCAGCAATTACCCCCAGGTCGTGGGTAATCAGGATGACAGCTGTACCCAAACGTGTGCGTAGGTCTCGCATCAAATCCAAAATTTGAGCCTGGATGGTCACATCTAACGCGGTGGTTGGTTCGTCGGCTATTAAAAGGGCTGGGTTAAGGGCCAGAGCCATGGCGATCATGACCCGTTGCGCCTGCCCGCCAGACATTTCATGCGGATAAGCGTTTGCCTTCTTTGAAGCGTCCGGGATGCCAACCAGGTGCAGTAGCTCGACTGCCTTTTCCCAGGCTTCCTCATTTCTCATCCGCTGGTGTATCTTTAGTACTTCAGCAACCTGGTCGCCGACCTTGAAAACAGGGTTAAGACTGGTTTGCGGCTGTTGAAAGATCATCGACATGCGGTTGCCCCGCATCTGAACCATCTCCTTCTCACTAAGCTCCAGCAGCTTTAAATCTTCAAAGAAGATTTCCCCTTCAACGATACGCCCGGGCTGGCCGATCAGGCGCATGATGGAAAGAGAGGTTACACTTTTGCCACAGCCTGATTCGCCAACCAAACCCAATACCTCGCCGCGCTTGACCGACAGGTCGACCCCATCGACGGCTTTGACAACGCCGGAATCGGTGAAGAAATAGGTTTTCAGTCCTCTGACTTCTAAAATCTTGTCATTGTTGCTGGACGCCCTACCAGTGGCTGGTTTTCTCAGGCTCATACGATCTTCTCCAGGAAAGGTGTGATCATTAACGAAGAGACCAATAAACGAATAATAACGATAGCTAATATCTATATTTACCCTGGCGCATTCCAGGCAATTATTTACCGATAATACTATGGAATTCAGTGGAAGGTTCAGACAAAGGCAAAATAGTATATCACGACCGGCCTGCATTGGCTATTGCTTGACTAGGGTTGGCAACCCTCCCCATAATCCAGCTCTTCTATATTCCACAGGCTGTTGGAATTGGATGCATCCAGTTGGAAGCCGCACAGGTCAAATCGGGCAGCAGCCACTCGCAGGTGCATATATAAATTTAATGCAGGTAGTTGCTCAGCAAAGATCCGTTGTACCTGTTGGGAAGCGTTGCTTAGGGCCGGGTCTTCCGCCAGGGTGGAGAGGCTGTTTCTACAGGCCTGGTCGAAGGTTGGATCGCTAAAACCACTGGCATTTGCGCCCCCCCATCCTTTCGGAGATTGCGGATAAGGGCCTGGGATTTCGTCACTGGTATACAGGGAGCATGGAAGCTCTGCATTGGCCATCCATGCCAGTTGAACAGCCTCGAATTTCCGCCCGAAGACAGGCCCCTCCGGGCCGCTGGCATACACTTGGGAGGAGTCATCGAAGCTCAAGTTTGCCTGGATTCCGCATCCTGCCAGATATTCCGCCACCATGGATGCGGATCGCTGGCGATCTGGATCATCGGAAGCCAGATAGGTGAAGACAAAAGGCGTCCCATCCTGCACGCCTGGCACGCCTTGTGACTGGCGAGGCGTTGCTGGATCGTTATCGTGGTCGATCCACCCGGACGTGCTTAGGAGATCGGAGGCCGACTGTGGATCATACGCGTAGCGCACGACCTCAGAGTAATAGAGTGGGTGATCGGGCAGGAGTAATGAATCCGGGACGATCGTCAGGCCCTGATATAGCTCGTCGCTGATCCTCTCACGGTCGATGCAAGCGGCAATTGCTTGTCGTACTCCCGTGGATCGGAAGAAAGCCGCGCTGCTTTCGCCTTCAGGATCGATCCCGAATAGAATTTGCTCCCAGCCTCCCCCAGGCTGTGTATAGACTGCTAAACTGGTCTCCGATTGAAGCTCTTGCAGTTCTGTAGAGCTGATATTGCCCAGCGAAGCCTCGTCTGCCAGGTCGCACTCGCCCCCCAGGAGGGCTTGGGTCGCTTCCCCAGGGCTGGCTGTAAACTTGAACACGAGGCGGTCGAAATATGGCAGTTCTTGATCTGCCCGGAAATAGTGAGGGTTTTTAACCAGGCTGAGGCTTTCTCCTGCTACCCAACCGTCCAATACATAGGGTCCCCAGCCGATTGGGCTCCTGCTGGCAATTTGAGAATCAGCTAACTCAGAGGTAGAAATCCCCTCCCAGGCCTGCTGGGGAAGAGGAGCAAAAAATGCTTTGGCATACTGCGCGGGTTGGCTTCCAGGCAACCCCCGCCATTCCAGGGTTCTCTCATCCACGGTTTTGTAGGAGAAGGTCAGGCGAACCAGCTCCGGGCGGTAGGCCGGGTAAACTGCTTGCGCCACCTGGTAAGCGTACTCTGAATCCAATGCGGTCAGGGAAGAGCCATCGGACCACTTTATATCGGGTAGGAGCCGGAAGCGAACCACAAGGCTATCGATCTGGGCCGGCCCCGCACCGCTGAAAGTGGCTGCACATTCAGGACCCCTGCAACCACTCGGGCGGTAAATTATGCCCTCTCTCAAGTTGCCGATCATCCCGTTGTTATCTACGATAACGTCTCCCGGCATTACTTCAACCGGCTCGAAAAAGGCTTCGCTATTCTCAAGCGAAGGGATCTGTTCGAGAATAACGGGAGAGAGTCCGATCCCGTTACCGTCAAAAGGCCCGTCATAGATGCTCTGCAGGATGCTGCGGGTTGAGGCAGGCGTGCTTCCGTACGGGAATAAAGTCACCGGTTCTGGCCCGGTGCAGACATTCAA
>CAZAQS010000271.1:0-6316 GCA_964486825.1 uncultured Anaerolineaceae bacterium | reverse complement strand
TCATTTTCAACTGCCCGCATGAAGGCATCGGTTATACCTACAGATATATTGAAGTTTGTGATGGCGTCCTCGTCGGTTTTGCAGGTAATAAATTCTTCCACGTCTGGGTGATCGACTCTCAGGACAGCCATGTTGGCTCCGCGACGCGTGCCGCCTTGAGCAATCTCGCCAAAGGCCTTATCGTAGACCCGCAAGAAACCGACTGGCCCGGTTGCCTGTCCGGCCGATGATTTAACCATGGTGCCTTTTGGCCTCAGGCGAGAGAAAGTAAACCCATTGCCTCCGCCTGTCTGTTGGATCAGGGCTGCATCACGCAGGGTTTGAAAGATTCCGGCCGAATCGCGGCCCATATCATCAGAAATGGGAAGGACGAAACAGGCAGCTAATTGTCCCAATGGAGTACCTGCGCCGGTGAAGGTAGGTGAATTTGGAAAGAATTGTTTTTGTGTCAGCAGATGATAGAACTGGCGCGCCCTTTCCTGAACGTCCCCGCCCCAGGTTTCCTCCACTTTAGCTACGTGGTAGGCGACCCGCCAGAACATCTCCTCTACACTCTCGGCAGGCAAGCCGTCCCTACCCCGTCGAACGTAGCGCCGAATCATTACCTGGCGACCGTTCTCCGAAAGTTCTACCTTCCCAATACCTTCAGGTAGGGGAGGAGTGGGAAGTAAACCCTTATCGTTCTCTTGCTTATTGGTTTCCTTTAACATGTGAATTCCTCCTAAACCAATATATAAAAGTTGAGAAATAAAATCACAGCCCCAGCCCCCCGGGATCAGGATTGTAAGACTTACCCTTCTAACAGACGATTGATCTCGTCTCGAATAGCACCGAGGTCATCGAGGCCCAGATAGACGATCGCGTAGCGGATATAAGCGATCAAATCGAGGTCCTTCAAACCAGCGATAACCATATCCCCCACCACACGAGATGAGACCTCCGAGCGCCCCATGGCTTGTAGCGCCGACTCGATCTCCCCTACCATCCGGTCGATCACCGCCCCGGATACGGGCCGCTTAGCGCACGAGATACGAATTCCGCGGATCAATTTATCCCGGTCGAACTCTTCCCGTGTGCCATCTTGCTTGATGATCAAGGGAGTGGCTAGAATCGGCCTTTCAAATGTGCTGAAGCGCTGGCGGCAATTCTCACATTGCCTGCGCCGGCGGACACCGCCGCGTGCATCCGGTGACGTATCTACCACACGGGAATGTTTATGTTGGCAGTAAGGACAGCGCATTCAACAAACCTGAAATTAGAACACTTGTAGCCGCCACAGATAGGGGCTAGATGGTGCAAGTGCCTTAGATATGGCACTTGCTGGAATTTCATTCTAGCATAATAAAAAAACATTAGCAAGCGAATCAAGGGTTCTTATCTTAAAATATTCAACAGCTTTGGAAATATTAAGGAGCCCTTCTTCGCCCCATTGACCCCACTGATTGGTTTGAAAAATTATCCTATAAACAATACAGGCGAACAGGCAGCCTGAAAATACCTGGAGGAGGGGCAGGTATTCTCAGGCAAGCCTTATGGAATGTTAACCGCAAGTTCTCTACCGAGACCGGTTGCGCAAAAAGGTCGGTATATCCAGGTCTTCAGTGTTGAACGTGCGGGGTTGGAACTCTGCCGGCTGGCTCTGAGCGGAAGGCAGATCTTTTACCTCTGACCGTGGCGGAGCGCTCGGCCGCTGTTCCGAGCGCGGCTTAGGGGTTTCCAGGATATGCCTGGGAACCCCGGTCCTTTCAAAGCCGGTGGCGATTACGGTAATCCGTACTTCGTCCTTCATCGACGGGTCGATTACAGCGCCGAAGATCAGGTTGACGTCTGGATGGGCTGTTTCCTTGATTATGGCAGCTGCCTGGTTGACCTCGAATAGGGTCAGGTCCGGCCCACCAGTGACATTGAACAGGATGCCGTGGGCCCCGTCGATGGTGATGTCGAGTAGTTGGCTGGAGATGGCCTGTTCAGCGGCTTCGCGAGCGCGCTCGTCGCCTTTCGCGGAACCTACTGCCATCAACGCTGCTCCACCCTCCGACATGATCGTGCGAACATCTGCAAAGTCCAGGTTGATCAGGCCGGGAACAGTGATCAGCTCAGAAATGCCTTGTACACCCTGGCGAAGCACATCGTCCGCCATCTTAAAAGCATCTTGCAGGTTGGCGCGCTTATCCACAATCTGGAGCAAGCGGTCGTTTGGGATAACGATTAAGGTGTCGGATTGCTCCTTCAGTTTAGAGATGCCTGCTTCGGCTGATTGGATACGCCGGTTTCCTTCGAATGTGAATGGCCGGGTCACAACCCCAATGGTCAAGGCGCCCACCTCTTTGGCAACCTGCGACACAATCGGGCTGGCCCCGGTGCCGGTGCCGCCGCCCATGCCGGCTGTTACGAAGACCATATCCGCTCCTTTAAGGACCGAATAAAGCTCTTCGGCCGACTCTTCGGCGGCTTTACGGCCCTGCTCGGGATTGCCTCCCGAGCCCAAACCACGCGTAAGCTTCTCGCCGATCCGCACCCTGGTAGAGGCGCGAGAAAGGAGCAACGCCTGGGCGTCGGTGTTAATGGCAACAAAATCAACACCTTGCAAACCCTCGTCGATCATTCGATCGACAGCGTTGCAGCCCCCGCCGCCTACGCCAACAACTTTGATTCTGGCGAAGGATTCGGGGTTAATTGGTGCACCGTTTGATGAATTCATATTTCGTCCTCCTCTACTTTAGAAACATCTGTATAGTAAGCTTGAATGGTTTCTATTTCCTTTTCCAAAAATTTTTGATAGATACATTAGTGCCTAGGTCTGCACGAGTAAACGATTTACGTCCCCTAAACGCTCGCGCCATGTTCTCATTACGCCAGCGTTTGACGAAGACTTCAGGGGAACAATCTCCTTATCCAACCTTTAACTCTATCCCAGTCAAGTCCACCTCCTTGAGAATTTATCCGTCGCCGCCCTACCTGGGGTACCAGGACTTCATTCATAAGTACAGCCCAGCGCAGCAAACCAACGCTGGTAGAATAGGCGGGCGAATTTAACTTGTCTACCATCCCGATCAGGTTCTCCGGTTGGGCAATGCGCACCGGAAGTCCGAGAACCTTGCTGGTCAGGGTGCGGATCCCGGGGAGAGCGCTCGAGCCCCCCGTCAGCACCATGCCTGCCGGCAAAAGACCATCGTATCCAGAGCGCTTGATCTCTTGAAGGACGAGCCCCATGATCTCGTCCACACGAGCCTCAATGATATGAGCCAGGTCTTGCCGGCTGATCTGAGCGGACTTTTCCTCGCCGAACGGCTTTATGTTGAAAAATTCGTCCGACCCAATCTCTGATCGTACGGCATGCCCATGCTGGATCTTGATCTCTTCCGCCTGGGACACAGGCAGGCGTAGCCCATGAGCGATATCGGAGGTGATATGGTTCCCACCAACCGACAGGACAGCCGTATGCCATATGTCGCCATCGATGCAGATGGCCATATCCGTAGTGCCGCCGCCCATATCACAGACAACCACCCCCATCTGCCTCTCGGTCTCGGTGAGAACTACCTCGGCTGAGGCCAGTGGGTTCAACACGAATTGAGAGACTTCCACTCCTGAGGCTGCCACACATTGGCGCAGGTTCTCGACAGTGGATGCGGCAGCCGTAATAATATGCGTCTCCACTTCCAACCGGTAGCCATGCATGCCCACTGGCATCCGGATTCCATCCTGTCCATCGATGGTGAACCCACGCTGGATGACATGGATAATCTCCCTGTTATGGGGGATCGCTACCGCTCGAGCAGAGTCTACCGCCCGTGCCACATCATCCTCGTCGATGGTCTGCCCGGTGATCCCCACGACCCCACGGCTGTTAACAGAAGAAACATGCGAACCTGCCAGGCTCACCAGGGCTGAGTTGATCTCCAGCCCTGAAGTGCGTTCCGCCTTCTCAACGGAACGTGCAACCGCCTGGGCAGCTGCTCCCAGGTCGACCACCACGCCCTTTTTGATTCCCTGCGAGGGTTCGATACCCACACCCAGGATACGCGTCTTCCCGAGCGCTTCCTCGCGTGCCACAAGCGTACACACTTTCGTCGTGCCTATATCTATTCCGACAACGATAGGTGCGTCCATCCGATCATTACTCCAGACGATAATAAGGTGCGTGCAAGAACTCCACGCTGATAAATCCGGGCCAAATTCCATTTTCATCCAGGCGTTGGACGAGAGTATCGTATACCCGCAGCTTCATCTCCATTTCACCCGCGTCCGCCAGGTTAGTTCCAAAATAAACCCGCCAGCCACGGTCATCAGACCATCCAAGGCCATGCTGGTCGTCGAATACTAGAGGGCGACCGGGAGGTACATAGGCTGACAATGCCAGGACAGCCTGTATCATTTTTGGGTCATAGCGCGTCGCACCCTCTGATCCCTCGGAGATAGCCAGGTTAGCGATTTCCTCCCCTTCTATGACCGGGAGAGGGCCGCTATCCCCACGTGGGGAGAAACTTACTCCTTCACCATCTACCCATAATTCTTCTTCACCCTGGCGCAAAGCCAGCACCGGCTGGCGCTCCTCTAATGTAACGACAACCGAAGCCGGTAATCCGACTGCAATGGAGACGTCAGCGATCTCAGGGAAGGCCTCCATCAAATCCTGTTTTATTTGTGAAGAGCTGATGGTAAAGATCGGCTCGCCTTCGAGGCTAACCACGGTCTGGATATCTTCATGGGTCAAACGGACCAGCCCATTGATCTCTACAGCACCCACTTTGAACTCCGGTGCAGTCCAAACCGCATAGATAGCTCCTGCAATCACGGCAACCAACAAGAAGGAAACCAATCTCCAACCCACGTGAAACTGGGGTAAAGATGGCAGGCGTAGCTCAGCTCCATATGCACCCATCGCCACGTCATAACGACGGCGGGTCTTTTTGCGCCTGCGATTTTCAGTAGGAAGAGCAGAGTTTTCATTCCGTACAAGTACAGGTGGATGTCCATAGGGAGAGCGTATCTGTCTGCGCCCGCTTGGAGTAGAAACAACCCGTCGCGTCCGTTTCGACGCGCGGGGACGGGCGTCTGAGCTTCGATTATTAGACAAGTAAGAACCCAGCGGGCGATTGCTTCGAGACATTATCTACTTACCCTGTGATCATCCACATTCAAAACCATCTACTCCCTGATAAAGCGGTGCTCGATCCGGTCCCGATCGGCTTTCCGTTCCAATGCAAATTCAATCAAGCGGTCAACCAGTTCTGGGTAGGAAATCCCACTGGCTGCCCAAAGCTTCGGGTACATACTGATCCTGGTAAAGCCGGGCAAGGTGTTGATCTCGCTTAAAAATATCTCCCCGGTGTCTTTATCCAAAAGAAAATCAACCCGCGCCATCCCAGCGCAATCGATTGACTTATAGGCATGTATAGCTATCTCCCGTATCCTTTCGGCTACTTCACCAGGGATGGGAGCCGGGATCAGCAGTTCTGAACGGTCATCGATGTACTTGGCCTCGTAAGAATAAAATTCCCGGCTGGGAATGACCTCTCCGGCTACCGAAGCTTGCGGCTCATCATTTCCTAACACACTGACCTCGATTTCGCGTGCATTGACTCCGCGCTCGATGACCAGCCTGCGATCATACCGCGCCGCATCCATTAACCCTTCCATCAGATCCGAACGGCTCGTGCATTTACTGATGCCGACCGAAGAACCCAGGTTGGCCGGCTTGACAAACACCGGATAGGGCTTGGAAGGCGACATGCTTTCGACCTGTTCTAGCACTGATTCAGCATCCTTTTCAAGCTGGCTGCGCAAGATAACAATCGATTCAACGATGGGTATGCCCTGGGCTTTCATTACATCCTTGAATACACCTTTGTCCATGCCGACTGCGGATCCCACCACACCGGATCCAACATAAGCTATCCCATTCGTTTCAAACAAGCCTTGGACGGTGCCGTCTTCTCCAAAGGTGCCGTGAAGCACAGGAAAGATAACCTCCAGGTCAGCAACCTTTTCGAGCGTTTCACCTGCCTTTGAAGTCGTACGGATACGAAACAGGCCGGGACGGTTTGGATCAGGCAGGAGAACGGCCGGCATCAAGTGATCGGACCCGCCCTCATCCATCAAGTCCAGCACATTCTCACCGATCAACCATGCGCCGTCCTGCCGGATCCCGATTTGTGTCACCTCATATTTCTCAGGGTCAAGAGCAGCCAACACGGAACGCGCTGACATCAACGAAACCTCGTGCTCACCCGAGCGCCCCCCAAACATAACCCCTACCTGCACCTTCGATCGTTTTGACATATTGTTACCATTCACCTACGAATTCGATTTC
>CAZAQS010000270.1:0-6318 GCA_964486825.1 uncultured Anaerolineaceae bacterium | reverse complement strand
GAACCAATTTTGATGCGTGGTGGATTTCGAATTGCCCGGATCTTCGGGATCAAAATCTATGTGGATCCTAGCTGGATCTTTATATTCTTACTGGTGACCTGGAACCTGGCAGGAGTTGTTTTTCCAAGACTGCATCCCGATTGGAGCTTGCGCTTGAACCTTGTTTTGGGTTTGATGGCTTCCTTATTGTTTTTTGCCTCTGTACTTGCACATGAACTCTCTCATTCGTTGATGGCGAGAGCTAAAGGGTTGCCTGTGGGGCGGATCACCTTGTTCATTTTTGGAGGAGCAGCGGATATCGGTCGTGAGCCGCCCTCGCCTGGAAGTGAATTCCTGATTGCCATCATTGGACCGGTTACCAGCCTGGTCTTAGGGGTGTTATTTTTGGTTTTCGGCGCGCTTTCTATGAATGGGCTTGGGCCGGGCACGTCCTTACCTTCAGGGCTACAGTCCTTGTCTCCCATGGCAACCCTGTTCTTTTGGTTAGGCCCCATCAATATCCTTCTGGCCCTCTTCAATATGGTGCCTGGTTTTCCCTTAGATGGTGGGCGTGTTTTGCGCTCGATCCTGTGGAAGATCTCCCGTAATTTGCTTCTGGCAACACGAATGGCAACCATTTCTGGGCAGTTCATTGCCTGGGCCTTCATCGTTACCGGCACCGCAATGGTTTTCGGTTTCCAGGTGCCTATTTTCGGCTCGGGCCTGGTTGGGGGGTTGTGGTTGGCATTTATTGGTTGGTTTTTGAACAACGCCGCCATGCAAAGCTATCGCCAGGTGATTGTAGATGATATGCTTTCAGGCGTGACCGTGGAAAGACTCATGCGATCGGACGCCCCGGTCGTAGAGCCCGATAATTGGCTTGATGAATTGGTCCATTCGTATCTCATCGAAAGGGATGAGCAGGCGATTCCGGTTGTCAGCGCAGGTCGCCTGGTGGGAATGGTGCAATTAGAAGATGCCCGTAAAGTCCGGAAGGAAAACTGGTCTACTACTCGAGTCCGGGAAGTGATGTCTCCATCACATGAATTGCCACTGGTGGCTCCACTGGATGAAGCTTCAGACGCGCTCAACAAGCTAACGCGTACCGGGGCCTACCAGCTACCTGTCGTTGAGGATGGAAACCTGGTAGGGGTCTTGCGTAGGCGTGATATCCAGCGCTGGCTGAAACTGCAATCAGATATTGCTTAGGGTTAGAAGGTGATATGGCTCCACATCATCGTGAAGATGAAAGTCTGGAAGAGACACAGGTAAAGATAGACCAAAGGATCAGCCCGTTCCGCATCTTTGTGGGCTTAATAGCGGTCTTGATGATCCTGGCTGGCATTGTTTGGGCAGGGCAGATGATTGGGCTCCTTACTGCCGTGCTTCCAGCCGGCCCGGGTTTTTTCGAAGGCTGGTTGTGGGGGATGTTGGGGGTGCTCGGGCTGGTCCTCCTGGCGGCTATCCTATGGGGCGCCGGTAGAAGGGCATGGCCTTTCCGAGAGCCGCCTTCTCGGAAATAGCTGACTCCCAAGCGATTTCAACCGCGCTGTGGCGCAGAGCTGCCGTGCAGCGGTTTTTGCCTGGATATAGAAACGAAACGATCATCCCGTTTGTCTTGTATGGCTTGTTGGTAAACTTCGACCAGCCGGTTGGCTTGTTTGAGGATATCGAATTCAGCCGCTTTCTCAAGCGCGGCTTCCAGGTATCGTTCCAGGATGCCATCTTCTGACAGCATTCTAGCGATCGCTTCTGCCAGGTCTTCAACCTTATTTTCTGCCAGCAAACCTTCTACCTCATGAGTAACAACATCACGGGTGCCGGTCGCGTTGACGGCTACCACGGGTAGTCCGCATGCCATGGCTTCCATTGTCACCAGACCCTGGGTCTCGGTGACGGATGCAAACCCGAACAAGTCGGCGGCTTTAAAGTAATTTGGTACTTCCTCAAAGGGTATCTTTCCGGTGAACTCGACTCTCTTTTCGATCCCCAGGGTTTTGGCAAGCTTACCCAGCGTCTCCCGTTCAGACCCATCTCCCACCAGGACCAGGCGGAGCTGTGGATGGCGGGGGATCACGCGCGCTACGGCCTTGACCAACGTTTCCCAATTCTTCTCTGGCGCCAATCGCCCGGCCGAGATCAGGACGATGTCATTCTCCCACCCATGACGGTGGCGCACCGTCTCGCCATCAGCCTCGCGGTACGGCTTCAAATCTATCCCGGTTGGGATGACGCTGATCTGGTTTTCAACTCCATAAGATTCAACCAGGATTTCACGCATGCTGATGGAAGGCACGATGATATGGTGGCATTTCTTCAGATAGTCGCGGACATAGTTTTCAACCGTATCTTTCAGGAAATCCTGTATGGCTTCCTGGCTGATGGGAAAATATTGCGTATAGACAGAATATTGGCTGTGGAAAGTGAAGACTAAGGGTAAATCCAGCTCAGCAGCTTTATTGGCTGCTACCTGGCCCACCAGGATCGGGTGGTGAGCGTGTATAACATCCAGCTTGAGGGCTGGCAGGAGTTGATCGATGCAGGGGGAGATTGGGATGGCAGCTGGAGCGTCCCCTGTCATCGGTATATTGATGGCAGGGTAGCGAAATATGAAGGCTTCTTCATCCTCATAATCATTACTATGCTGGGCAAATACGAACACGTTATGCCCAAGTTCGGTCAGGGCCGTACGAAAGCTGCTCACAGAGCGGACGACTCCGCTGATGACGGGACGATAGGTGTTGGAAAAATGTGCAATATGCATCTTAGATTACCCCCGATAAATTTACCCTTCTAATCCCGCTCTGTGGGTCAAGCAGGTTGTACATCGTTCAGGCTGCATGCATAAACGAACATCCCCGCGCTCCAGGTAAGCGGCGCTTCTGAGGTATATAATAGGGTCGATATATATCGCCCGCTCGGGGCGTAGACCTCGTGCACCTCTCCATCCCTGACAATTACTCTTGCCATGCGGTCCAATAAATCCCTGGCTTCTTCAATTCGCCCCATGTGATGGGCTGCGATGACGTGCCAGGCTCCCAACCAAATCCAGGCCGCATCTGTATGGTAGTAGCCGATCCCTCCCAGGCGGTTCTCAATAGCGATATACCGCTTGGGATAGGGGGAATGCACCGGCCGGGTTGGGACCGGGTTAGCCATGCCAAACTTATGCATGGCGTCCAAAATCGCCTGGCCTTGCTCGGGCGTTGCCAGGTCCCAGGCCACCGCCAGCAAGTTGCCACTGCTGCTGAGGTTGGCAAAATCCTGGCTGGTTACGAAATACCCCAGCTCCGGGCGCCAAAAATAATCGTTGATGGCAGACTTCACCTGGCTAGCCTTTGCCCGGAAAACATCCGCCTCCTGTAATTCACCAAACTGCTCGGCTACCATGGAAAGCTCGTGCAATGCTTTCCAATACAAAACGTTTGTATAAAGCACCCGGCCATGGCGGGCGATCGAGTCTGCCCAGTCGGAGTAAGGACCCTGGTGCAGGAGCCCGTCTTCTGTCAGGGCGTGTTTTTCAAGCCACAAAGCGCCTTGTTTGATTTGCTCCCAGTAGGAATCCTTGAATTCTTGATCGTCACAGTTGCGGATATACTCAACCGCCGCGATGACCAGCAAGGGATTACCGTCCAACGAGATCGTATTATGGCCGCTGAAATACCTGGGACGCAACGGGGTGTAGATAGGCTGTTCGCGTTTCAGGAGAGAATGCAGGTAGCGGGCGGGCACGTTCGTGGAATGCACCTTGATCGGAAGCTGCCCATCGGGAAGCTGGTTCATGAAAAATACTTCCAGGTTCTCTCGGATTGCCCGGGTCTCTCCCAATGCCATCAACCCGTAACTGGCAAATCCAAAATCCCTGGCCCACGGTTCACGAAAATTGCGCGGGCCGGCGTTCAAAACCAATTTTTGGCTTCCATCAGCCAGGAGGCGTAGCTCTAATCCCCCTCGCAGGTTATCGATGGCAATCTGCATAGCCCTGGCTTCAACCGTTACCGGGTCCTCCAGGGGGGTGAAGCTGGCCCTGGATAGCAGCCGGGGTTGGTCCATCACTTTTCGAAAATAGCGTAAAAAGTTGTAAGAATAATAGCCTGCTACAGACCCGATCGCGCTTCCTAAGACCAATAAGGATAACCGTTTCCTGCTATTCTGTTTCTCGTCCATTTACGAGGCGTCTCTCCAGGTTTTCTTAATCTTAAGGGCTATTTTACCTCCATTTCCAAACTGCTTTAAGTACAGCCACGCTTTTCCCGCTTTTTCCTCTTAATCTGCAATAGCCGGCAGGCTGTTACACCTGCCGGCAACATTTACTGGGACCCAAATTACTCTCGTTTCCCGGTCTCCTGGCTTTCAGATTCTCTCCAGTTCTGGTGTTGGATCTCACGGTGAGGGACATTTAACACGATCCGGTCTCCGGAGATCGCTTTGATATTATCCCTGGGGATATAGATATCCGGCAAATTGGAGCGCCTTACCAGCATATCGTTTTCGCGCATTTCGACCACCTGGCCGATCATATCCCCTTCGGATCCAACCACGTAATTGGCTCTTCCGATTTGCCGCGACTGGTCTGAGACGGTAAAGTTTTGCTCGTCTAGATGGCGGTGAGCGATAGTCAATACCACCCGGTCTCCGGATATAGCTTTTATGCGGTCCTTGGGGATATAAATATCGGATAGATTGGGCCGGCTCACATGCAAATCATGGTCTCTGACTTCGACGATCTCGCCAATTGTTCCGCCTTCTGCTCCAACCACGGATTGTCCCCTGGCTACCTGGCGTGACCATTCTCGCGTCTCACTATCGGAGAAGCGAGAATGGCTGATGCGTAGCTCATTATGGACGTCTTTTACTCCGCTAGTGGATTCTGCCAGATCCTCAGCAAGGCGCTTGCTACGCCGGTCGCCAACCGTGCCCCTCAGGAACACCTCACTATCCTGGACTTCAACCTCGATATCGCTGGCGTCAATGGCGCCGTGACGAGAAAGACTTTCGCATACCTCTTCGAAGATACGATCATCGGAACGGCGGTAACCGCGCGGCCCGATGCCTGTATAGGCGCCAGGGCGATTTAGTTCTGTGTACTCGGGCTCGTCGTAGCGACCTATAAATTCTGTACCTTCATAACGACCGCTCTCCGGTTCGATGCGCTCGCCTTCGCGCCCGAAGCCGTAGTCTTCCCCATAGCGCTCTCCAAACTGTGATTCCTCACGAAAACGACCGGGCTCATCTCTCCTTCGCCATCTATCTGCCATTCTCCTGGGCTGACGGGACCAATCGCGTAAATTGCCCTCTCCAGGGGCTGGGCGGCGCACGCTCAGCCGGTTGTTGATTTCGTTCACACCAGGCACACTATCGATCGTGTCTTCAACCATGAACTTGGTGCGCCGGCTATCTACCGTTCCGGTTAAGGTGACCTCACCGTCGTCTACTTCCACTTCGATCTCTCTGGCATCGATATCCCCGTGGTCTGTCAACCTGCTGCATATATCGCTGAAGATATCGTCATCCGAGCGGCGATACCCGCGTGGCCCGAGGCCGGTATACGGTCCGGGGACATAGGCCCCACCCTCGTATTCCATTTCTTCCTCATCACGGTAGCCACCCCAGGCCGGGCTTCCCATGCCGCCTCGCCCGTAAACGTAGCGATAGCCTCGCTCATAGGGTTGGTCTTCGCTGACCCAATCTCGCCAACCTCCCGGGCCAAACTCATCATCGTATTCGCGCTCTCGCCAGCGGCGGCGTTGCTCGTCTTCGAACCGCCTCCAATTTCTTCTAGGTGAATTGTATCTATCCATAATTTGCCTCCTCATAAAACTAACCTATAAAGCATGCTTTGCTACTGGATGCCTGAGCTAGCTGTTATTAATGATGCACATTAACAAGTGTTCCTACAGAAGCAAAATTAAACAGCCATTGGGCATCTTCTGTCCGTAAGTTTACGCATCCATTGCTCATAGGCGTGCCGAAATTATTATGCCAGTAGGTGCCATGTAAGCCGTATCCTTTGTGGTAATACATCGTATAAGGTACATCTCTCAGGTGGTAACCGGGACCTCTCATATCTGTGGCTGTAAATTTAACGTAGATGCGGTACTGGCCTGTCACCGTTGGAGTCCGGGCTTTGCCGGTGGAAACCAGGAAGGAGCGTTGCAATTCCTTTCCTTCATAAGCGTGCACCGTCTGGCTGGATAAGTCGACATCGATCCAGCGTTCATCTTCTCCTACTTTTACCCCAACGATGTTTTCGACATCTAACCGTGGGTTGGCAGCTACCGGCATGTACTCCTCATCCGGATACTGCTCGTCAGGACCGGGGATCGCGATCTCCTGACG
>CAZAQS010000269.1:4529-6329 GCA_964486825.1 uncultured Anaerolineaceae bacterium | reverse complement strand
GACTTCTTTGCCCGCCACCAACATCAAATTGGAGAGGTTCGCTGGATCATACGTAGCTTCATAACAGCCATGGGCATTATCTTGTGGATTGTGCTCCAGCCTAACCTCAGCACGGCTATCGTCATGTTTGTTATTTGGTTTGCGTTGCTATGGGCAGCCGGATTGCGGATCAAGCACCTGTTGCTGTTTATCTTGCTCGGGTTGGTGATCCTGGCGGTCAGCCTGCCGTTTTTGATTCAATTGGAAGTGATCAAGCCTTACCAGGTCAGCCGGGTAACGGATTTCCTTTTCCCGGATGAGGAGGCTCGCTATGGCGCTACCTATAACGTCCAGCAAGCACTGATCAGCATTGGTTCAGGAGGCCTGTTTGGCCAGGGATACGGGCATGGCTCCCAGGTCCAGCTACGCTTCCTCAAGGTGCGCCACTCGGATTTCATTTTTTCTGCCATGGCTGAAGAATTTGGCCTGGTCGGCGCCGGGCTGATCATGTTGTTACTGTTGTTTGTGATCTTCCGTTGCATCCGAGCAGCCCGCCTATCGATGGATACCTTTGGGGCCTTGATCTGTTACGGCGTGGCTACATTGCTGGCCTTTCAAGCCATGGTCAATATTGGCGTGAACCTCAATATGATCCCCGTGACGGGATTGACGCTGCCTTTCATCAGTTATGGGGGGAGTTCGTTGGTGACCAACCTGATCGGTATCGGCCTGGTCGAGAGCGTAATCCTGCGCCACAAAGCGCTTGAATTCGCCGGTTAACAGACCGTTTTGATTCAGGGCTTCATTATAAAAACTTTAATGCGAGATCTCCTGGATGACAGCTAAAACTCCAACGCTGGTCGTTATGGGTGTAATCCTTCTGGCTGGTATCGTCATAGGGATTTTGTTTCAGAGCAGCCCGGGTATGGGCAATCTCCTCCGAGCAGTAGGAATCAGTTATCCTACCAGGACTCCAGATGAGTCCTTTCTGCTGCGTATGCCGTCGATTTTGCCCGGTCTTCCCTACGAGTACCAGGGTAAACTGGCTTTGTTCATCCTGGCAGGGCAATCGAATATGTCCGGCTATGCACCCTTGCCGGATGAACAAATCCAGGATCCGCGGGCTTTTGCCTTTGGCAACAACTACCGTTGGGAGATTGCGAAAGAACCGGTGGACGATCCTGTAGGCCAGGTTGACCCGGTTTCTATCGACATCGCAGGCTTCGGCCCTTCCATGGCATTTGCCCTTGCCAGCCTCGAAAGGCAGCCGGATACGCCGGTTGGGTTGATCCCGTGTGCCAAAGGGGCCAGCTCGATCGCGGAATGGCAGCGCAACTTGAGCGACCAGTCTCTTTATGGGTCGTGTTTGAAAAGGGCGAGAGCCGCATCTCCAATGGGTTACCTGGCTGGAATTTTATTTTTTCAAGGGGAGCAAGACGCGCTCAACAGCTCGATCTATCCATACTATACAGTAAACCCGGATAACTGGTCACAAATGTTCACAACATTTGTGGAGGACTTCCGCCTTGATCTTGGAGAGCCGGGTCTGCCGGTGGTATACGCCCAGCTAGGAGCCGCACCAGAGGGAGAGACCTATCCAAATTGGGAAGCCGTTAAACGGCAGCAGCTGGCGGTTGATTTAACTGGATCAGCCATGATAACTACGGATGATTTGGATTATTTCGACGGTCTGCATTTTACCGTGGATAGCTACCAGGTGATTGGACAGAGATTTGCTAAAGCTTATTGGGATATGATCTTAGATGGGGATTAAGACCGGCAGGAACTCCCGCCGGCCCGGTGCACTTGCTATCCTTCTGC
>CAZAQS010000269.1:0-4429 GCA_964486825.1 uncultured Anaerolineaceae bacterium | reverse complement strand
GGTGGGGTATACTTAGGAATTATTCAATTTCCCATATTCAGGTAACGCCGCCTGAACGTACTCACACTAGCGTCGATTGCAGTATTTTAAGGAGAGAGATGAGTTCGCCCAACACAAAACCCGCTCGTGTCCGTTTTGCTCCTTCCCCAACCGGCAGGACCCACCTGGGGAGTGGCCGAACTGCATTGTATGATTTTTTGAGTGCCCGGCAGACCGGTGGTCAGTTTATCTTACGGATCGAGGACACAGACCAGAAACGCTACCAGCCTGACGCCGAGCAGGAGTTGATCGACAGCCTTCGCTGGTTAGGACTGGAATGGGATGAAGGCCCCGATGTGGGGGGGCCTCACGTCCCCTACCGCCAATCTGAGCGTAAGGACATATACCAGGAGCATGCTCGCCGGCTCATTGAATTGGGTCACGCTTACTACTGCTTCTGCTCTCCTCAGCGGCTGGCAGAGGTCCGCCAGGAGCAACAGCGCCTGAAGATACCTCCCCGGTATGATGGCACTTGCCGGGATATCGATCTGCTGGAGGCTGACCGGCGCGTTGCCAGCGGGGAGCCTCATGTAATCCGGTTTAAAACCCCTAAGGAGGGTTCGATCACCATCACGGATCATTTGCGAGGTGAAATCACGGTTGAGAATCGCTCTTTGGATGACTATATCATCGTTAAATCAGACGGGCTGGCCTTATATCACCTGGCTGCTATGGTGGATGACAGGCTCATGGAGATCACGCATGTCATCCGCGGTTCAGAGTGGCTGCCGACCCTGCCTTTGCATGCGCATATCATCCGGGCCTTCGGTTGGCAAGAGCCGGTTTGGGTGCACCTGTCCGTCTTCCTGAACCCGCAGGGCAAAGGGAAGATGAGCAAGCGGGGCTCTGGACAGTTCAGCGCGGATGGTTCATCTTTCTTTATCAAAGACCTCCAGGCGATGGGCTATCTCCCCGAGGCAGTAGTAAATTGGATTGCACTAATGGGTTGGAGTTACGATGATCACACTGAATTCTTCACCATGGATGATCTGGTGGAGAAATTCTCCCTGGAAAACCTCAACCCCTCCCCGGCCGCTATCAATTACTCAAAATTGGACCATTTTAATGGCCTGCATATCCGCAGATTGGCAGTAGAGGATCTGGCTCAACGGATGAAACCCTATTTTGAGGCTGCTGGTTTTCAAGTGGAAGATGGAGTACTGCTCCGGATAACCCCATTACTGCAGAACCGAATTGTTACCTTGGACGATGCCCCGGAGATGGGCGGGTTCTTCTTCAAGGAGGAGGTCAGGCCGGCTACCGAAATCCTGGTAGGTCAGAAGCTTTCTCTGGAACAGGCTGCAGAAATCGCCCGTAGCGCCTATAAGCTGTTGGAGGAGCTGCCGGAGATCACCCATGAAACTGCCGAGCAGCCCTTACGCGACCTGGCTCAGGAGCTTGGCTTGAGCGCCGGGCAAGTCTTCGGGGTTTTGCGCGCCGCAGTTACCGGTCAGACCGTCAGCCCACCCCTTTTCGAGAGCATGGCGGTAATTGGAAAAGAGACCGTCATAGAACGCATCCGGCAGGCAGCGGAGGTATTGGAGGGAACGCGAGCATAAATGCCTTTTACTTGCGTATACCTTCAATTTTAGCCCAAGGGTCTTTCAACGCAACCGTCCGGTTGAAGATAAGTCTGCCATCCTGGCTGTCCGGATCCAAACAGAAGTAACCTTGGCGCTCAAACTGGAAGCGGTCACCAGGCTTAGCGCTTGCCAGGCTTCTCTCGACCATACAACCTTCCAGCACTTTCAGGGAGTCAGGGTTCAAGTTGGCTGTGAAATCCTGACCCTCCTCTACTGCACCCGGGTCCTCTTTGTTGAACAGACGGTCGTACAACCGCACTTCGCTTTCCAAAGCATGTTCGGCCGAAACCCAGTGCAGCGTGGCTTTCACTTTACGTCCATCCGGGGCGTCTCCACCTTTTGTAGCCGCGTCGTAGGTGCAGCGTAGCTCTACCACCTGGCCAGAGGCGTCCTTGATGACATCCTGGCAGGTGATAAAGTAAGCGTAGCGCAAGCGTACTTCTCGGCCTGGAGCCAGGCGGAAGTACTTTGGAGGGGGATCTTCCCGGAAATCATCACGCTCGATATACAGTATCTTGGAAAATGGCACTTTGCGTGTGCCCGCGGAGGGATCTTCCGGGTTGTTGATGGCCTCCATCTCTTCTACCTGGCCTTCAGGGTAGTTGGTGATGACGACCTTGAGCGGCTCCAGCACGCCCATCACGCGCGGCGCGCGCTGGTTTAAATCCTGCCGGAGGCAGTGTTCGAGCAAGGCAATGTCGATGGTGCTCTCGTTCTTTGCTACTCCAATACGATTGGCGAAGTCGCGGATGGCCTCGGGGGTATAGCCTCTGCGGCGGATGCCCGATAGAGTTGGCATACGAGGATCGTCCCACCCATTCACCAGGCCTTCCTGTACCAGCCGTAGAAGCTTTCGTTTGCTCATGACGGTATAGGTCAGGTTGAGACGGGCGAACTCGATCTGGCGTGGCTTGTAGATTTCCAGGTTGTCCAGGAACCATTCGTACAGCGGCCGGTGATCTTCGAATTCCAACGTGCAAATAGAATGGGTGATACCCTCGATCGAGTCGGATTGCCCGTGGGCGAAATCGTACATGGGGTAGATGCACCACTTGTCGCCGGTCCGGTGATGGTCGGCGTGCAGGATGCGGTAAAGAACGGGGTCGCGCATATTCAAGTTGCCGGAGGACATATCGATCTTCGCCCTCAGCACCCGGGACCCATCCGGAAACTCTCCGGCCTTCATACGGCCGAAAAGGCCTAAGTTCTCCTCGATCGAGCGTTCGCGGTAGGGGCTTTCCTTGCCTGGCTCGGTCAATGTCCCACGGTAGGCGCGGATCTCTTCGGCGCTCAAGTCGTCTACATACGCCAGCCCTTTCAAGATAAGCTTATTGGCGAATTGGTAAAGCTGATCGAAGTAATCTGATGCGTAGAACAAGCGCTCTTCCCAATCGAAGCCTAGCCAACGCACGTCCTGCTGGATCGATTCGACGTATTCCATCTCTTCTTTTGTCGGGTTTGTATCGTCGAAGCGCAGGTTGCATTTTCCACCATAATCTTCTGCGATCCCAAAGTTCAGGCAGATCGACTTGGCGTGCCCGATATGCAGATAGCCGTTTGGTTCGGGAGGGAAGCGCGTATGCACCCTCCCGCCGAACCGTCCGGTCCGGTTGTCTTCATTGATGATCGCCCGAATAAAATCGCTTGCTCCCCCCTCTTCGGCTATGGTTGTTCCATTTTCTGGCTGATTTCTCTCAATATCTGTCATCACGTATCTCTCTTCCTTAAAATCCCCCGAATTATAACAGACTGTCCTTTGCTTTCACTGGACTTTGAGGATTTGGCATGGTAAAATAGCCATCGCTTGAACCCTGGGGGTTCGTCTAGTGGTAGGACAGCGGACTCTGACTCCGTATGCCGAGGTTCGAATCCTCGACCCCCAGCCTGAGGGGCCAAATATCATGGTGAAACACTCCCTACACCCCTACCAATAGGGGTGTAGGGAGTGTTTCATTATGGAGGAATCGAATTGGCGAACGAACTCACAAACGAACAGGTTCGCACGCAGGTAGATACCATTTATCGCACGGAGTCGCGCCGCATCTTTGCCACCTTGATCCGTCTGCTCGGCGACTTCGACCTCGCCGAGGATGCCCTGCACGAGGCTTTCCGAGTTGCGATGGAGCAGTGGCCGCGCGACGGCTTGCCCGCCAACCCTCGAGCGTGGCTCGTTTCGACGGGCCGCTTCAAAGCGATTGACGCCCTGCGCCGGCGCGCCCGGTTCGACGCCTCGCTGATCGAGCTCGCCGAGCAACTCGATCAGGATTCGGACAACGCCACCGGGCAGGACGACGAGGACATCGAGGATGACCGGCTGCGGTTGATCTTCACCTGCTGCCACCCCGCCCTCTCGCCAGATGCACGCGTGGCTCTGACCCTGCGGGAGGTATGCGGCCTGACGACGGAAGCCATCGCGCACGCCTTCCTCACCACGCCGTCCACGCTGGCCCAGCGCATCGTGCGCGCCAAATCCAAAATCCGCGAGGCGCGCATTCCCTACGAAGTTCCAGACCGGGCAGCGCTGCCCGAGCGGCTGGATACCGTGCTCCAGGTCATCTACCTGGTCTTCAACGAGGGGTATTACGCCTCTTCGGGAGAATCGCTGACGCGCCCCGATCTCTCGGCCGAGGCCGTTCGCCTGGCGCGTCTGCTGGTCGAGTTACTGCCGGAGTCAGAGGCTGTGGGCCTCCTCGCCTTGATGCTGCTGCACGAAGCGCGCCGTGACACACGCGCCTCGCCGGAAGGCGACCTGGTTTTGCTGGAGGATCAGGACCGCACCCGTTGGAACCGGGAGCAGATTGCAGAGG
>CAZAQS010000268.1:0-6359 GCA_964486825.1 uncultured Anaerolineaceae bacterium | reverse complement strand
CTTTCAATTGTTGTATGCCGCCGGACCCCGGCAATCACGAGGACTGCTCCCACAACTGATATCAATGTTCCTAAGGTCTTTACTAGCCACCAATCGGCCTTTGGGCCGGTAACAGATTCGAACGTCCGGCGACTTACCAGAGGCCAGATGCCTGTAACGAGATAGTAAAGGCCCTGTCCCAAGGAGAGCAGGTTGGTAAAATCCATTTCTTTTTTCTGCATAGCTTTATCCTTTCTGAATACGGCTCGAAATCAAGGCTACTGTAGCCAGGGCAGCCCCGGTAAACATCCAGGCTGCTACGGGTCGTGTTCGCAGCCAGGTATAGATGGAAGTTGAGCGGGCGCGTTCTTGATAAGGACCATGTATATGGTCATAACCCGCTAGATGTCCGAACAGATTATTTGGTTCTTGCTCTGATTTGGGGATGCGGGACTTTTGTCCCTGGAAGGCAATCCTATCTACAATCTTGTCCGCCAGGCGAGGAGAAAAACGTTCCGTAAGTGCCAGAGCTTTTCCGGCTCCCCCGATAACAATGTCCCGGGCAGGGTTTTCTGCTGCGAACAGGATGGCGTCTGCAACCAGTTCGGGATCGTAAATCGGAGCCACCGGTTGAGGTTGGACCCCCAGTCGAGTGAGGGCTTTCTCGTAGAGAGGCGTATTGATGCCGGAAGGCATGATATTGGTGACGTTAATGGGGAAATTTTCTTCCTCCAACTCTGCGCGTAGTGAGTCGATAAAGCCGATCATACCGTACTTCGAGGCTGCGTAAGCGCTTTGGTAGGGAAGGCTACGACGAGCTTCGACCGAGGACAGGTGTATCAACGCCCCCCGCCCCTCTTTCCGCAAATGGGGAAGAGCTGCCATGGCTCCATAAACCTGACCTAGCAAGTTTACATCGATGATGCGCTTGAACTCTTCAGGCGCTGTCTCCGAGAATGGCGCGTACATCATGACCGCCGCGCAGTGTACCCAGGTGTCGATACGACCGAAAGATTTTGCAGCGGTGTTCGCTAACGTTTGGACTTGATCAAAATCACTGGTATCGGCAGCAAATGCGATGGCATGACCGCCCCTGGCGCTAATTTCTGCAACGAGAGCATCAAGCTCATCCTGACTCCGAGAAGAGACCAATAAGCGAGCCCCCTGTTCCCCAAAGCGCAAGGCAGCGGCCCGCCCAATCCCGCTGGTTGCACCTACGATGACAACAACTTGCTGGTTGATGGGTTTTAGCTGCATTTCTCCTTCCTTTCTGGTTGTGATCTGCTGGATATTATCTAGTCGCTAATCCTTTCATATTTTTTTATTAAACTTGGATAATCTTGACTGGTTAGGGCTTCAAGACCACCTTGACACATTCGTCTTGCTTGTGCATAAAGATATCGTAGGCATGGGGAGCCTCATCCAGGCTCAGGGTATGCGAGACGATAAAGGATGGGTCTATGTCACCGTTTTCTATCTTATCTAATAGGGGACGCATATATTTATGGACATGAGTCTGGCCCATTTTTAGCGTCAGGCCTTTGTTGAATGCCGCCCCCACGGGGATCTTATCAAGAAAGCCGCCATAGACGCCCGCCAAAGATACGTGTCCGCCTTTCCGGCAGGCATGGATACACTCTCGTAAGACTTGCGGCCGTCCGGTTTGAAGCCGCAGGTGTTGCTTGTTGCGGTCATAAAAGCCTTCTAGCCCAGTGCCATGAGCCTCCAGACCTACGGCGTCGATACAGACATCCGGGCCCCGACCTCCGGTCATCTCTTTGAGCGTTTCGACCACATCCAGGTCTTCGAAATTCATGATTTCAGCACCCCCGAACTCCCTTGCCAAACGGAGACGCTCAGGGATGAAGTCGATGGCGATGACTCGCTCGGCTCCCAGCATATAGGCGCTCTTGATCGTGAACAGGCCGACCGCGCCGCAACCCCAGACTACTACTGTATCACCGGGTTGGATATTCCCGTTTTCGGCTGCCATATAACCGGTCGGGAAAGCATCCGTAAGGAATAAAACTTGTTCGTCGGTCAGGTGGCCGTTTACCTTGAGTGGGCCAACGTCAGCAAACGGAACGCGCACGAACTCAGCCTGTCCACCTGCATAGCCTCCCAGGAGATGAGAATAGCCGTAAATTCCAGCGGGTGAGAAGCTATACAGTGCTTCTGCTTTGGATGCATTGGGGTTGGAGTTGTCACAAAGGGACCACAGCTCATGCAGGCAGAAATAACAATTGCCGCAGGCTATCGGAAATGGAACGACCACGCGATCGTCTGGCTTGAGGTTTTTGACACCGGGTCCCACCTGAACGACTTCTCCCATGAACTCGTGCCCGAGGATGTCCCCCGGAAGCATGGCTGGGATATACCCGTTATATAGGTGCAAATCGGAGCCACAGATAGCGGTCGATGTGACTTTGATGATGGCGTCGTTGGGGTTGATAATCTCAGGGTCGGGTACATCTTCTACCTTCACTTTTTGTATCCCGCGCCAACATACTGCTTTCATAAGAAAAACTCCTTTCTCGATAGGTAGGAGGTCAAGAGGCCCAGCCGGGAGGATCGCTGGCTGGGAAGGACTCGACAGATGCCTCCATAACCACATCGCGGTGCTTATACTTCTTGCGCTCGTCCCGTTGCTTCTTGACCTGTTTATGTCTCCCGGAAGTTTGGCCGGTAATGGAAGCAACTTCTCCCGATTCAAGGATCATCTTAAAACGCCGCAGCTCTTCGCGTATCTGTTGACCTGGTTCTTTTCCGAACAAGCGAGCGAAAGCGGCCGAGGCAGATCCGGCAGGTGGTTTATATTTGATTACTACCTTGATCTCCGTCCCGCGACCACCAGGAGCGTCGCGGAAGATAACTGTTCCGCTGTTCTCGACCACAGATCCGGGAAGGGAGCGCCATGAGATCAATTCGTTTTGACGTTCTTCAAAGATCTCTGCTTCCCACTCAACCGGTACATTTAGCGGACCTTTTGCTACCCAATGCGAGCGAGTGGAATGCTCTTTATCCCCAAGAATATGGACTGATTCCAGGTGCTCCATGAACATGGGGAAGTTTTCAAAGTCCCGCCAGAAAGCGAATACCTCTGTACGTGGGCGGTTAATGGTGAGGGAGCGCTCAACCTGGATGCCCTCCATGCCATAACGCCCAGCGCGATCTATTTCCATGGCCTGATACACAAAGCAGCGACCGGTTATACCTCGGAAGAGCAGATAACTTCCACTCGCCACAAGCGGAATGGTAATCTTGGACGGGCGTAGCGCGGCTGACAATACGAAAGCCGAGCCACTGAGGACAGATAGGGCCCGTTCTTGAGGGCCTACATTTGCTCTCGGTTTTGATAACATTTGACTTCCTCCATCTTCAACTACTTTGGAAACCCTTCACGACCAGGTTGTTCAGCTGGTGGTGACCTTTTCCAGGCGAATCTCTACCAACCCATCTCTGACCCTGACATCAAAGCAGGGTTGGGAATAGGTAGATGGTCCCCGCAAGACGCGGCCGTCCTCCAGGGAAAAACGTGAGCCGTGCCAGGGGCACTCGACAGCGTTATCCTCGGTGAGTGTCCCTTCAGAAAGCGGGCCTGCCATATGGGCGCAGGTCTCTGCCAGTGCATATATCCGGCCCGCCTTACGGACCAATAGCACCGGGCTGTTATTTACTTCCACCCGGTAGAGCTGGTTCTCGGGTAGCTCCCTTTCGGGGATGACAGAGACAAAATCCTCCGGGAGACCAACTTCTGGAGAGCGATCCACGCCGATCTTGTGCGCAAAAACGAGATGTCCTCCCAGGTAGGCGGCTGCGGTTGACACGGTGAACCCCAGCGCTGCCAGGGCAAACCCGGCTTGCCGATTTCTGCGGCTACGAGCCGCCAGCGAGCTGAGATATAGAGCCATGGCTGTTGTGTTGAGTAGAGCATGTGCAGTACCTATCCTGCGGGGTGTATGTTCGGTATGGTGCCAATCGACGATTCCGGTAACGGCGGCAGCCACCCCTCCAGCCAACCCAACTTTAATGGCCGTGTCGGCGCCTTTTCCGTATGCCCGTTTCCCGGTTGTCATCTCTAAGGTGTCCAGGGTGAGGGCGGCGGTAAATGCACCGATGGGCACATCGGTAAGCGCCGGATGGACCGGATGGCCTAACCAGGTGCCATGCAGGAAATCGCGGATTTTTAATGCTGCTGGCCCTCCGGATGAGAAGATCGATACCACAATTTTCTGAGTAGTTTTACTTATCCATTCCAACCAGGGTTGGCGATCGATCCAATTAATGACTTCATGGATTAATTTCATAGCTTTACCTCCTTGAGAATTTTCGTTGACCGGCAATTGAATCGTAAAAAAGTGCTGTAAAGACCCCGTAGAGGACATTTGATAGGATCATCAATACCGTCCTTTCGGTGGGGTGCTCTGTAGCCGGACGCAAGAGACCTGCTGCGGGCAACCAACCCAGGTATCCGGCAGCCCAAAAAGCAGCTCCAAACAGGATGCCGCGTGCAAAAGTTGGCAATGGGATACGCCTGGACATTAGTGCGTAGAGAATGCCTCCATCTGCTCCATATCCAAAATGGGCTGCGCTGCTCGCCAAAGTATAGATAGGTTCTTCTTCGATAACCTCCTCCAGACCTGCTTTTTCAGCTACCTTGAGCGTAATTAATCGAGGATGTAAATCGTAGCGCTGGTGTCTGGGCAGTAAATAATGAGCTGCGCCCATAAAAAGGGTCATTGGGAGGGTGGCGAGGAGCCCGGATAGCGCTCCATGTAATACAACCTGCCTCGCTGATTGCTTGTTATCCCAGCTTAGCTCATTCATCTTCATGGTTCCTCCTGTAGCAAACGTCCTTCTCTCAAGCCGGAGCAGCAGGTACGCGTCCGCAGCTTTCATTTACATTTTCGTGGTTTCCCGGCAGGGGTGGAGGCCGGCCTAAACGACCGGCCTTCTCACTCCCGGCGATTTGGACCCTCATCAGCCACCTTAAGCACGACTGACGAATTTGCTAAAGCGACTAGTCCCTCCTGAACTGGTCTCTTCTTGATAGAGAAAAGCCAGCTTTGATTCTTCAAACTTTTCGAAGAACTCTGCGCGCTGGCAGGAGATCGAGCTGTTGCTGCCATGGCCTGCCAACGCTATCCTAGGTCTATCTCATTTCACCCATAATGGACTCCCTGGTGACCTCTCTCCCGCGGATCGTGGTTTTCCCTTCTTCAAAGAGAGATTTCAGGCGGACCATATCCTCATCCATAGCTTGTTTTGGATCCGTACCAAACAGCATGGCGACCGCATGCCCGAGAGCTCCGGCAGGCGGTGTATATTGCATCTGAACGGTGATACGCGTGCTGCCGTCCGGATTGGGGTCGAACCTTACCTTGCCCGAGCTGCGAACCGGCTCGCCTTCTACGGTTCTCCAGGCGATCAACTCGTCCGGGACTTGCTCTGTTGTCATGGCCTCGTATTCGATCTCGGATCCGGCAGGCCCGGCTACTTTCCAGTGAGTGCGGTTAGGACCGACCGTCCGCACCTCGTTTACGTGAGCCATGAAGTGCTGTAGATTTTCCAGGTTCGACCAGAAGTTATACAACTCCTGCCGGGTAGCGTTGATATTGATGGCCTTTTGGACGCTGATGGCCTGGCGTTCTTCACTGAGGCCAAATAGGCGAGGCAGGTCCCGGTTTGCGACCCCTCGAACAACCAATCCAAGCCCGGCGAGCTTAAAGGCCGTCCCGACCAGACCTCCACGAGCACGCCCGTACAGGGTCATCAGGCCGCCCCCCGTTGTGCTGATCAGGCGCATGGCAGGAGACCAATTCTCTTGCTCCCATTCAGGCTTTTCCATGCGCTTGTTAGCTTGCCCCTGCAAACCCGGGATATCGGCTTCATTCTGGTAGATATCCATCTTGTTGGATACCCCTTTGACTCCGCGGACCGTGGAGACGCGCTTGATGGTGCGCTCTACATCCTCTGCCAGGATTGGACCCCGCAGGGTCACGTTACCATCTTCTGCAATCACCTCGATCGATCCGGCATGTTGGACGTTGCGCCCCATCCGGGCTCGAACACGTTCTTCCAGCAGCCAATCTGGAGAGCCGCCTTCACTGACTGTGTTCATGATCTCCGCCAGAGTACCACGTGTGCGGTTGCGAAGGTCTTCTAAAGATACATCGATGGCATCATCGGTGCGGTTTACCAGGCGTGTAAACTGGTCTCGCACCATCGCCCGGCGACGTCTTCCTTGAGCGGGGTCATAGAAGTACATAACCCCAGCTCCCAGGGCAAGTGTTTTGATCATTGTAGGTAATCTCATTTTTATCTCCTTTCACTTTTCAAGAACTAAACTTGCAAGATAGTTTTATTTGATATGCTCCTTG
>CAZAQS010000267.1:0-6382 GCA_964486825.1 uncultured Anaerolineaceae bacterium | reverse complement strand
GTCAGCATATCAGCAATAGGATCTGTAACTGTCATTCCAAAAACCTCCACCCGGCCTACCAGGATGATTTGACCACGCCGGGGATCTTGCCTTCTAATGCCATTTCACGGAAGCAAATACGGCATAATCCAAAACGACGTATATAACCACGCGGGCGACCACAGCGCATGCAGCGATTGCGCACGCGGTTGGGATATTTCCGCCGTGTCTCTCTAACGATCATTGATTTCTTTGCCATGCGTTATCCTTCCTTCCTGAAGGGCATGCCGAGCATATCCAATAACTGCCGGGCTTCATCATCGTTACGCGCGCTGGTCACGATCGTGATTTCCATGCCGCGGACTTTATCGATCTTATCGTACTCGATTTCCGGGAACACCAGCTGTTCACGCAAGCCCAAGGTATAGTTCCCGCGCCCATCAAAGGAGTTCGGTGATATACCCCGGAAATCCCGTACACGCGGCAGAGCAATATTGATCAGGCGGTCCAAAAATGACCACATACGCTCACCGCGCAGAGTCACTTTCACACCGATAGCCCGCCCTTCGCGCAACTTGAAGGCTGCAATGCTCTTGCGGGCTTTATTGATAACCGGTTTCTGGCCTGTGATCTGGGTTAGGTCTGCCACGGCAGCATCCAAGGCTTTGGCATTTTCCAAAGCTTCGCCTACCCCGATATTTACGACCACCTTTTCGATGCGCGGGATTTGCATTACGTTATCCAGGTTCAGCGCATCCATTAGGGCCGGCGCAACTTCATTTTTGTATTGATCTCTAAAATATTGACTCATCTCTACACTCTCAACCGGCTTACGAGGCGAGCAGGCCTCCGCATTTTTTACAAATGCGGCGCACCTCTTCCCCGTCGCGCTGAATGGATATACGGGTGGGTTCATCACATTTCGGGCAAACCAGCATTACGTTGGAAATATCCACTGGAGCCTCAAATTCGATCACACCCGGGTTCAATGTACGGCCTTTAGACTGGGTCTGGCGCTGGTGCTTCTTACGGATATTGACGCCCTGCACCACCACGCGGCGATCGTCCGGAAGCACTTTAATGACTTCACCACGCTTGCCTTTGTCTACAAACCGGCCGCTAATTATTTCTACTGTATCGCCTTTGCGAATCTTCACTTTCACTGTCTTCGCTCCTACAACCACTGACCCTAGAGTACTTCCGAGGCCAGCGATACGATCTTCATAAAACCTTTTTCACGCAGCTCACGAGCAACCGGACCAAAGATACGACTTCCTCGCGGGTTACGCCCATCCGCATCCAGGATCACAGCCGCATTGTCGTCAAAGCGGATATAGGAACCATCTTCTCGGCGCCATTCTTTCGCGCAACGAACGATAACAGCCCGAACGATATCACTCTTCTTGACTGCCCCTTGAGGAGTAGCAGCCTTTACCGTGGCGACCACCACATCACCGACCTGTCCATAGCGGCGAGACGAGCCGCCCAGGACCTGGATGACGAGAAGCTCGCGAGCTCCGGTATTGTCCGCAACTTTCAACCGAGATTCTTGCTGGATCATGCCTAGACCTCCAACTCAGGTTCATCGGCGCCGATCTCACGCCGTACGATCTCTTCCACGACCCAGCGCTTTCTCCGCGAGAGCGGGCGACTCTCCACAATACTTACTCGATCGCCAATCTGGCAGTCGAGCTCATCGTGAGCCATGACTCGCTTGCGTGTGTGAACAACTTTCTTATACAGCTGGTGGCGATAAGTACGCTTGACCTCTACCAAAACTGTCTTATCCATTTTGTTACTGGTCACTACACCAGTTAAGCGACGGCGATCTTTACTAGCCATTTATTCACCTTCCATCCTTGCCGCCTGCTCGCGTTCTCTCAGAATCGTTAACAAGCGTGCTACCCGACGGCGGACCTGGCTTACTCGGGAGTGATCGGTTAGCTCACCCGTTGCCTGCTGGAACCGCAGCCTCATCAGCTCCTCCTGGGAGTCGTTTATTCTCGTCCGGATCGCGTCCGTAGATAAATCTCTGATCTCTGAAGCTTTCATTGCTTTTACTCCGTTCCAGTGGTAGGACGATCGTGCCGGGCAATGATTTTGGTCTTGATGGGCAGCTTGTACTGCGCCAGGCGGAGGGCTTCCTTAGCTACCTCGTCGGGTAGACCACCACCTATCTCGAACATCACTCGCCCTGGCTTAACCACTGCGGCCCAGTATTCAACCGCTCCCTTGCCTTTACCCATGCGGGTTTCAGCAGCTTTTTGGGTGATCGGTTTATCCGGAAAAATCCGGATCCAGATCTTTCCACGCCGCTTCATGGCACGAACGATAGCTCGACGGGCAGCCTCGATCTGGCGAGCAGAAATCCAGGCAGGCTCCAAAGCTTGGATACCGAAATCACCAAAGTGTACCTCAGCTCCTCGCTGTGCTTTACCTTTCATACGACCGCGCATTTGCTTGCGCCATTTGACACGCTTTGGCATCAACATAATTACAACCTCACTTCATGCAGTGCATGTTATTCACTGACGTAGACACCCTCGGTCGATTCGGCTTTCTCTTCGATCTCGGGCAGTACCTCACCTTTGTAAATCCAAACCTTAACGCCAATCCGACCGTAGGTGGTGAGTGCTTCAGTCTGGGAATAGTCGATGTCTGCGCGCAGGGTCTGTCGCGGTACCCGGCCTTCCCGCATATTCACCGTGCGAGCCATCTCTGCGCCGCTTAAACGCCCAGATACTTCTACCCGGATACCTTCCGCACCCTGACGCATCGCCTGCTGAATGGCACGCTTCATTGCTCGTTGGTAGCTGATACGGCGTTCCAGCTGGTCCGCAATATTGATTGCCACCAGGTAGGCGTCCAAATCTGGAGCTTTTAGTTCCTTGATCTCCAGGTCGATTTTTTTGCCGACCAGGGCTTCCAGGTGCTGGCGAACTTTTTTGACATTCTCACCCTTGCGCCCGATCAAGATGCCTGGCTTGGCAGTGTGGACGACCACTTTAACTTTGCCCGGGAAACGCTCGATCTCGATGCGAGACACACCGGCGCGTGGCGCTTCGTCCTGCACCAATTTGCGTATTGCGATATCCTGGTGAAGTTGGTCTACATATTCTTTACCTTCTGCGAACCAACGACCTTCCCATGT
Organism: uncultured Anaerolineaceae bacterium; assembly: GCA_964486825.1. Taxonomy (GTDB): domain Bacteria; phylum Chloroflexota; class Anaerolineae; order Anaerolineales; family UBA4823; genus CAZAQS01. The sequence continues at coordinate 3,252 of CAZAQS010000267.1, read as the reverse complement.
CTTGTTAATTTTCAGCCGAAAACCGATTGGATGAACTTTACGACCCATAATCTCTCCATCTCTCTTTCACGTGGGGCGGCTTTAACTGCCCCAGTCACTTCTGTTAGTTCTCTCGCTCCCGTAGGACCACAGTAATATGCGAGGAACGTCGCAGCCAGGGCTTGAAACGCCCTCGAGCGCCAAACCTACGCCAACGACGGGTAGGGGCTTCATCCGCGTAGATCTGGTAAATGTAGAGGTCGTCTCGGCTCACTCCGAAGTTCTCTTCTGCATTCGACATGGCTGACGACACCGCTTTGGAAACCGGTGTAGCCGCCCTGTTCGGCATAAACTTCAGGATATTCAAGGCTTCGACAACGTCTTTACCTCGCACCATATTGACCAGCAAGCGCACCTTTTGAGCAGAGATCGGAATGGAAAGGGCCTGGGCACGAATATCTTGTTCCGCCATGGCTTATTTTCCTCTCTTTGCTTTCCGCTCTGCCAGGTGACCCCGGAAGGTGCGCGTGGGCGCAAACTCACCCAATCGGTGTCCGACCATGTTTTCAGTAACGTAAATCGGCACATGCCTTCGCCCATCATGGACTGCAATCGTATGCCCGACCATCTGGGGAAAGATGGTGCTGGCGCGGCTCCAGGTGCGGATGACTTTCTTGTCGCCACGTTCGTTCATGGCTTCGATTTTGCTTAGCAGCTTTAGGTCTACAAACGGACCTTTTTTAAGAGATCTTCCCATATTCTTATCTCCAACTCAATCAAGCGACCGGCATGGTTTGCTACCGCTCCGGAAGCGCTCTTACAACTCTTAACGACGTTTCTTTCCACGCCGGCGAACGATATATTTATCGGTCCTCTTATTGCGGCGGGTCTTGGCGCCCAGGGTCGGTTTACCCCACGGGCTTTTCGGCCCGGGCATACCAATCGGCTGGCGCCCCTCACCACCGCCATGAGGATGGTCTCGCGGGCTCATTGCCGAACCGCGCACTGCCGGTCGGATTCCCATATGGCGCTTACGGCCCGCTTTTCCAAGCTTGATGTTACTGTGCTCCAGGTTACCAACCTGGCCGATGGTCGCGTAACAAGCCTGGCGGACGAGGCGCACCTCTCCAGAGGGCATGCGGATCTGAGCATAGTCGCCTTCTTTGGCAAGAAGCTGTGCTGCTGTACCAGCAGCGCGGACCAGTTGGCCACCGCGGCCATCACGAAGCTCGATATTATGCACCATGGTACCCACAGGGATATTCGAAATCGGCAGGCTGTTTCCAGGTCGTATTTCTGCCGTAGGTCCAGACATCACCATGTCGCCTACCCGTAGATCTACCGGGGCAATGATATAACGCTTTTCGCCGTCCACATAATACAACAGCGCCAGGCGAGCAGTGCGGACAGGATCGTACTCAATCGCTGCTACGCGAGCAGGAATATCCCGTTTATCGCGCTTGAAATCCACGATACGCACCTGCTGGCGATGACCACCGCCGCGATGACGGACCGTGATGCGCCCCTGGACGTTTCGTCCACCGCTTTTTCGGCGAGGGAGGATCAGGGAGCGTTCCGGCTTTTTCTTGGTGATTTCTTCAAATGTGTATCCGGTCATCCCGCGTTGGCTGGGTGTCACCGGTTTATATGTCTTTACTGCCATTACCGCACTCCTTCGAATGCATCTATGGTGTCGCCTGCTGCCAGGGTGACCACGGCTTTTTTATACGCGCCCCGGCGGACCAAAACACGCCGGTTTCGCCAGCGACGGCTGCGCTTGGCCGGCACATTAATCATATTCACCCGCAGCACATTCACATCAAACAGAGTCTCAATCGCGTCCTTTACCAGGGTCTTGGTGGCATCGGTTGTCACCTCGAACACATACTGGTGTAGGTCTGTGTTCTGATAGTTCGACTTTTCTGTGAAGAGCGGCCGGCGGAGTACATTGTAAATAGTCGCCATAACTTCCTCTCAACTTATCCCAGGTACGCTGCCAGCACATCCAGCGCTTCCAGCGGCAATATCACTTTGTCATGGCCCAGGAGATCGCGGATGTTCAGGTAATTGGCCAGCAGGGTCTTGGCCTCCGGCAGGTTATTTGCCGAACGTATGATCCCCTCATAACCACCGTTCTTATCAGGAATCAGGATAAGCACGCTGGCGTCTCCTACGAGGCGATTGAGAGCTTCGGCCATCAAACGAGTTTTCGGTTCCGGCAACACCAACTCTTCGATCACCACCAGGCCATCTTCAGCAGCCTTTACCGATAAGGCCGAACGGAGAGCAGCTCTGCGCATCTTACGAGGCATATCCTGCCTGTAATCACGCGGCTTTGGAGTATGCACCCCACCGCCGCCAACCCATTGTGGAGCCCGGATAGAACCCTGGCGGGCGCGTCCTGTGCCCTTCTGGCGCCAGGGTTTTCGTCCTCCACCTGCTACTTCGGCACGCGTCTTCGTGCTGTGGGTGCCCAGGCGGGCATTTGCCATCTGGCGGACGTAAGCCTGGTGCATCAGATCTACATTTACCGGCGCCTCGAAGATCTCCGGCGGTAGAACCACCGTCCGGACCTTCTGACCTTCCATATTCAATACATTTACTTCCATAATCACATCGCTCCAGTTTCAGTGCAAAACTACTGCTTGCGTGCAGAATTTATCAAGACCATGCCGCCTTTCGGGCCAGGCACGGCTCCGTTCACGGCAAGCAGGTTGCGCTCCGGATCGATCAACACGATCTTCAGGTTTTGCGCCGTCACACGATCGCTGCCCATATGACCTGGGCCGCGCGAGCCTTTGTAAACACGGCCCGGGGTAGTCGTAGAGCCACGGGAGCCAGGTGCTCGAGCGCGGTCAGACTGCCCGTGGGTCTTCGGCCCGCCTCGGAAACCATGGCGTTTCATGCCACCCTGGAAACCTTTTCCTTTGCTAACACCCACCACATCAACACGCTCACCGACTTCAAATACCTCTACGGTCAGCGGATCACCTTCCTTGACATCGGGGTCTTTCACCCGAAACTCACGGAGAAAGCGCAACGGAGATAAATTGTTGCGCTTCAGGTGCCCGAGTTGACCACCGGTGAGACGTTTCGGCTTTGTCTCATCAAAACCTAACTGCACCGCAGAATACCCATCCTGTTCGGGGAGGCGTACCTGGGTTACATAGCAAGGCCCAGCTTCGATAAGAGTGACCGGAATTGCAGATCCGGCATCGTCGAAAATCTGGGTCATGCCGACTTTCTTGCCAATAAGCCCTTTCAACATCTCGA
>CAZAQS010000266.1:0-6408 GCA_964486825.1 uncultured Anaerolineaceae bacterium | reverse complement strand
ATGCAATACCCGCGCCCTGGCTGATATACCGGCTGGAAAAGAACTGCGCTGGACCGACCTGGGAGAGTAGGGCAAAATTACAAGCATGCGTATCCTGTATTTCAGCCGGGATTACACTCCTCACGACCACCGTTTCCTCTCGGCGCTGGCTAATACAGAGCACGAAGTCTTCTACCTGCGCCTGGAAAAGCGCGGGCACGCGTTGGAAGACCGTTCTCTACCCCCCCAAATCCAGCAGGTAGCCTGGGCCGGGGGACAGGCTCCGGTTAGCCGAGGAGATGGACCCCGCCTGTTACTGGATTTGAAAAGGGTGCTCCGTTTCACTAAACCCGACCTCGTCCAGGCCGGCCCGATCCAAAGGGCGGCTTTTCTGACAGCTCTGGCAGGTTTCCGACCCCTGGTGAGCACCTCCTGGGGCTACGACTTGCTGGTGGAGGCCGGCACAGATGCTCTTTGGCGCTGGGCGACCAAGTTTACCTTACAACGCAGCTCAGTCATGGTGGGAGATTGCCGCACGATCCGAGAACTGGCTATCTCCTATGGGATGCCCGACGAGCGCATCGTGACTTTCCCCTGGGGGGTGGATCTCCATAAGTATAGTCCGGCTGGGGAGGATAGACAGGTTGTTTGGCCTTCTTACGTGGGAAGCGACCGCTTTGGTGAAGTCTTCGTTTTACTTTCTACTCGTAGCTGGGAACCTATCTATGGAGTGGATGTGATCGCCAGGGCCTTCGTACTGGCCTCACACCATTTGACCGGTCGACCATGCCCGGAGCTACGCTTGCTGATGCTTGGAAATGGGTCGCAAGCCAGTGCATTGCGTGAGATTTTTACGAAGGGTGGCGTCCTGGGGCAGGTGCATTTTCCAGGGCATGTCAACCAGGTAGATCTGCCGCGCTATTATCGTTCTTCCGACCTATACTTGAGCGCCTCCCATAGTGACGGCTCCTCCATCTCACTCCTGGAAGCCATGGCATGTGGTCTGCCGGCGCTGGTATCGGATATCCCAGGCAACCGGGAGTGGGTTACTCCCGGCGAACAAGGCTGGTGGTTTCCAGATGGAGACTCCCAGGCTATGGCGGAGGCGATCGTGCAGGCTGTCGAACAACGGGAGCGGCTTCCGGAAATGGGTCGCGCGGCCCGGAAGCTTGCCGAGCAGCGGGCGGACTGGGAATCGAACTTCCCCAGGCTGCTTGAGGCCTACCAGATGGCGATCAGGTTGCAGGAGGGCAAGTAAAGATGGGCGAGGCTTTCGGTCCCTCTTCGGGGAGACTTCGTATCCTGGTGATTATCCAGGCCCGCATGTCGTCCAAGCGATTGCCAGGTAAAGTGCTGCTGGATATCGGCGGCGAGCCGATGCTGGTAAGGGTGGTGGAGCGTGCACGCCAGGCGAAGACAATCGATGGGATCGTAATAGCAACCACTGTAGATGCGCTGGATGATGCAATAGAGAGTCTCTGCCAGGAGCGTGGATACGATTGTTATCGAGGTAGCCTGCAGGACGTTTTAGACCGTTACTACCAGGCCGCGCTGTCTTTCAAGGCGGATGTAATCGTCCGTTTGACGGCTGATTGCCCGATCATCGATGGCCAGGTGATCGATGAAACGGTGAACGCCTTCCTAGGCAGGCCTGCCGGTAAAACCCATCCATTTAGGGGGCATTTTAAAGATATCCCGTATGACTTTGCAGCTAACCGGCTGCCGCCTCCCTGGGTGCGCACGTATCCCATTGGCCTGGATACAGAAGTGTGTACATTTCCAGCCCTGGAGATGGCCTGGAAGGAGGCCAGTCAGCCCCACCACCGTGAGCATGTCATGCCTTTCTTTTACGAAGATATAAAAGGATCAGGGGATACGGCCCCGCGCTTTCGGGTTAAGCTGGTCAACCACTCCCCGGATTATGGTAACCTGCGTTGGACGGTGGATACACAGGAAGACCTGGACCTGGTGCGAGAGGTTTACCGGCGCTTCGAGAACCGGGGTGATTTTAGCTGGTATGAGGTTCTAGACCTGTTCGAACGAGAGCCCGACCTGGCCAAGGTCAATGCGGCTGTCCGGCATAAGAATTACCAGGAGAGTGAAACTGGACGGTGATGGATCCTATGTCTGTAAACGTTGAAACCTGTCCCTTATGCAGCTCCACCGGTAGCGAGCTATTTGACCGACGGGTAGTGCAGGCATCGCTGGTAACCAACCGCCTTTGTAAAACTTGCGGCCTGGTCTATCAATCGCCGCGCATGTCGGATGAGGAGCTGGAGGCCTTCTATGAGAAGGAATACCGGGAGATCTACCAGGGAAGCGAAGGACCCAATAAAAAAGACCTGCAAGTGCAACGCGAGCGGGCTTCTGCACTGGTGGCATTCACGCGGGATAAGATCGAGCCCGGCATCCGGCATCTCGATATCGGCTCATCTACAGGCATGCTGCTGATCGGTTTTCACGATAGATACCAAACGGAGCCTGTAGGGGTAGAGCCTGGTATTGCTTACCGCAGGCATGCTCAGTCGCTGGGGCTTAAAGTGTATGAATCGCTGAATGAGCTACGCGAAAGCCAGGAGCGGCCTTTTCAGTTGATCAGCCTGGCGCATGTCTTGGAGCATTTCCCCGATCCAGTAGCCTATCTCCAGGGCTTACGTCGAGACCTGCTTGTCGAGGACGGCTTGCTGCTGTTGGAGGTGCCTAATTTGTATGCGCACGATTCATTCGAGCTGGCGCATATGATTGCCTTCAGCACACACACGCTGGTTCAAACTCTGAAGAAGGCCGGCTTCGATGTGGTTTCCTTGCGCAAGCATGGAAAACCGCGTTCGCAATTGCTTCCCCTGTATATCACCATCCTGGCCCATTCCGCACCGGATCTGCCCCTGGCCGGAGATGGGAAACTTATACCGGAAGCCAACGTCCCTTTGAAGAGAAACCTTGGAATGCTAAAGCGGCGCGTATTGCAGAAGTTTTTCCCCCATCGCGCCTGGCTGCCTCTGCCAGAGGTAGATATCTCCTGAATTCCCATGACAGCCCTGACGATTTTTACAGCTCCCAAGCCCTTTTCCAATCCCAATATAGATATGATCCAACGTAACGCCATTCGCTCCTGGATGGAGATGGACAGCCAGGTAGAGGTGCTGTTGGTTGGGGAGGAGACAGGCATCGCCGAGGCGGCTTCTGACCTGGGCGCACGCCACTTGCCGGGAGTTGCCACCAATGAGCTCGGTACGCCCCTGGTCAGCTCGATCTTCGAGCTGGCTCGCCGGTCCAGTGATAGCACCATCCTGGCGTATGTAAACGCTGATATCCTGCTCTTGCCAAACTTCCTGAAAGTGGCTTTGGAGTTGAGAACCGCTGCAGAGCGGTTCTTAGCAGTGGGCAGGCGCTGGGATTTGGCAGTGCGCCAGGAGCTGGATTTCGGGCCCGGTTGGGAGACGCGCCTGCAAAGGCAGGTGCAGGATTCCGGGCAGTTGCACCCGGCCAGCGGCAGTGATTATTTTCTCTTCCCGCGTGACTGCTTTATGAAAATACCGCCGTTTGCAATCGGTAGGGCCGGGTGGGATAACTGGATGATCTTCGCCGCGCGCCGCCAGCGCTGGCCTGTGGTAGACGCAACCTCTTCCCTGATGGTGATCCACCAAGAACACGATTACGGGCATCTTCCGGGTGGCCAGCCCCATTACCGCTTGCCAGAGACAGACGCGAATGTACGCCTGGCAGGCGGCAGGCGGGCTCTGTTCTCCCTGCAAGACGCCGATTTCCGGCTGGTTTCAGGTCAATTGCGCCCCATCCCAAGGCGAGGCCAGAAACTTCTGCGAGAGCTCGAGACTTTCCCAATCGTTAGCCTTAAATCCAGGCCCTTAGCTGAGCTCACCTTTGCTATTTTTCATCCCGTGAAGGCGTGGGGTGAATGGCGCGGCCGCCTGGGATACAAGCTCCAACAGCTCAGCCCAGGCAAGAAATCTCAAATTTGAAAAGGTAAGCATGCGTAAGGGACAGAATCCAGCCAAATTTATCAAGCAGGTAGCCAAGCCTGAAAGGGTGACAGTCGCCGTTTTGAACTATATCCCCTTTTTGAGCGGCTTCTATGAAAAGATGCCGGACGTACTCAAGATGTGCCTGAACAGCATCTGGGAGAGCACGGATCTTCCCTACGATTTGATGGTCTTCGATAATGGGAGCTGCCCGGAAGTCAAGGATTACCTGGTCCAGGCAGCCGGTCAAGGCAAGATCCAGTACCTGATCCTTTCAGAGAAGAACCTGGGCAAGGGCGGCGCATGGAACATCATTTTCGAGGCTGCCCCAGGTGAGATCATCGCCTATACCGACAACGATGCCTATTTCTATCCCGGCTGGCTTTCCAAATCCCTGGAGATTTTGGAGGCTTACCCGAAGGTCGGCATGGTCACCAGCCGGCCTTTCCGAACACCAGAAAAATATTCCTCCCATACCATTGAATGGGCCTCCGCTTCCCCGGATGCCATCCTGGAGCGAGGCCAGTTCCTTTCCTGGGAAGTCTTCAAAGACTTTGTGATGAGCCTGGGGAATAGTGAAGAGCAAGCCCGCGAGTGGTTCGAATCCGGCGATGGTGATATTCGTGTCACGTACCGGGGAATATGCGCCCATGTAGGCGCCAGTCATTGGCAGTTTATCTCCCATAAAGCAGTCCTTAAAGAGTTTTTGCCCTTTGATATGACCAGGCCAATGGGGCAGGTACGCATGCTGGATGAAAGGATCAATGCGGCCGGCTACCTGCGCTTGATGACCAACGAGCCGCTGGCTCAAAATATGAGCAATGAGCCCAAATTGAAACCGGAGTCTGCACCAGGATCTCGAAACGGCTCCTCCCCACTCAAGCAAAGAGTCGCCAATATCCCCTTCGTTAAGAATAGCTTGCTGGCGGTTTATAATGCCATCTTCAAGCTTTACTACAGTTGAGAGCAGGGTTTCTGAATAACAAGCTACGAGGTGTTCATGGGTGAGATCCACCTGACAGGGGCGTATGGGATCGATGAAATCTTGCAGTACAACCGCACCCGGCTGGATAGAGGCTGGAATTTTCCATCCTTCTTCAGGTTTTGGGAGGCTTGCCCGGGAGCTGAGCTGGTGAAAGTAGGGCAAAAGACACCATCGCCTGAGGCAACGTTGTTGGTTGCCAACCTGAACCAGGCGACCTGGGAATCGATCGGCGAGCTTATGTCTTCCTACGGTAGGACAATCCTGCTCCAGATGGAGGCTTACCAGGGTTGGGAGATTGCTTATCAAGAATGTGCCAGGTTCTCCTTCTTCTTGAGCTTTGACCCGACTTATGCCTTGCATCCGGGTTTTATCCACTTCGATATCCCTTACGAGAAAAGCCAGGCCAGCTCTCACCGGGACCGGCGGGGTTTTCCAGGCATGAAAAAACAATGGAGATATTCGAAGCGAGACTTTCTCTCGGTTTACTTGCTACCGTTCTTGCCGCGCAAGAAGAAAGCCGTGATGATCGCAACGCTGCACCCGCAAGAGCGCTACCAGAACCGACTGCATATGGCAGAGCGGTGGGCGGAAGTGGTGGATGTTTACGGAGGTGGCTGGCCAAAATCGCTGCCATCCTACCGAGGGTTGGCAGCCAGCAAGATCGATATCATGAAGCGCTACCGGTACTGCCTGGTATTTGAAAACCAGCGCCAGCCTGGCTATGTTACCGAAAAGCTGCTGGATTGTTTTGTCGCCGGGAGCGTGCCCTTATATTGGGGAGCGCCTGGTGAGCTGGAAAACGGAGCTGAAGCCGCCTTGATTCGCATAGATGACCAGCATGTCCCTATCGGCAGCTTAATGCAGGACCAGGCTGGTTACCAGCGCCGCCGCTCGGCCTTGATTACGAGTAGGGACCAAATGCTGGATCGTTATAGCATCGCAAGGTTTACCGGCGCCTTACGGCAGGCTTTACAAGGTGTGTAATCCAATAGAAGTACGAAGCGCATGAGAAAAGGACAAAATCCTGCAAAGATGGGTATGCCAGCTTACCAGCCCAAGCGGTTGGGAGTGGCTATCCTGGTCTATATCCCTTCGCTATACGGGTATTTCGAGCAGTTGTTGTCGATTCTGAAGGACCAGATTGCCAGTCTGTATTACGCCACCCCGGGCGATTTCGATTTGTTGGTCTTCGATAACGGGAGCTGCCCGGCTGTGCAGGCTGAGCTTATGGAGATGTACCATTCTGGTATGTTGGAATGGCTGGTATGTTCAGAGCATAACCTGGGAAAGACGGGGGCATTGAACTGGATCCTGGGATCTATGCCGAATGAGCTGATCTGCTATTCCGATTCGGATGTGTTATTCCGGTCCGGGTGGCTCGAGAAAAGCCTTAAAATCCTGGAGACCTTTCCCCGGGCTGGCCTGGTGGCAGCACAACCTTCTTTCTATGACCAACTGCACGGT
>CAZAQS010000265.1:0-6546 GCA_964486825.1 uncultured Anaerolineaceae bacterium | reverse complement strand
TTAATAAATAAAGTAATAGAGTTATTTAGCGTTTTCCCTAACTGTTAATAGGGGGATTCCTACCCAGATATCGGAATTACCCCTATTTGAATAATTTAACCTATATGGTTAGATAGTATAGATGCGGCAAACACGATGCCATGAAAGGATACAAGATAGATGTTATTAAATGCTTTTTCACAACAACATGAAATGCAGCTTGAGAGAATCCACCCTGCAGGCCCACTAGAATGGGCTTGTTCCGAATGTTCTCGTAAGCTGTTACTTCAAATAGAACCACAGTTTCACATTACTGTCCTTGAAACTGGGGACGAACGGTTTAGCCATACAGGCAGCACAATAGATGATTTGCGTATAGGACCGGCTCAAATTATGGAGATTGAGGAATTAACCCTACCGGATGATCTCCGTGCTGCAATCGAAGATGTATTAAAAAATATCGACCTCGATAACGAGTAGACATATATTTACTTGGTTATAAAGAAGACGCTCCCCAACGGATGGTGGAACGTCTTCTTTTTTTAACAAAGCAAGCGTGTGTGTTTATTTATGCGGTGATGATAAAAGGGTGGCTCTCGGCAAATGACACATCCGGGCTTGCAACTCCGGCTTTCAGGTAGGCCGTTACCTTACAAATATTATTTTCTCTCCCCGCTAGGTCAGCGCTTGAAACAGTGAAGACAAATTGTCTTGCCTGGTTGGGCCAATTAGCGTCTCCCATATTCCCTTGATAATCAGCAGGCGCGGTCGGGATGTCATTGTTAGCAGTAATATCTCTGACAACCACATCAACAAGATATGCTGTGCCACCGCCATGCATCGCAGCGCCCGCTTCCGCTTCTACGACAATTTCGAAGTCGTTCGTAAGTGATAGAGAAATATCTGCGATAGTCCCTCCAACCTCTCTGGTAAATACTCTTGATAGTTCGGCATCGTTTGGTCCCATTTTTCGTCTCCTTATAAAACTCAAGAAATTGATCCCCTGGATTTTCTGAGCGCTCAGAACAGGTGAATTGTACCTATCCTATCCACTTATTCTCAATTCTTGCTTAATTTTCGATCAATAAACCAGTTAAAAATCGTTATTTGAGAAACTGGTCGGATTTATTGGTGGCATAGGGACATTCCTATTTTCGCTAAGGGATAATCCTTAGATCCCCAGGGGATACTTCCCCATTGTTGGTAATGGTCCGGGAAGGTAGGATTAACAGCAAGAATTAGTGGGGTAATTAGAAAAAGGAGTACGATCGGTACAATGGATAATTTGAAGGTTCATTACACGATAACTGAGAGGATCGAAAGAGAAAACGGTGCTGGTTGGGAGTTCACCTGCCGGGAATGCAGCTACCGGGCGCGCTACATTCATTTTCCCGAACACGGCAAGCAGACCTTGGAAATTATCGACATCGGTGACCCGACTGCCCGGCATACCAATAACGCTCACAAAGAATACCTGGCTGGAAATTCCGAATCCCAGGGTTCGGTCCCAGGTATCTTCGATGACGAAGCATCCTGGTTGACCCCTGAGTTGCGCCAACAAATTGAAGCAATATTGGGGAAATTCCAGTGGGATTAAGCAAGCTTATTCTCTCACAACTCACATCTGGATTATTTTCTGATGGATCGCTCGTGTCTCAACGGAAGGTGGGACATCGAGTTCATCCTTTAGGATCTGCACGCAATTTCGGTACTGTTGTATCGCCAGGTTCCTCTGCCCTTGTTGGATATAGCATTGGATCAAGTTTTGATGGGCGGTTTCCTGAGTCTTATCCCTCTCCAAGATCCTCTGGTTGATCGGGATCGCTGCTCGGATTTGTCCCAGGTCCAGGTAGCAACGCGTCAGGCGGTAGGCAGTTGAAAGGTACATTTCCCAGAAATATTGCCGTCGCGCTGCGGGCAGGTCCTCGTAGAGGTCATCTCCCATAAAATCCCCCTTGTATAAAAGCTCGGCTGCTTCATAAGACCGGATTGCCTCATAGAACTGCTGGACTTCCTCCATCTGGATGCCCGCCTGGTAATGCCGTTCGAATTCGATAAAATCAAGCCAAATCTCCATATCCGGGTTAAGGAAATAATGCTCTTTTTCGAACAAAACATGCTGGAAATCAGGCGCCCCTTCTTTTAGCGTATGCCGCAAGGTATAAATTGCCTGGTGCAAGTTCCGGCGAGCAGATTCAGTGTCCGCCTCAGGCCAAAGGGAATCCATCAGTACGTCTTTCGATAGCGGTGTAGGATGGTACACAACCAGGTACTTCAAAACAGAAAGAGCCTTCCTGCTTGCCCAACGATAGACCCAATCGTCGTTTTGATACAAACGAAAACTGCCCAGGCAATAAAACTTCAAGGAAATGCGTTCTCTCCCGACTTGACTTTCCGGCTCTGTATCCGTACCCTGCCCGGTTTCCTGATTGGCCTGTCCCACGTAGGCCCCGGTAAAGGTGGATGCAGGCAATTGCCGGGCTACCTGTTGTGGTGCTGGGGTGGCTACATGCAGGTTTGTCTTCGGGTCGACCATTCCATTCTTCTTATCCACCTGTCCATTTAGCTCTCCCCACAAAGGCTGCTCCCCGGCAAGGACCTCTACCATCAGTTTAATCAAAGCTCTCCACCAATTTATGGAAAAACGCGCTAAAGCCTGGCTGGAATGCCCGTATGAGGAAGCCTGGAGCGACTTTTCATATGAAGGCTCTCCCCAACTTCGCAGCCAGCTTAAGATCTCCGGCAAACTGCCCCGGTCGCTCCGCGAATCAAGCAGGACATTTTTTGCTATCTCCAATGTCGACGCCAGAATCCAATCCTTGTCCACATCGAGCTGCCCTTGCAGCCGCTCAAGGTGTTCTCCCGCCTGGTAAAGCTCACCCAACCCGGCCCAGATCGCACACCCTCCCCATGCCGCCCAGCGTATAATTTCTGGCGCTTTAATCGAATCTCCTATCTTCCATACGTTTTGAACTGTATCGATGGAAGAAAGCGGGTCGCCATAGCGCTTCTCGAGGGCCGCGCAGATCAGCATGAGTTGGGCCGCATTTCGGTAATCTCCATCCACCAGCAGTTTTTGGATGGGTGGCTGTAATCTTTCGATGATCTCAGAAGATACGAAAGCCGAGTGTGGGTAGAAATAGCTCCACAACGGGTGGAAGAACACATCCGGTGATAATTTCAACAGGATATGCGGTAGTAGATGGTTATTCCTTGAAGTGCCCATCTATCTATACCCCCTGCTCCTAACTACCTGCTTTTTGCTAAAACCGAAGGTTTATCCGGATTCCAGCCAGACCTCGAAAATCCCTGCCTCTGGATAGGGTCATACTTCCAGCCTCAAAAAGCCAGACTGATTTTGGCTGATATCTAAGATGTTTCGTGAGCTGCGGTGTTCGAACGAGATTTTGGCAAATAAGCCTGGGCAAGAAAACGATCTAGATCCGGGCAAAAGAATATTATACTATCAGGTAGATCCGTAAGCGATAGTCCAATAGTACTATCCGGCAATTAACCGGCTGTTGATAAAAGTAAACAAGTGGGAAATCGGAGGCAGGACATGGCAAGAAAAAAGAACCGCATTGGTTTCATTTCGTCCCGTTTTTCCGGGAATGATGGCGTCTCGCTTGAAACCCGCAAATGGGTGAACGTCCTGTCCGGATTGGGTCAGAGCTGTTTCTTCTTTGCGGGTGAATCAGATTGGCCTGCCGACCGCAGCTACGTCGTGCCCGAAGCGCATATCAACCATCCGGATATTCGCAGCCTGACTTCCGAGCTTTTTGACGATTACCGCCGCAAACCCGAGACATCCCTCGCCATCGAGAAGCTATCTGACCACCTGAAAGCTCACCTGCACAGCTTTCTAAAACAGTTCGAGCCGCAGATCCTGATCGTCGAGAACGCTCTATCGCTGCCGATGAATATCCCTTTGGGGCGGGCAATCACCGAGTTGATTGCCGAAGAAGCCATACCCGTCATTGCCCACCACCATGACTTCACCTGGGAGCGCGAGCGCTTTGCGGTTGGCGCGGCCGACGATTACCTGAGAGCGGCCTTTCCTCCCACCCTTCCTTCGATCCATCACGTCGTCATCAATACCAACGCCCAACGCCAGTTATCCTTGAGCACCGGAGTGAGCTCTACCGTAATTCCCAACGTCATGGACTTCGAGGTGGAACCTGCTCCACCCGGTACCTACGCCGATGATATGCGCGCTGAGCTGGGCATCCGTCCGGACGAATACCTCCTGCTCCAGCCGACACGTATAGTCCCTCGCAAGCGGATCGAACAATCCATCGAGCTGGCCCGCAGGCTCGAATTAAACTGCGCCTTGGTCATATCTCATGAAAGTGGAGACGAGGGCCACAAATATGAAATTTACCTGCGCAGGTATGCTGAGATAATGGGGGTGCGGGTCTTGTTTGCCTCCCATCGCTTCCGTCTCGATCGTGGACAGCAGGATGGCCTCAAACTCTACTCCCTGGCGGATGCTTACCACCAGGCCAGCCTGGTGACCTATCCGTCCAGGATCGAAGGCTTCGGCAATGCTTTTCTGGAAGCGGTCTATTATCGCCGGCCTCTGCTGATGAGCAATTATGTTATTTTTTCGACAGATATCCAGCCCAAGGGCTTTCAATTCATCACGTTTACGGATTATATAGATGAGGGTTGTGTTGAGCGGGCCAGGCAGATCTTGGAAAACCCTGAGCAGTCCAGGCAGATGGTGGATAATAATTACGAGCTGGGCCGGCGCTACTTTTCTTATTCCATCCTGGAGAAACACCTTGAGACACTCCTGCTGGAGATCCAGGGGCTGGGTGGTTGAGCTCGCCTCCCTTATATCCCGAGCGGCCAGGCCAGCAGGATCAGCGGGATGGATACAACCACCACGATGATTTCGAGCGGTAAACCCATGCGCCAGTAATCCCCAAACTTATAACTACCCGGGCCCATCACCAGCGTATTGGACTGGTGCCCGATGGGCGTCAGAAAGGCACAGGATGCCCCGATAGCCACCGCGATCAGGAATGAATCGATATTAGCATTCAATCCGTTCGCCACACTGATCCCGATAGGGGCCATCAAGACTACCGCGGCTGCATTATTGACCAAATCCGACAGGAACATCGTCCCAATCAGCACGATCGCCAGGGTCAAAACGGGAGACATCTGGTTGGAAATATTCAACAGACCATCCGCAATCAGTTGAGCAGCGCCTGTCGTCTCCAGCGCTTCGCCAACCGGTATCATCGCCCCCAGCATGATAATAATCGGCCAGTCCACGCTCTCGTAAGCCTCTCGCAAGGAGAGTAGCCTCGCCATCAACATAACCACCAGGGCCGTAACAAAGGCCACTGACACCGGAACCAGCCCAACGGCTGCCACCCCTAATGCCGTAATAAAAATGATCAACGACAACGCAATCCGCCTTGGTTGCCCGATCCGCAGGCCTCGTCCTGCCAGCGGTAAACAGCCCAGTCTCGCCAGGATGTCTTTCATCATTGAATCCGGGCCTTGCAACAGCAGCACATCTCCCATTTGAAAGGTAACGCGGTCCAGGCGTGAGCGCAGGCGAGCTCCCTGGCGAGAGATCGCCAGCAAATTGACCCCGTAATTCCGGCGCAGGTTCAGGCTCCAGGCCGTTCCGCCGATCATCATGGAATTGGGCATCACCACAGCCTCTGCCAGGTTGACCTCATCAGACTCCAATTCCGGGAGTCCAATTTTCTCGCTGCCTACCAATTCGAGCCCCGTGGTATTGACCAGGTTTTCCAGGTTGTCTGAGTCAACCCTGACTGTCAGGATATCGCCGGCCTCCAGTTTCGTATGCGCCTGAGGCGAGGGAAGTCTCTCCTTCCCTCGCACCAGGCCCACGATAATTGCTTGAGCCTCCCTCAATTCCCGGAATTCGCTCAGACGCAGGCCGGCTTGTTTCGCCTCTTCCGGAACGCGTACCTCGGTGAAATACTTCTCGATATCGAACATTCCATTCGTCGAGGCGTTGTTGATCCGGTAGGGGATCAAGCGCCAACCCAGCAGGGTGATAAAGGCCACTCCAGCCAGGGCCACCCCAAGCCCAACCGGTGTGAAATCAAACATCCGGAAGGGTTCTGCCCCGGCTTGCTCGCGGAAGGAAGCCACGATGATATTTGGCGGTGTCCCGATCAATGTTGTCATACCTCCTAAAAGGGAGGCAAAGGCTATCGGCATTAACAATAAGGAGGGTGAAATATGCTTTTTACGGGAGAGTTGGATCGTAACGGGCAGCAGCAGCGCCAGCGCGCCAACGTTGTTCATGAAGGCCGACAAAACCATGATCAGGCCTGTCAGAGCAGCAAGCTGGATGGTTATGCCCCCTTTCAAGCGCGCCAGCCTCTGCCCGATCAGGTCCACCAGGCCCGAGTTTTGGAGGCCGCGGCTGACGATCAGCACGGCTGCCACCGTAATGACGGCTGGGTTGCTGAAACCGGTAAATGTGCGTTCATGGGGGATCAATCCGGTCAGGGTTAAAGTCAGCAGTGCCATCAGGGCTACCAAATCGTATCGCCAGCGGCCGCTGATGAATAA
>CAZAQS010000264.1:0-6550 GCA_964486825.1 uncultured Anaerolineaceae bacterium | reverse complement strand
GCCGGGCTTCGCACACGTGCACCCACTCCAACCGCTCGAGACGGTCCAGGGTTGCTTGCTGGTGATGTACGAGCTGCAGGAATACCTGAAAGAGATCGGCGGTTTTTCAGGCATGACCTTGCAGCCGGCTGCCGGAGCGCAGGGTGAGCTAACGGGTGTGTTGATCATCCGGGCCTACCATCACTCGCGGGGCGAGCAACAGAGGGTCAAGATCCTGATCCCCGACTCGGCCCACGGCACCAACCCGGCCACATCGGCGATGTCCGGTATGCGCGTCGTGCAGCTGCCCTCTGACAAGCGTGGTAATATCAACCTGGACAGGCTGCGCGCCGAGTGCGATGATACCCTGGCTGGTTTGATGATCACTAACCCTAACACGCTGGGCTTATTCGAGGAAAATATCGAACAGGTATGCGAGATCGTTCACCAGGCTGGCGGGCTGGTTTACGGGGACGGTGCGAATATGAACGCCCTACTGGGCATCGCCCGCCCGGCCGAGCTGGGCATTGACGTGATGCACTACAACCTGCACAAGACCTTCTCTACTCCGCATGGAGGCGGCGGCCCCGGCTCTGGTCCTGTAGGCGTGATCGAGAAGCTGGTGGATTTCCTGCCTGGGCCTATCGCTACCATCCTGGAAGACGCTAACGAGGAGGACCCGCCGCTATACGGACTCCACACTCCTAAGCAGAGTATCGGGCGGGTGAAATCCTTCTTCGGCCAGTTCGGGATGATGCTGCGGGCCTACACGTATATCCGCGTGCACGGCCCAGATGGATTGCGCAAGGTCTCGGAGTTCGCAGTCCTGAACGCCAACTACTTGCTGGCGCTGGTAAAAGACAAATACCACCTGCCCTACGACCGGGTACCTATGCATGAGTTCGTGATCGAGGGGCGCTGGCCGGATGTCCCGGAGATCCACGCCCTGGATATCGCCAAGCGGCTGATGGATTACAAGTTCCACCCGCCCACCAATTACTTCCCGCTCATCGTCCATGAATCGCTGATGATCGAGCCGACCGAGACGGAGAGCAAGCAAACCCTGGACGAATTCGCGGATGCGCTTCTGAAGATCGCCGAAGAAGCCCGCACCCAGCCGGAGCTGCTCAAGTCCGCCCCGCACAATACCCCGGTTGGCAGGCTAGACGAAGTCAAAGCTGCTAAAGAGCTGGTGTTATGCTGCTCGGTGGAGTATTCCGAGCCAATTTTGGAACGCTGAGGCCATACCAATCCCAAGCAAAATGCCCCGCCGTTATACTAACCGGCGGGGCGCATGGTTTTAATGCCCTGGGCGATTACTTTATTCGATAAATGAAATCAACCTGCAGTCGATCGAAGTAGCTTTCATTGGGTAATGGCCCGCCCGTTCCGTAGGACAAATTATATCTTATCCGATCAATTAACTCCACATCTAAGGGGCGAATTTCAGATTGGGCACTTCTGCATCGCATCCCGGTTGGGAAGTCCTGTGCTAACAGAAGAAAATCCCGGGGCTCACCTGAAACAGGCTCCTACCTGGCACGAACCTTGCCCCTGTTATAGAAATAACCTGAATCAGGGATAAATGGAATTTTGGGCGTAAGTAGCACCCAAAATTCAACCCTTTTTCTTTATCATCTAGTGGCCTAAATCCACCATAATTAAGGGACAGCGGAGGCGCTGAGGCCGGGTAGCCCCCGGTGAAAAATGATACAATATCCGTCCATTATCGTTAGAAGGAACTTTATGGCAATGTCATCTGTACCGATCAAATTCGTCGACCAGAGCCCCAATGTGGAAGTGCACCTGCCGGACGGCAGGGTGCTGTCCGGGCCGCGCGGCGCGCCGGTGATGGCTTTCCTGCAGGCGCTTCCGGAGCGCGAAAACCCGCCTATCGTTGGCGCAGTCGTCAACGGAGAACTGCGCGAGCTGACCTGCCCCATCGTCATGGAGGCGACCGTGCGACCGGTCACCATGGGCGAGCCGGACGGCATGCTGATCTACCGCCGCTCTCTGACTTTCCTGATGGATGCGGCCTTCGACGACCTTTACTCCGATGGCACCCTGACGATCGACCACTCCGTTGCTTCGGGCGGTTACTATTGCCATGTGATGGGCAGGACGCCGCTCAGCGAAGATGAGCTGGCAGATCTTGAAGACCATATGAATGACCTGGTTAAAAGTGATATCCCTTTTGAAAAGAACGAAGTCCCGATCGGTGAGGCGGTCGAGTACTTTAAATCCAAGGACCACCAGGACAAGGTCAGGCTCCTGGCGCATCGCCGCAAGGATTATCTGACCCTATATCGCCTGAGGGACCACCAGGACTACCACCACGGGTATATGGTGCCTTCTACGGGATACCTGCGCTGGTTCAGCCTGGTCAGGACCGACGGCGGGTTTACGCTGCGCTTCCCGCGCCGCCACCGGCCAACCGAGCTACTACCCCTTCCAGAATACCCTAAGCTGCTATCCACCTTCCGCCAGTACGGCGATTGGTTGGAAAGGCTGTCAATTTCGAACGTAGGCGCGCTGAACGATTCGATCCAGGCCGGCCGAATCCGGGAGCTGATCCTGGTGTCGGAAGCGCTGCACGAGCGCTACGTAGCCGAAGTGGCTTCTCAAATCGCTGCCTTGCGCAAGGAGTCACGCCTCCCGCGCATCATCCTGATTGCCGGGCCGTCCTCATCAGGGAAAACCACCCTTTCACAACGTCTTTCAATCCAGCTATTATCGCAAGGCCTGTCGCCATTCCCGCTGGAGATGGACAACTACTTCTTCGACCGGGAAAAAACACCCTACAACTCGAACGGTGAGAGGGACTTCGAGAGCATCAAAGCCCTGGACCGGCGCCGGCTGGTCAATGACCTGCGCAGGCTGGTGGCAGGAGAGACCGTGCGCCTGCCCCGCTTCAACTTCCGTACCGGATTGCGCGAGGACGGTGAAAAAGCCCGCCTGCACACCAGCCAGCTCATCATCCTGGAGGGTATCCACGGGTTGAACCCTGACCTGCTCCCTGACCTGGAGCCCGGTCAGGCTTTCCGCATCTACGTATCGGCGCTGACGCAGCTCAACCTGGACAGCCACAATCGTATCTCCACGACGGATACACGCCTGATCCGCAGGATCGTGCGCGATGCGAGCGAGCGTGGCTACTCGGCCAAACAAACCATCCAGCGCTGGGAATCCGTGCGCCAGGGGGAGAAGCTCAATATCTTCCCGTACCAGGAAAACGCGAACGTGATGTTCAACTCTGCGCTGGCGTACGAGCTTGCGGCTCTCAAGCCACTGGCAGAGCCCTTGTTGCGGCAGGTACCCCCACGCACGCCCGAATACGTGGAGGCTAAGCGGTTGTTGGCGCTGCTGGAGTGGTTCCTGCCGCTAGAAGCCGACCTGATCCCGGACAACTCGATCTTGCGGGAATTCATCGGCGGCTCGATCCTCAAGGAATTCCGGCTCTGGCAGAACCAATTGCGCGATTAGTGGTATATTTAACTATCCCGCCAGGAGGTGAATATGTCCCGTAATACTTTCCGTGAACAGCGCCGCGCTGCAAGAGCAGCGCGTATCCGCAACCGCAGGATTGTAATAGCGCTTATTGTGCTGGTGTTCTTGGGACTGATCGCTTATTTGGTTTGGCAGGCGCTTACCCCTGAAACTCCGGCAGTTGAGACCCCAGTTGCTGCTCCGGCGGGTGAAGTCATTACGACGGCCTCCGGGTTACAATACCAGGAGATCGTGATAGGTGATGGCGACGAGGCTGTTCCCGGAAGCCGGGTGCAAGTACATTACACCGGGCGTTTGGAAGACGGGACCCAGTTTGATACCTCCAGGGAAAGAGGACAGCCGTTCGAGTTCACGTTGGGCGCCGGCCGCGTGATCCAAGGCTGGGACGAAGGCATCGCCGGTATGCGCGAGGGCGGCCAGCGAACGCTGATCATCCCATCCGAGCTAGGGTATGGCGAATCCGGCTTCCCGCCGGTGATCCCACCCAACGCCACATTGATCTTCGACGTCGAGCTGATCGAAGTTAATTAAAACCCAAGAACGAAAAGATCGAGACAGGATGGATTAGAAACCATCCTGTTTTTAACGCTACCTGGGTCAACAATCCCATTCTTGCCTGTCAAAAGGAATTACCCTCTCCATGCACCAAGATTACAAACTGGACTGATTTGATATAATTTTATTAATCGGGATCATACCTGGTTAATGGAACCCATCTTTATATCCACTGGAAATCCAGCCGATTTAATGGAGGAAATCATCATGGAGCAAGTCCAACCAAAAGGTGGCACACCGATTGGTATAAGCCGCAGCGGTACTGGGCCACCCCTGTTACTCGTACACGGCACGACTGCCGACCATTCCCGCTGGTCAACGATCTCCCCCCAGTTCGAGCGCGATTTCACGGTCTACGCCATGGACCGGCGCGGCAGAGGAATGAGCGGCGATTCTCCTGTCTATACCATCCAACGTGAGGCGGAGGATATAGCCGCTGTGGCGGAGGCGATTGGAAAGCAGGTTAGCGTTTTAGGCCATTCCTATGGCGGCTTATTGTGCCTGGAAGCAGCCCTTTTGACGGGCACGATCAGCCGGCTAATCCTCTATGAACCGGATGCACCTACCGGTAATAGCTATATACCCCCAGACTTTATTACGCGCATGCATGCACTCGTCGATCAAGGTAAATTCGAACCGGCGTTGGAAATCTTATTTAAGGAGCTTGTGGAAATGCCAGAGAACGAGCTAGAGGAATTCCGCCGGCTGCCTATGTGGAAAGTACGTATCAACCTTGTCCCTACCATTCCTAGAGAGCTGGACGCATTGAGTACCTACCGCTTTGAGGCAAATAGATTTTCCACACTTCAAACGCCAACCATGCTCTTGCTGGGCGGGGATAGCCCGCCTCTTGCGAGGCAAGCAATAGAGATAATCGACGATGCACTGCCCAACAGCCAGATCGTTATCCTGGCAGGGCAGCAGCATATCGCCATGGATACCGCCCCGGAGCTGTTTGCCGGTGAGGTGCTTGGATTCCTGCGGGCATAAATTTTTAAGGAAACATCATGGAACAGATCAAATCAAAAGACGGCACAACGATAGCTTTCCGGCGTAGCGGTGCAGGACCCGCGCTGCTCATCGTTCACGGCATGACTGCTGATCATAGGAGCTGGACGAGGATCTCGCCATATTTCGAGGGACATTTCACCGTGTATGCCATGGACCGGCGCGGGAGAGGAGGCAGCGGTGACTCTCCTGACTACGATTTCATGCGTGAAGTAGAAGATGTCAGCGCGCTGGTTGAATCAATCGGCGAACCAGTTAATGTTTTCGGTCACTCCTTGGGAGGTCTGTTATGCCTGGAGGCAGCTCTGTTGACGGATAAGATCGGCAGGCTTGTCCTCTACGAACCACATGTCCACAATATTAGCCCTCCGACTCCACCGGATCTTCCAGATCAGTTACAGGCTCTCATTGACCAGGACGAATTGGAAGCTGCCATGCTACTGTTCCTGCGGGAGGGAGCCGGGATGCCCGATGACGAGATCGATGTGTACCGAAGGTTGCCTTTGTGGCCAGCGCGTATCCCCCTCGCACCGACACTTCCCAGGGAGATGCTGGTCGATCGATTCTATAATTTCGATGCCAGTAAATATGCAAATCTACGGATCCCAACGCTGCTCCTGCTGGGCGGCGACAGCCCTTCATTCTCCCGCCAGGCAATTGAAATGGTCGATTCTGCCCTGCCAGATAGCCGGGTCGTGATCCTCCCAGGCCAGCAGCACATGGCCCACCATACCAACCCAGAGCTGTTTGCAAGGGAGGTGCTGAGGTTCCTCTTGGAGGATGGGCAGGCAAGATAATTATAAAAACCGGGTCTCGACATGGAACTGCTCCAGCCGAAACCCGGTAATTATCTATTTCATCAGGCATATCAGGCGACGATAGCTTCCTTGACGTTGGCGTACAAGACCTTCCCCAGCCGGGAGATCCCTTCCCGGATAAGATCAGGTTTGGCGTTGGAGAAGTTCAAGCGGATGGTATTATGGCCACCCCCACAGGCATGGAAGGCAGCTCCCGGAACGAAGGCAACTTTTTCCTTGACTGCCTCTTTCAGGAGCTCGGTAGCATCCATATATTCTGGCAGGATGCCCCATAAAAACAGGCCCCCTTCCGGCTGAGTCCAGTGGACACCGGGTGGAAAATAGGCATCCATCGATCCCAACATCACATCTCGCCGCTCGGCGTACACCTTGCGAATCAGCTGGACGTGCTTGTCGAGGAAGCCGCCACGGGCGACTTCAAAAGCAACGATCTGGTTGAAGGTGGAGGTGTGCAGATCTGCGCCCTGCTTGGCCTGCACCAGCTTGCGGATCACTTCTGGGGGTGCGATGACCCACGCCAGACGTAACCCAGGAGCTAAAGTCTTGGAAAAGGTGCTCAAATAAATAACATTGCCCCGGTAGCAGGGGTCGCTGTTCTTGCGGAACTGCCCGTCCAGGTAAACGACAGAGGGCAGGTGCTCGCCCTCATAGCGCAGCTGGCCGTAGGGATCATCCTCGACCAC
>CAZAQS010000263.1:0-6618 GCA_964486825.1 uncultured Anaerolineaceae bacterium | reverse complement strand
TGTACCAGAGCGGGTTCCATTCCGGACCTGTGATAGGGGTTACATCCTGGTAGATATTCACCAGCTCATCCCTATACAACTGTCCAAGGATCTTACTTTCATCGTTCGGTTTTTGGTAAATACTGAGGGACCGCGAATGAGTCACCCTTCCAATTTCGCCGGACAGGAATCCATACTCGTCTTGTGGATAGGGAAAGACATTGAAGGCCATTCCGCTTAGCCCAAGCACTCCCAGCTTGAGAAAATCGCGGCGATTGATGGATGTGCTCATAATAGAGGCATTTTATCGGATATGGAACGATAAGGCAAGCCCGTTCTGTTCTTGTTGACCAGGTACTTAAATATTTACGATAAATTGAACTGCAGCAGAAGAGGATCGGTTCGCCAATCACTGGCTGGAGCCATCTCCCGGAACTTAGTTCGCCCATCCTACGTCCATAGATTGTGAAAGAGCGAACGGAGGATATATGTTCCAAAAAACGATTTTTATCATCCTCAGCATGTGGGTGCTGGCAGCCTGCAGGCCGCCGTCGCCTCCGTTGCCCGGGCTAACACCGCAGACAGGCTGCCAGGATGTCCTTCAGTGTGTCTGGGCCATACGTCTGGACAGATGCTGCGATTGCGGCGGTATCTACACACTTCAGCAGGTCGAAAACGATCCACGACTGCTACTTTCATCCCAACGCTACGACTACAACTACCCTGTGGAACGCATCCAGCTTCCCGATGAATGTCAGAACGTCGTGTGCGCCCCCTGCATGGAGCCACCCTTTGGTTTGCTGTGTGAGGGCGGGAACTGCCGTGAACCGGAGACAGCCGCGGAAATCCTGAGCATCTGCCCTAACGTCTCTGATCCTCTCTATCGTGAGCGCTGCCCGGCGATTGCTGCTGCTGTTGCCCTCGACCAGCAAGGACCGGCAGAGGCAGTCGAAATTTGTAACCAGATCCCAGGTAGCGGTCAGGATGGCCTTCCCCTCCGCGAGACCTGCATCCTTGATTTATCCCGCACTATCATGACCCAACCCCCAATCCTTACTGAACGTCCAGATCCCTGGACAGCAGTCGATCTATGCCGGACCGAACTCACCGACCTCGAGGGCATCTGCCTCTACGAATCTGCCCAGGTCATCAGCCAGACCGAGTTCGAGCCAGCCCTCCAGCTTTGCGAGAGCATCTCGACGGACGATGAATATAATCTTTGGCAGCGCCATGCTTGTTTCGATTACCTGGCCTATCTCATTGCCCCCACTGATTATGATAGGGCTGTCTCCCTTTGCCAGCGCAGTATGGAGCTTGAGGAATCCTGCCTGGATAAAATCCGCTCCCCACGCTGAAAAACCTGACAAAATTGACTATTGCATTTCTCAATAATATATGCTATTATTCTGGAGACGAACGTCCGGGTGCCCCCCTCACCCGGGCGTTCGTCCTTTAACCTAATACTTCGATGTAGGTGAACTTTGTAAGCCAGAAGCCTCCCGGGAGAGCATACGCTTTCTAGGAGGCTTCTTTTAGCATTGAGTAGGACACGATCCGGCCGGACATTGTCCGGAGATCGATCTTTGGTCGGGGCGCCGGGATTTGAACCCGGGGCCTCTTGCACCCCATGCAAGCGCGCTAGCCGGGCTGCGCCACGCCCCGATTTGCCTGTTGGGCGGGTAGATTATAGCGCGATAGGTTCAATAAAGCAACCCTTATTTTATACTTATTCCCTCCAATAGTTGACGATTTATGCTCTCCTGTGGTATCATGCAACTCGTTAATTGCTAAGGGTATATTCCCCTTTAAGTATGCAAGAAGTGTGTAAAAAGGAGTAGATTATCAGCGCAACAGGTTTTCGGGTTAATGAAACAATTCGGGTGAAGGAAGTTCGTTTGATCGGGGCGGATGGCGATAACGTAGGGGTCGTGCCGGTCGAAGATGCGCGGAGAATGGCGCGTGAAGCAGGTCTCGATCTTGTGGAAGTAGCGCCTAATGCAGACCCTCCCGTTTGCCGCATCATGGACTTCGGCAAGTTTTTGTACGAGAAAACGAAGAAAGAGCGTGAGGCTCGCAAGGCTCAGACCAAGGTAGAGATCAAGGAAATCCGCCTGCGACCTAAGACCAACGTACATCATCGTTCATTCAAAGTACGGGATGCCCGCCGCTGGCTTGAAGATGGGATGAAAGTGAAAGTCCGCATCCGTTTTCGAGGCCGGGAAATCGATTACCTTGACCTGGCGCTGAAAGACTTAAAAGAAGTCGCTGAAGAACTGTCAGATGTTGCACAGGTTGAACAGGCGCCTGGTTTGGAAGGACGGAGCATGCTGATGGTGTTGGCCCCCAGCAAGGCCAAAAAGAAATAATTGGTTCAGCGTTTTCTGAGGTAAAATGGAATGTCCGATCATCCGCGGATGAAAGTTATTCCGCGGAATTTTGTGTGAGAGGAGCTTTAAAGTGCCACGCAAGCAGACAACCGGTAAGTATAAGATCAAAACCCACAAGGCGACCTCCAAGCGTTTTCGTTTGACTGGAACAGGTTTGCTGGTGCGGACGAAGGGTGGCAAAAGCCACTTGCGCCGCCGTACATCGAAGCGCACAAAGCAGCTGTTCAGTGAAATGGTCCCTGTAAAGGGACGCGGCATCGTCAAGCGGGTTCAGCGCCTGGCGCCTTATATGGGCAAGAAGTAAAATACCAGAGAGTATTTAAACAACCAATTTTTATCGCGGCTGCTGGATGCATACAACAGGGAGTGAAAAGCGACCGGCGTCCAGGGGTTCGCAGGAGAGTAAATAATGGCTCGTGTGAAGACCGGCCCAAACCGTCGCCGGCACCATAAAAAAATATTGAAGATGACCAAGGGGCAATTCGGTACCCGCCACCGCCTGTTCAGGCGGGCAAACGAGGCGATGCTGAAAAGCTTGTGGTATTCCTATCGCGACCGCCGCACCAGAAAGCGGGATTTGCGTCGCTTATGGATTACCCGCATCAACGCCGGCGCTCGTCTAAACGGTACAACCTACAGTCGCTTGATGCATGGCATGAAAGTGGCTCAGATCAGCCTGAACCGGAAAATGCTGGCAGACCTGGCAGTTCGCGACCCGCAAACTTTCCAGGCTGTGGTCTCTAAAGCGCTTGGCACTTAAATCATCCTGATCACGATTCGTAGCGGAGCTGAGAAAAATCAGCTCCGCGTTTCTTTTTAACCTGCGTTGACGCTGATAAAGGCCCATGCTAAAATCCTCCTGGAGGTGGGAATGAATACCGTTCTACAAGAGCATATATTCCCTTCTGGTCAACGCCTGCGGGTGGTGAAAGGAGACCTTACCGAAGAAAGGGTGGATGCAATTGTAAATGCAGCCAATAGCCATCTTCAGCATGGCGGTGGGGTGGCAGGCGTTATTTCCCGTAAGGGTGGTACTCAGATTCAAGATGAAAGCAACCGCTGGGTTCGAGAAAATGGTCCCGTATCGCATTCAGCTCCAGCTTATACCAGCGCCGGCAACTTGCCCAGCAAGTATATCTTCCATGCTGTTGGTCCTGTGTGGGGTGATGGCGACGAAGACATAAAACTCTCCCAGGCTGTCACAGGATGCTTGAAGCTGGCTGATCAGCTCAGGGTTTCCTCGATTGCCCTCCCTGCGATTTCGACCGGCATATTTGGCTTCCCGAAGGATCGAGCGGCAGCAGTCTTCTACAAGGCGATATCCGATTATTTTCAAGATCAGCCTGATTCACGATTGAGCCTGGTGCATTTGACGCTTTTCGATGAATCGACGATTACAGCTTTTCTTGCAGAGTGGGAGGCGCAAGGCTGGATGGAAGCGTAGTGTCGTTTTTCCACCAGTTTCCCGGTTACCAGGTCTGTCCATATGATTACGTCAACACGCAATTCGAAAGTTCAAATGATGCGGGCGTTGAACACGAGCGCGAAAGCGCGGCGTGAAGCAGGATCTTTTGTAATTGAAGGCGTACGCCTTGTAGAAGAAGCCCTCGCTCATGGATGGTTACCTGATTTGGTATTTTATAGTGAGGCTATCAGCCATAGAGGTTTGCAGGTTCTCCACAGCTTTCAGGCCTATGGAATACAGGTAGAACAGGTAGCTCCCCACGTGCTTAAAGCTGCTGGAGATACGGAGACTCCCCAGGGTATCCTGGCTGTTTTACCGATTCGGCAACTCCCACTTCCCCCTGAGCCAGGTTTTGTCTTGATCTTGGATGGGATGCGGGATCCGGGCAATCTAGGTGCGATCCTGAGGACCGCAGCAGCTGCAGGTGTGGAAGCTGTGCTGCTAGGGCCAGGCTCGGCTGACCCCTTCTCCCCAAAGGTGATGCGTTCGGGAATGGGAGCTCATTTTCGCTTGCCCATACATTCGAGTTCCTGGTATGGAATCAAGGAGTATCTCAGCCCTGGAACGAATACGGAAGTGAAGGTTTACCTGGCGGATGCTGCGGGAGCGGTAGACTATACGGAGATCGATATGAAATCTCCCCTTGCCCTGGTCATTGGTGGAGAAGCCGAGGGTGTCGGCGAACAAGCTCAGTCCCTTGCCCATGAGCGGGTGAAAATCCCTATGCCGGGGGTAACAGAATCCTTGAATGCTGCTGTGGCTACCGGTATCCTGTTATTCGAGGTGGTGCGGCAGAGGCGCTCTTGAAACTTTTTGCTACAAAACTTTCCCGGTTAAATGTCTTTCTGCGACTGTTTGTCGTAAGAACTGCCCCGTGTAAGAAGCATCCAGTTGAGCTACTTCTTCTGGCGTTCCTTCCGCGACCAACTCGCCGCCACGATCGCCTCCCTCAGGGCCAAGGTCGATGATATGGTCGGCCACCTTGATGATATCCAGGTTATGCTCAATGATCAGCACGCTGTTGCCGGAATCTACCAGGCGTTGAAGCACCTCGATAAGCTTATGCACGTCTGCAGCATGTAACCCAACTGATGGCTCGTCCAAAACATACAGTGTCCTCCCGGTGGCACGGCGTGAGAGCTCTTTAGCTAACTTCACACGTTGTGCCTCGCCGCCGGAAAGGGTAGGGGCAGGTTGGCCAATGCGGATATACCCCAATCCGACCGCCTGCAGAGTGGTAAGCTTATTCATCATGGCTGGGAATGCGGAGAAGACTTCCAGTGCCTGGTCCACAGTCAGGTCGAGTACCTGAGAGATATCCAGATCTTTGAACCGCACCTGGAGTGTCTCTCGGTTAAAGCGGGCCCCATGGCAAACGTCACAGGGGACGTAGACATCCGGGAGGAATTGCATTTCGATGCGTAGCTGCCCCTGCCCCTGGCAGGCCTCACATCGTCCCCCATGTACATTGAAAGAAAACCTGCCTGGTTTGTACCCGCGGATTTTGCTCTCCGGTAGCTCAGCAAACAACTTGCGGATCTCATCGAAAAGGCTGGTGTAGGTGCCGGGATTGGACCGGGGTGTCCGGCCAATAGGCGATTGGTCTATATTGATGATCTTGTCAATGAGATCTAGGCCCTCGATCCGGTCATAATCCCCTGGTTGGGTATGTGAGCCGTGAAGCTCCCGTGCCAGGGCTTTGTAAAGGATCTCGACCATCAGTGTAGATTTGCCGGAACCCGATACACCTGTGATGCAGACCAATTTCCCTAATGGGATGCTTACGTTGATATTCTTCAGGTTGTTCTCGCGCGCCCCTACGACGGTAAGGTTTTTACCATTGCCATTACGCCGTTTATCAGGGATTGGCACGCTTAACCGCCCTGAAAGGTAGGCGCCGGTTAAGGATTCGGTGTTTTCAAGGATCGCACTTACCGGCCCTTCGGCAACCACCAGGCCGCCGTGTTCTCCTGCCCCTGGTCCCAGGTCCAGGATCCAATCAGCGGTACGGATGGTCTCTTCATCGTGCTCGACGACCAGGACGGTGTTCCCCAGGTCTCTCAAGCCCATCAATGTTCTCAGGAGCCGGTTGTTATCCCTTGGATGTAACCCGATGGAAGGCTCGTCCAATACATAAAGGACGCCCATCAGCCTGGATCCTATCTGGGTAGCCAGGCGGATCCGCTGAGCCTCCCCTCCAGAAAGCGAGGCCGCCGAGCGATTGAGGGTCAGGTAATCCAGTCCCACGTCAACCAGGAAGCCCAGTCGAGCCTGGATCTCCTTAAGTATGCGCTCGGAAATCGCCCTCTGGCGAGAGGTCAGAGGAGAATTTGTCCCGTAAAGCTCGTTGACCCACTCTAAGGTACGCAACACAGGCCACTCTGTCACGTGGACGATATTGATATCGTTGATTGTCACTGCCAGGGCTTCCTTGCGCAGCCGGGCCCCACCACAGGTGGCGCAAGTGCGTTGGTTCATAAACTGCGAGATTTTGTCGCGCATATATTCCGAGCTAGTTTCGTTGTAACGCCGCTCCAGGTTACGGATGACGCCTTCAAACGGGGTGCGGAACGTGGCTTTACGTCCGTCCCGGTTTTGATAATGAACGGTCACCTCCTCTCCCCGGGTCCCATACAGGATCATATCCATCTTAGGCTCGGATAACGTTCGAACGGTAGCGTCCAGGTCGATATTGTACTGGCGAGCGACAGCTTCCATGGTTTGCCAATAATAGCCGCCTTCATCCCGTGGACCGTTCCATTCTGAGATCGCGATAGCGTCTTCGTT
>CAZAQS010000262.1:5922-6651 GCA_964486825.1 uncultured Anaerolineaceae bacterium | reverse complement strand
TCACAGAAAAATATGGAATGGAGTACCGCCGGTCCTATTGGGACGAGACCCCCGATGCTCAACTGGTTGAGCGCCATGAGCGTGAGATCTTCTCATTATTGCGCAAGCGTTATTTATTCTCACAAGTATACGATTTCCTGTTATATGATTTCTATACCCCTGACGGACACGTCAATGAAGACGTATTTGCTTACTCAAACCGCAGCGGTGACGAACGCTCCCTGGTCGTCTACCAAAATAAATTCGCCTCTACCCGCGGTTGGATCCGAACCTCAGTAGCTTATTCTGTTAAAAACGCCGCCGGTGAACGATCCCTGGTCCAAAAGAATCTGGGTGAGGGCCTGGGTCTCACACCTTCAGAAAATTATTTCTGCATCTTCCGAGACTTGATTACGGGTTTACAGTACATCCGTGGTAACCGAGAAATCTCTGAGCAAGGCCTTTACGTTGAGCTGGAAGCTTACAAATACCACGTATTTGTCGATTTCTACGAGGTCGAAGACGACCAGTGGCGCCAGTATGCCAACCTGGCAGAATACCTCCAGGGCGTTGGAGTCCCGGATATCGATGAAGCCATGCGCGAAGTATTTCTCCAGCCGGTTCACCACCGCTTCAGAGAGCTCTTAAACCCTGGGATGTTTCAATGGGTGGTTGACAACCGGCTGACGCCCACCCAACCCAAAAACAAAAACTTTCCTTTAGTGTTCCAGGAGGTCGAGGATAAACTTA
>CAZAQS010000262.1:0-5912 GCA_964486825.1 uncultured Anaerolineaceae bacterium | reverse complement strand
GATACCTTGGATACGCAACAGGTAATCAAGGATATCCTCACCAAACTGGAAATCGTGATGTCGATGCCCCTGATCGAAAAGGGGGCGGTAAAAGGCGATCGAGCGGTTTCTTACCTGCTCTCTCAACTGAACAGCAGCCCCCTGGTGTGGGGATCCCTGCTTACCTGGGTCTTTCTTCACGCCCTGGGGAAGGTCGCCGATCCCGATGAATACCAGGAAGTTAGCCGGAGCTGGATTGACGAGTGGCTGCTGGGGAAGGTCATCGCCGGCGTTCTGAAGGATATGCAGGTGGAACATGGAGCGGCCTGGCGAGCAGTGTCCCTGGTAAAGATCCTCACTGCCCAACATGATTGGTGCAGCCTGGTAGAGACAGGCCTTGAACCCGCATTCCAGGTGCTGCAGGCCTGGCTTAAAGACGAAGAGGTTCACCGTTATCTGGGGGTGAACCGTTACCAGGATATCCTGTGGTTCAATAAAGAATCATTCGATGAGCTGTTATGGTGGATGTACCTGGCTGGAGTCGTAACTACCATGGCAGAGGCAGAAGGAGAGGAACAAGCTGGCGTCCCCGATCCTGCTCTCCTTCATAGCTGTTATCAGGTCGTGAAATTGATCCAGGAAGCCGCGCAGAGCTCTGGTTACCAAATAGAAGGATTACTTTCTAACGTAAAAAGTCAAAAGGAATAGGACTCAGGTCAAGCAGCCGTTGCCGTTGGTTCCAGGTCAGCGCATGAGCCCTCTTTCGTTTCGGCGCGTAAGTACTGCCGTCGGAATACGGTATCCCCTCGCAGGCCGGTCTGGTAACTAAGCACGTGCTGTAGCTCGGAATATGCCTGGCCCGCCAGGTTTACACCAGTCGCCATACAGGTCAGGCGGACAGCCTGGGCCGCGTAAGCGACGTTATTTTTGGGCTCTATTCTCGCAAAATCTTCAAAATACCAGCCACAAGAGGTGAACATCCTCTGACGCTCCCGCTGGGCTTCCAGGAGGTACTGAATGCTAATGGAAATATCTGGCTCCAACCTCTTTCCAGCCATTTCATGAATCAGCTCATCCCCAGAGATGCGGCCCAATAGGACATCAATGTACCGGTTGCGTAAAGCATAAGGGTCTGGGATATAAGGAGTTACAAATTCCAGGTACACTTTTTCCAGTGAGTCTGCCAAGCGGTCAAAAGCCATGCGCAGGTATGTTTTCCAGGAGCCATTCCCAGGCGTACATCCACACTCTCCCATCCAGCGCAGCACTCCGTGGTGGCAGGACCAGGAAGTATCATTGCGGATCGAGATCGACCTGCGGGGTTTCCATTCTTTTAACCACAGACCTGGATAAGTTGCATTGATGCCGGCATTGATACGCCCTCCATTTACAAGGTGAGCAAGGAATCGGTCACGAAACTGCTTATGATGCCCGTACAGCTCTCCATCTGAAGCCGCTATGATGACTTGCGGTTCACCACTTTGGGTCTTTGTTTCATTGAAATGCCGAATCAGGTATTTGTTGATAAACGTATCCGCGTTGGTGGTAGCATGCGCGTCAAAGCTAATCAAGGAACTCAGCTCTGCGTTATAGAAAAATACCGCGATATTATTCCCATCCGGAAGATCGACGCGGTAGGGTTCGCTGGGGTCGAGTGTATCCACATCCGCCTGCCAGGGGGCAAGGATCGTGAACTGGATACCTTGTTCTGCTAATACTGACAACGTCTCCAGGTCAGCAGCCGTCTCTGGTAACCACATCCCTTCCGGAGCGCGTCCAAAACGGTGCTGAAAATCTGCCATACCCCAGGCAATTTGAGTGCGTTTATCATCGATCTTTGCCAGTGGCAAAATGGTATGGTTATAAGCCTGCGCCATAGCATTACCAACGCCGTTTTGTTCAAGGTTGGAGCGATCTTGGGCAATGATCCTGTGGTACGTTTCTGGATCGTGAGATTCCATCCACTCGAAGAGCGTTGGACCGACATTGAAGCTGATGCGCTTAAAATTGCCTAACTCAGCATTTGGCCGGTAGCATTCAGCATGGATGCGTTCATTCCAATTTTTGTATGGGGCGGCGCCGACTTCGAGGGGGATTAAGCCGGTGATGGGGTCCTCTCGGGGAGGTTGGTAAAAGTGCCCGTGTATGCAAAGAGAGCGTAATGCCATAATCGTGTAAAATTATACTATAACCACCCTCCAGAAAGAATGAGATCTTTCTGCCTGTTCTAAGGACGCCACATCTTGAGTGAATGAAGCTCTTCGTCGCAGCGGCAGGAGCAAAATATGGACTTTCCACAGCCTCTTCGCGTCTTGTTCCTCGTCGCCGAGGCAGACCCCTTTATGAAAGTCGGAGGCCTGGGAGACGTAGGGGGCTCGCTTCCACGTGCAATCAACCGTCTCAATCATCTCCCCAATTCAACGAGCGGGGATACCGGCGATGCGGACCAGCAGCTGGTAGATATCCGTGTAGTTCTCCCCTATCACGGAGCTATAACAACAACTGCAACGGATTTGCGGCCAGTGGTATCATTCAACGTACCTCACAGAGATGGCGCCCTTCCAGCCCAGGTCTATGACCTGGATATGGAGGGCATCCCGGTTTACCTGATATCTGGCGACCCGATCCCCACGGATAAACCTATCTACACCGGCGATCCAGAGATCGACGGCAATAAATATTCCTTTTTTTCGGTGGCAGCATTGGAGCTTGGGAAAGCCCTGGGTTGGCAGCCGGACCTGATACATGCCAATGATTGGCATACCGCTCCCGCTATATATGCCAAAAAGGTCCATCCCGAACAAACTACCTTCGCTCGAAGCGCCACTCTGTTAGGAATCCATAATCTGCCCTACCTCGGCTCTGGGACAGCGCCTTCCTTATCGGCTTTCGGCCTCCCTCCGGCGACTGGTTCTCCGCTGCCGGAATGGGCCCAACACCTGCCTTTGCCGCTCGGTCTGCTAGCCGCCGACCATATCGTCGCCGTTTCTCCAACCTATGCGAAAGAAATCCTTACCCCCGAGTTTGGACAGGGGCTATCCGGTTTCCTTCAGGAACGTTCCGGATCGATATCCGGCATACTCAACGGATTCGATCAGGGGCTTTGGAACCCCCTGACCGACACCAATCTGGCTGCCAACTACGACCAGCATAACCTGGATCCTAGAGCAGCCAATAAGCGCGCTTTGCAGGTAGAGCTGGGGCTTGAGCCTGAATCCGACACACCGTTGCTATCCATGGTTACTCGGATGGAAAGTCAAAAAGGCGTCGATCTGGCCTTAAATGCTTTGCGCCAGTTTGATATCTCTGGCGAAGGTATACGACCCAACTGGCAAGCCGTTATCCTGGGCACCGGTTCTCACAACCTGGAAGAAGCAGCCCGGCAAATGCAGGCAGACTTTCCGGGCAGAGTGCGCGCCGTTATCGCTTACGACGCGCCTCTCAGCAGACGTATCTTTGCAGGCGCCGATGCTGTTTTAATTCCGTCTCGCTACGAGCCTTGCGGTCTCGTACAGATGATCGCCATGCGCTATGGTTGTGTTCCGATTGCCAGGGCGGTTGGCGGGCTCAAGGACACCATCCACCCCTACCCCAAGACAAATGCTACCGGTTTTTTATTCCTGGACCCTACGCCTGAAGCCCTATCTGGTACAATACGAGACGTATTAGCTCTCTATGTAGATCGAAAAGCATGGCGAAACATACAACGAGCGGGGATGATCCAAGATTTCTCATGGGAACGTTCGGCGCAGCAATACCTGTCCCTCTACCGTTCCATGGTCGCCTCCTGATGTTCCCAGATTTTATGGATAGACCGATTACAAATAAAAGCCTATCGAGTAATCCGGCAGGTAATTTGCAATCGCATTGAGAGGTGGAAAATGAAAACTCGCGCTGTTATCCTTGCAGGGGGTGAAGGGTCCCGTTTAGGCGTCCTGACTGCCAAGCGTACCAAGCCTGCCGTCCCTTTTGCGGGAAAATACCGTATTATCGACTTTACCCTTTCCAACTGCGTCAACTCGAATATTTTTGACGTGATGATCCTTGCCCAGTATCGCCCGCACTCTTTGATCGAGCATATCGGCTCGGGCGGGCCCTGGGACCTCAACCGGGAGTTCACAGGCGGTTTGCGTATCTATAGCCCTTACAAAGCTCGCGGGGCATCGGATTGGTACCTCGGCACAGCAGATGCAGTCCAGCAGAACTTCCGATTCATTAAAAATACATCCCCGGACCTGGTCCTGATCCTATCGGGCGATCATATCTATGAGATGAACTATGACGCCATGATCGCCTTTCATATGGATCACAGCGCAGCCTTGACCATGGCGACCATCCGTGTACCTCTCAATGAAGCCTCGCGCTTTGGGGTCGTAGGCGTACGCGATGATTATACGGTCAGCTCATTTGTGGAAAAGCCAGCTGCGCCACCCTCTAACCTGGCAAATATGGGAGTTTACCTGTTCGATACCCAGGTATTGAACCAGGCCTTATGGGAGGACCATCTCAGCCACGATTCCTCCCATGATTTTGGAAAGGATATCCTGCCCCGCCTGATCAACAGGGGCGAGCGCGTTCTGGCTTACCCCTACTCCGGTTATTGGGTGGATGTGGGGACTGTCCATTCGTACTGGCAGGCCCATATGGATCTGCTGCAGGAAAAACCCTCCATCGACCTTAACGACCGCTCCTGGATTATCCACACACGTACAGAAGAACGCCCACCGGTGCGCGTGGCGAGGGATTCGGTTGTCACCGACAGCATGCTCTCGGATGGAGGTGTCATTTCATCGGGCGTGCGGATCGAGAGAAGTGTGCTATCGCCGGGGGTGACTGTCCGTCCTGGCGCAATCATTCGCGATTCGATCCTCCTCACGGATGCGACTATAGAAAGCGGCGCGGTAATCGAAAGGTCCATCATCGACAAGCGAGTCAAAATATTTGAAAATTGCCGGGTCGGGGATATGGAATCTGCCGGGCAGCCAAATTCGATCACCATGATCGGCAAAAACAGCATTGTTTCAGAAAATATGACCATTGAGGCCGGCGCTATGATCGGCACGGATGTTTGCGACAGTGATTACTCATCACCTATCATTCGAGGGGATGAATATATTCAGACCATGAGGTTAGCATATGAAGTTTAATCGCTCATCTGGAATTCTGCTTCACCCGACAAGTTTGCCCGGGCAATACGGGATCGGCGACATAGGCCCCCAAGCTCACGAATGGGTTGATTTCCTGGCCTCCACAGGCTGCAAGCTATGGCAAGTACTGCCGCTTGGGCCGACCGGCTATGGGGATTCTCCATACCAGAGCTTTTCATCTTTTGCCGGCAACCCCTATATCATCAGCCTTGAGTCTCTGCTCGAGGACGGGTTGCTTAAACCGGATGACCTGGTACAAAAACCGGTTTTCTCCCCCGGAGAGGTAGATTTTGGTAGCCTGATTCCCTGGAAGCTGGCTGTGTTAACCAAAGCATACCAGCGATTCAAGGAATCCAACAATCCCCAATTGAAGCAGGAGCTAGACGAGTTTCGAGCTCAGAAAGCCGATTGGTTGGATGATTTCGCCCTGTTCATGGCAATAAAGGAGGCTTTGAAGAGCGTCTCGTGGAGCGAATGGCCGCGCCCCCTGCGTATGCGTGACCCCTACAGCCTGCGGCAAGCCCGGCAGGAATACCAGGACGTTTTTGACCGCCAGGTATTCTTCCAGTTTATTTTTTTCCGCCAGTGGACTGCTTTGAAAAAGCATGCCATTCGTAATGGCGTCCGGATCATCGGAGATATCCCCATCTTCGTGGCTCATGATAGCGCGGATGTATGGGCCAACAAGGACCTGTTCTACATGGATTCGGAAGGCCACCCGACCGTTGTAGCCGGCGTTCCGCCGGATTACTTTTCTCCTACCGGGCAGTTATGGGGCAACCCCTT
>CAZAQS010000261.1:0-6653 GCA_964486825.1 uncultured Anaerolineaceae bacterium | reverse complement strand
GTAACTCGAAATAACCTGCAGCGTAAACGGCGGTTTGCTCTCGTGATTGGCCGATGATCGCTAACTTTATTTTCTAATTCCCAATTCAGCAATTAGAATTCCGCAATCCTCAATCAACAATCACTCCCCATTCCCCTCACCTCCTATGGGAACCTCTGGAGAGCATAATTGGGGGTCTACCAGACAATAACCAGCGCCACGACTGTTCTCGATCAGAAACTTTCCGCGTAATTTCCGCCTTAAACGTCCAACGTAGGTGGTGAGCCAGCTCTTATTCCCCTCAGGATCGGGATCGTCCGGAAAACAAGCTTTCAAGATCTTTTCGTTAGTGGTTACCTCACCGATATTATCGTAAAGGATCGCGAAGAGTTTAAATTCTTGCCCCGTCAGGTTGATCGCACTGTTGCCAACCCATATCCTTCGGCTGGGTGCATCAACCCTTATTTCAGGGGGGGATATTTGCCTCCTTGCCGCGCCGGTACCCCCCTCGTTGATCGCCTCCAGCTGCCCGGCTAACCGTCCTGCCAGCAGCAAACAGTGGAGTAGCGTATTGACTTCCAAAAGCGTGTGTCGCGCCGTCTCATCGAAGTCGCGAAACCTTGCCAGGGAGGCGTGGAGCAGCCCCCATTCGTAAGGCACGCTGGATTTCCCGGTCTGTTTGGCGGTCAGATCGCGCAGCGTCTCAATCACTACCCCGCATTTCTTTAATCCAGGATCGGGTGTTTCTGGGGCAACAACGTCTCCTAAGTGGCTGCAGCCCAGAATTTGCTTTTCAAAATCGTCAGCGTTTAGCAGAGAACAACCAGAGCCCAGGATAAAACGCAGGCTTGCCTCCAAAACGATAAAGTCATACCAGGCCGGCGCTTCCGCACAAGCCGCGAAATCGGTCAACCAGGCGGATTTCTCCGGGCTGACTAGGATGGTGTGGGGATCAGCAACCCCCGGAGTTAATACAAAGGGGGCGCTTTCAAGTTCAATATCGGGTTTTTCTTCCAGGAAAGGCAGCGGGTTGGAAAACTCCAGCTGCACGCCGTCGTTGAGCTGGAGGGCCAGCCGGTTGGGGAAAACGTCAAAGCGGGCCAGCAGGCCCAGGGTGAGCGCCTCTGCTCTCAGGGCCTGGATTTTCAGGTCCATTTCCATTGGTGAAAATTTCTGTGTTCCCAAAAGTTTCCGATAATGCTGCACCAGGTCCTCCCCAGGCCGCGTACTACGCCCCTGATCGTAGCATTCCCTCAATCTGGATTCGAACAGGTGCTTCAGCACCTGCCGGCTGGCGGCATGGTTGGCGGTGCTCAAGAATTCGGGCAGGTTCTGGAGAAGTTCGATCGGCGCGCTGCGCAGTTCCCATTTAATCGCCGCGTAGCGGCGGGTCTCTTGGCGATCGCTGAGCTCGGTGCTGGCCGCGCGCAACGCTTGAGAGGCGTGCTGTTCGAACACGTCGCCTTCGTTTTTTACCACCTCGCCCAGCCCCAGGGTCACCAGGAATTGTTCCCGCTTGTTCTGCGTATAGGCAAATGCACTCACAGCCAGGCGCCCGGCCTGTCTCCAGTAGATGCGGGAAACAGTAACCTGCTCGCAGGAAGGGAATACTTTTCGGAAAAGGTCTTCCACTTCGCCAGCCCGGTCAGGCAGCGACCGGGTGTCCGCCTCCGGTTCCATCCGGCAGGCGAGCTCGACGAAAGAGAGTGGCCCGGCGCCGCCAGCCCAGCGGAAGGTTAATTTCTTGTTAATTTTTACTTGTTGGGCGAAAACTTTTTTCACCGTATCGATCATTGCCTCTGGACCATCGTCCTTGACGATGAAATCCACCGCCGGTGCTAGGCCATCCGGGCCGGGGATGACCGAGGCCCGCACGTATTCGTGGCTCGGCCGCCCGGTGAGCATAATTTTCGGGATCGCTCGGAATTCCGGATCTTTCGCCAACGTGATCCCCGATGTATCGTTTGGATCATCGTCATCGACCATGCGGATATCGATGATTGCGACGTGGATGTATTCCTGGCGCATAATTTGCCTGGCCTGCTCGAGAGTATATGCTCTTAGCACACTATATTCAGCATTTTCCAGGTATTCGGCGCGCGTGTCCAGGAACTCCTTATGATTGTCTACTATCAAAACCCGGTGATATTCCATGCAGGCCCTCCCGTACAGAGCATTCGATTGGCTTCGTTTGCACAATAAACTGGTCAGCCTATTTTTTCCTGCACAAGTGTCTTAAAGAATTGATACAGCTCTTTCTCTGCCATAGATTTCTGAATGTATTCGACTGCGCCAGCTTGTAGGGCGGCGCGCGCCCGGCGCCAGGTCTGGGAGGCCGCCGCGACGATGATTTCTGCTCCTGGGAACTCGTCGCGCATCTGCTCTACCCGGCTGATGACCTCTTCGTCTTGTCCAGCCGCGTCGACAATGATCACGTCCGGCCGCCCGCTTGGCCGCTCCCCTGGAAGGATCACCTCCAGTTTTCCGAGGGGAGCTAATGCCTGGGATATCGTTCCCCGAAAGGTAGATTCCTTGCGGGTGCTCACCAGTAGAAAACTGTATTTTCGCTCGCTCTCCGGAAGGGGCGTGGAGGCTCCGGTTTTTGCCAGTGGCAGCGTGACCGCCAGCGCGGCTCCATCCGCGCTGTTTTCGGCTACAGTGACCTCGCCGCCATATGCGCTGACGATCATTTTCACCATCAACAGCCCCAGGCCAAGACCTTTCTCCCCTTCTTCTTTAGGGATAGGCTCTTTAAATACCCACCCTAGCACCTCCGCCCTGAAACCTGGGCCGTTATCGCGCACACAGATTTCGGCCTGTATCCCGCGCCGGCGGGTGGAAATGGTTATCTCCATTGCATCTACAGCCTTTTTCCCCATCGCTTCCACTGCATTGTCGATGATCAGATCCAGGACCTGGCGGAGCCACTCGGGAGCTGCACGGACGGTCGCCCGGTCTTCGAGCTGTAAATTCAAGTGGAGCGCCACGCCATGGATGGGTTCGTTTCGCCACAGCTGGTTGGTCCGTTCCAGGATGAACTCGTTCAACTTGATGGAGCGCACCGCCTCTTCCAACCCCAGGGGGGGAGTGATCGGCCGTTCCAATATCTTCATGGCCATCCGCTCTATCGCATCCAGGTCCTCCTGGATGCGCGGCTCAACCCGGCTCGCCTCCGCCAGTTTCGACCGCAGCAGAGGGATTCGTTCTCGAATGGTGAGGGCATGCTTTTCTACTGAGTGGCTCCAGATACTGCTGATCATGCCGGTATAGGCCATGGCGGTGCTGGCCGCAACCTGGTTTTGGGTCTTCACCAGCTCTTCATACTGGCGGGCGTTGCGGATGGCGATGGCTGCCTGGGCGGCCAGATTTTCCATTGCTTGTAAGGCCTCCTGATCGAAAGCGTGCGCCTTCGGGTGCTCGACGTTGATCACGCCAGTCACCTGGTCTTCAATCTTGATCGGAACGGCCATTTCAGAATTGGTTCGCGGCTCGAATAGCCGGTAATCTCCATCTTCGTTCACGTTGCCAACCAGTTGGGATTTTCCGGTCAGGGCCGCGCGGCCGCTGATGCCGATGTTGGCGTCTTTGACCAGATCAATGTAGCCTACCTCAGCGATTAAACGCTGTTGGATGTCCGGGTTGCTTGCAGCTGTGAACTCAAGGGCATTTCCCTGTTTCAAGGCTAACAGGCTGAAGCAACCCTCTTCGTCCTTCCCACCCACCAGGGCCAGGGCCTGTTGGGCGATATGCTCCAGGGTTTCTTGAAGCGTCAGCGTGCCGGTGATCACCCGCCCGGCATCGTATAGGGCTTGTAAGGCGTTGGCCCGGCGGTGGATTTCTTCGTACAGCTGCGCATCGTGGATGGCGATGGCCGCCAGGTGAGCGTAAAGCAAGGCATTGTCGAGTTCATCCTGGCCAAAGCGGTGAGAGGTGCGGTAGTTGATGAACAAGACGCCTACTCGCGCTGCCTCCACGCGCAGCTGGATACCCAGGGTCGCCTGCACCCCTTCTTTCTCTTCAAAACCGCCGCTGAAGATCGGGTGGTGAGGGGAATCCGAAGTATAGGCAAAGTAAGGATCCGGTAAATCGAGGATCGACCATACGGTTGATTCGAGGCCGATTTCGCCGGGTTGGCGCAGGTCTTCGTAATGCAAAGAACCGGCCGCGAAAACTTCTTCCACCTGCATGGTCCGGTCATTATAGGTATAGAGCGTTACCGTATCACAGTTGAGCAACTCTTTTACCATGCGCACGATGGCATTCAGGGTGGTGCGCACATCGCCCAGGGTGGCAGCGTGAGCGATGTTGCGAGCGCCATCACGCACCAGGCTCACCTCACGCAGCCTCCTGGCGCTGTCGTAAGCCAGGGCGGCCTGGTTGACAAACAGTTGCACCGCCTCCACCTCAGGGCTTGGAAAGCGCCGTGGTTGTTGGTAATGGAACCACATCACCCCAATTGGGCTGCCTTCCAGGATTACCGGCAGGCATAGGGCTGCTCCGATCTTGCGCCATAAGAGGCTGGGGTTGATTACCTGGCGCATGGCTGTGGTGTTTTCGATCGGATATGAAACGCGAGTACGCATGACTTGCCTGGAGATGCCGTTTTCACGGATCAGGTCGCTCGGATCGGCTGGCTTGTCGATCCCCACGGTGATCATCCGCTGCACCCGTCCGTTGTTATCGATTAACACCATACTGACGCCATCCGCTGCCGCCGCCTGGCAGGCGCGTTCTACGATCTCTTTTAAAACCTGCTCCAGGTCTTGGGAGGAAACCAGGGCGTTGCTGGCTTCGTAAAAAGCGGTCAGGCGTTCGCGCCCGATCTTATTTTCATTGAATAGCCGGGTGTTGGCGATCGTTGCCGCAGCGGTGTTGGCAAAACTCATCAACGCTTCTTCATCTTCGGCGGTAATTGGGGTGCGGGTGAACTTGTTGTCAGCTATCAGGACCCCAATGACCTGGTTGCGGGCCAGCAGCGGAGCCACTACCATGGGGAGAGCGGGTTGAAAAGCTGCGCGGAAAGCTGCCGGTAAGCGATCCAGATCCTTTTTCAAGGCCAGCTGGCATTTCCCGGATAGGATCACTTCGCGGAACAGGCTGTTTTCAGCGCTGTCGACAGCCAAAGTCAATCCCTCGACTGCATTGGCGATCGGCGTCGGTTCAAATCTGGTCTGCTTAAGCCGCTTCAAGTATGCGTGTAAATCTTCCAATCCAGCTTCAACGTGCTTCTCCCACGCTTCTCGCGCTTCAGCTTCAACCAGGTGGCCGATCCCGGTCCGTCCAACCATACAATCGCGCTGTTCGGTGAGCAAAAAGACTGCTGCCCGGTTGAAGCCCAATCCGTAACCGGCCGTTACACCAGTTAACGTTACGTGTAAGATCTCGTCCAGGTCGTCCG
This sequence comes from uncultured Anaerolineaceae bacterium, assembly GCA_964486825.1. GTDB lineage: Bacteria > Chloroflexota > Anaerolineae > Anaerolineales > UBA4823 > CAZAQS01. Next base: position 1,276 of record CAZAQS010000261.1, on the reverse strand, counting down.
ATTCTTGCAGGTATTCGCCAATCTGGTGGAGCACGCGCAGCTGGCCTGCCATCCTCTGTTCTCTGGTCATCAATCGGGATGTTTGCAGAGCGATTTCGGCTTGCGCGGCCAGGCGCCCAAGGATTTCCAGATCCATAATGTTGAATTTGTGGTCGGCGTCCCGCTGGCCTAATAGCAAAACTGCTTCTACTGCGCCTCCGTGTTTGAGCGGGATGGCCACTGCGCTCTGCAAGCCTGACTGGGTAAATGGCGCCTCATCCTCTGATTGGGCAAGGTGGTAGCGCACCTGCATCTTGCCGTAGCGTGCTGCAAGACTCACCAGCCCATTTGCGTGAGGGATCCGCTGGCCGCGCCAGTCTTCCGGAAGGTTGTAGAGGGTATCCACCTCCAGTTCACCCAGGTGTGGCCGGTTCACGCACAGGCAACCTGACTGGCAGTTGACCAATTGCGCTGCCAGGCGGACGATCTCGTGCACCAGCTTGTCTGGCTGTTTCACCGCCCTGATGTGGCGTGAAACCTCTTCCAGCGCTTCCAGCAGCTGGCTGCGATGCGTGGCTTCGGCGTACAGGCGGGCGTGGTCGTAAGCGACTGCTGCCTGATTGGCGTACAACAATAACGCCTGTCGTTGAATGGCTGAAAAAGGGTGGGGCTGGGTGAATTGCAGCCACAGGGCGCCTGTGGCAATCTCCCCACGGACGAGTGGCAGGCAGGCCGCTGCCTGGGTGCCATCTGCGATCATTTTCGGGTTGATCTCTTCCTCGGCTACATCCGCAAAGCTGGGATAGATGCGCGGCTTGCGGGACCGGATGACTTGCATGGTCACCCCGCTGGGACGGATATCGTTGCTGGCCTCTAAAAGGCGATCATAACCGGACTGCACCAGCAGGTGGGGTTGCATTTCTTTATCCAGCAGGACTACAACTGCTCGCCATGCTCCTGTTGTCCTCCGGGCGTTATCCACTACAGCCTGGAGGACCTGGTTTGGTTCGGTGGGCGATAAGAAGGCATTGCTGGCTTCATAAATAGACTGCAGATACGCCTGGCCTTCCTTTGTTGCCTGGTAAAGGCGGGCGTTTTCCAGCGCCACCGCCACGTGCGCCGCAAAAACTTTTCCCAACTCTACCTCTTCGGACTGGAATGGGCGGGCTTCTCCCAGGTGATCCAGGCTGAATGAACCTAAGATGAGGCCTTCTTTACTGATGACCGGGAAGATCAGGATTGCGTGGATGTTGTAGCTGAGCAAGATGGGTCCTACCGGACCCAGTTCGTCCATCGC
>CAZAQS010000260.1:0-6653 GCA_964486825.1 uncultured Anaerolineaceae bacterium | reverse complement strand
CGGCTTCGGAGCGCCTCATCCTGCAGGTCGACCAACCCCAGTTCAACCACAACGGCGGGACGCTGGTCTTCGGCCCCCATGACGGCTACCTGTACATCTCCCTGGGCGACGGCGGCGGCGCCAACGACGTTGGCGTGGGCCACACCCCCGGTATCGGCAACGCCCAGGACATCACCAACCTGCTGGGCTCCATCCTGCGCATCGACATCGACGACGGCGACCCCTACGGCATCCCGGCCGATAACCCCTTCGTAGGCGAGATCGGGCGCGATGAGATCTACGCCTTCGGGCTGCGCAACCCTTACCGCATCTCCTTCGACCTGGGCAGCGGCCGGCTCTTTGCGGCCGACGCCGGGCAGCTCTTGTGGGAAGAGGTTTCGATCATCGACAGGGGCGGCAACTACGGCTGGAACATCAAGGAGGGCACCCACTGCTTCGACCCGGATAACCCGTTGGTCTCGCCTGCGGACTGCCCGGATGTGGGCCCGCTGCTCGGCGACCCGCTCATCGACCCGCTGATCGAGTACGCCAATATCCGCCAGCCCGGTGGCATCGGCACGGTGGTGGTGGGCGGTTTCGTCTACCGGGGTTCGACGCTGCCCCAGCTCAACGGGCGCTACGTATTCGGCGACTGGAGCACGAGCTTCGCACAGCCGGATGGTACGCTCCTGGCGGCCTCCTCCCGGCCCGAGAGCCGGCTGTGGCAGATCCATGAGCTGAGCGTGATGGACAGGCCGGACGGGCGCCTGGGCCACTTCGTCCTGGGCTTCGGCCAGGACTCGAGCGGCGACGTCTACGTGCTGACCAGCGACAGCAGCTCCCCGACCGGCGAAACCGGCAGGATCTACCAGCTGGTGCGCCCGGCCGGGCGTTTTGGCCCGTGAGCTTGAAGGGACAACGACCGGTTCCATGCATGCATAAACCCGGTCGCTAAGACGGCGCCCGGCGAGATGGCCGGTGGAGTGCTGGCGGAAAAAACTTCCCGCAGGTTTGGAGCCTGCGGGAAATCCGCTTGGTAGGGCCGGGAGAAACCCGGTTTCTCCGTTATTTCTCTTCAATCTGTGTAATCTGCGTAATCTGTGGATCCGATCAGCCCAAATAATCGCGCAGGTGCCGGCTACGAGTCGGATGCCTGAGCTTCCTGAGCGCCTTGGCCTCGATCTGGCGGATGCGCTCGCGCGTCACGTTGAAGTACTGCCCGACCTCCTCCAGCGTATGGTCCTTGCCGTCCACCAGGCCGAAGCGCAGCTCCAGCACCTGGCGCTCGCGCTCCGAGAGCACCGCCAGCGCGTTCTTGACCTGCTCGCGCAGCATCTCCCGCGCGGCGGCGTCCATCGGCTCCAGGGCGTCCTCGTCCTCGATGAAATCCCCCAGCTGGCTGCTGTCCTCGCTGCCGACCGGGCTTTCCAGCGACATCGGCTCTTCGGAAGCCCTCAGGATGCGCCCGACCTTGGCAGAGGCCCGCGCCCAGCGCCGGCGCACGTCGGCCGGCAGCGGCCTGCCCTCCGCCTGGCAGCGCAGGATGGTCTGCTCGTCCTTATCCTCCACCAGGCCGGCCTCCAGGGCCAGCTCTTCGCTGGAAGGGTCGCGCCCGAGCTGCTGGGTAAGCTTGCGCTGCAGGCGCAGCAGGCGGTTGATCGACTCGAAGATGTGCACCGGGATGCGAATGGTGCGGGCCTGGTCGGCGATCGAGCGGCTGATCGACTGGCGGATCCACCAGGTGGCGTAGGTGCTGAACTTGAAGCCCCGGGTCGGGTCGAACTTGGAAACCGCCCGCAGCAGGCCGATATTGCCCTCCTGGATCAGGTCCAGGAAAGAGCTGCCGCGCCCGATGTAGCGCTTGGCTACCGACACCACCAGGCGCAAGTTGGCGCGAATGATAGCGTGGTGGGCCTCCTTCGCCCGCAGGTGGATATCGTCCAGCTCGGTTTGCAGGAGGATATCGTTCGGCAGGTGGGAGGCCAGCAGGCGGGCGGATGGCAGGCTGTCGTGCTTCTCGATATACCGGCAGATATGCTCGGCCAGGTCATCGGGCAGCATGTACAGGCAGATAAAGACGATGAAGGCGTGCCGGGCGACCCCGTCCCAGAGCGGGTCCTTGCCCCACAGGCCGTTGTCCAGGTAAGCGCGCAGGTAGGAGGGCTCGTCCAGCTCCCAGGTCTGGCGCAGCATCTGGGCCTCGTGCAGGATGGCGGTCAGATCGGGGCGCGGGTAGCCCAGTCGCTGGCTGTCCTCTTCCAGGCGCGTCCAGGCCGTCAGCAGCTCGTCGTACAAGGCCCGGTAGATACTACGCGGGCGAGACTCGCCCTTGCGCGCAAGGGGGTGGCCCCGGCTGATCACGTCGATGCGCCGCACGGTGTCCAGGCGGGAGGCCAGCCAGAACTCACGGTCGGTGTCCAGCAGGTCGATGCCGCCGATCTCTTTCAGGTACAGGCGCACCGGGTCTTCGCTCAGCTCCATCACCAGGCCTGGATTGTCCAGGATCTCGAGCGGCTCCTCTTTGACCAGGTTCTCCAGCTCCGGCTCTTCCTGGGCCAGGACGCTGACGTCGGGCTCTTCTACCAGCAAGGGATCGTCGATATCTTCCAACAGGTTCACGACTTCATCCATCGGCAATGCCTCCATTTTTTCCCGCGCCTCGCCCTCCGGGGGATCGAGCTCCACGGATGGATCGGGGGGAGTTTCAGGGGATGCTTTTCGTTTGGCCATGTAATTTATCGCAAAAGTACGGAACGGCTGGTCACCAAACCCAGGGCGCGGTCCAGGCGGCTCTTGGCCCGAATGTACTCGAGCATCCGGGCGGCGAACTCACCCTCCTGCGGGTCGTCCTGCTCCTGGGCTTCTTCCAGCTGGTAGCGCAGGTAATTGATCTGCTGGCGCAGGCTGCGGCTGCGCAGGTCGAGCAAGGCCCGTAACAAATCCTCCAGGACACGCTCGATATTCGGGTCGAGCTTTTCCGTGCGGGCCAGCAAGCCATCCGCCAGGTCCATCAGCGGCAGGGACAGGCGGTTCAAGGCGTAATCCAACGGCTCGGCGTCGTCCTGGTCGACGGACTGCAACACCAGGCGCAAGATGGCCTGGTGACCGGCGTGCTGGAAGTCTTCCGGGGCCAGGCGCACCAGTCCGGCTTCCTGCAGGGCCCGGTCGACCCGGTACACCAGGCTGGGCCGGCGCAGCAGCACACCCAGGCAATGCGCCTCCAGCGCGTAGCCGGCGTCCACGGGTATGCGGTCCGTATGGGAAGGAGCGGGGGGCCGGGTCCCGGGCCTGGCAGGGCTGGATCTTCGACGGCGGGCGGGCGGCCTGGCTAGATTATCACCCAGCAAGGCGCGCTCGTCAACCCTGAGCAGGCGGGCCAGGCGCTGGCGGTAGGTATCCCGCTCCAGCGGGCTGGGGACGTCCTCGATCAACGGCAGCACCTGGGAGGCCAGGCGCGTCTTCTCTTTCGGGTCGTCCAGGTCCACGCCGCGCGCCAGCGTCTCCATCACGTGGATCACCACCGGGCGCGCATTTTCTAATATGCGCTGCCACTCGGCCGGGTCCCGGTTCACCACTTCGTCCGGGTCCATGCCCTCCGGCAGCGTCGTCACGCGGATATCGGCCTGCAAGCGCGCCTCGTGGCGCAGCAGGCCGCGCGGGTCGAAGACCGGGTCGTTCTCGCGGTCCATCGCCTGGCGGGCCACGTCCAGGCCCCGCAGGGTGGCCTTGTCGCCGGCTGCGTCCGGGTCGAGCGCCAGCACCATGCGGCGGCTGAAACGCTTGAGCAGGTACAGCTGGTGCTCGCTCAGGGCTGTCCCCATGGGCGAGACGGCGGTGGTGAAGCCGGCCTGGTGCAGGGCGATCACGTCCAGGTAGCCCTCCACGATCACGGCCTGGTCCTGGGCGCGGATGGACTTGCGGGCCCGATCCAGGCCGTACAGCAGGCGGCCCTTGTCGAAGACCGGGGTCTGGGGGGAGTTCAGGAATTTGGGTACGTCTTCGGGATTGAGCACCCGCGCCCCAAAGCCGGACATGCGGCCGCGCTCGTCGCGGATGGGGAACATGATGCGGTGGCGGAAGCGGTCGTAGACCCCCGAGCGCGCCCCGGGCTCGCCGGAGGAGTCGCGCTGAGTCACCAGCCCGGCCTCCAGGAGCTGCGCTTCGGAATAGGATTTGCCGCTGAAATGGGCCAGCGCCGCCTCCCACGCGGCGGGCGCGTACCCCAGCCCGAAGGCCTCGATGGTCTCGTCGTTCAAGCCGCGCTTGTGCAGGTATTCCAGGGCGGCCGCGCCGGGCTGGGTATTGAGCAGCTGGTGGCGGTAGAAGGTCAGCGCTTCCTCCAGCAGCGCCCGCAGCGTGTCGTGCTCTTCGGCGGCAGCCTGCGCTTCGGGTGTGGGCGCTTTGAGCTCGATCCCGGCCCGCTCGGCCAGCTGGCGCAGGGCCTCAGCGAAATCGTAGCCTTCGCGCTTCATCAGGAAGCTGAAGATATCGCCCCCCTCGTTGCACTGCCCGAAGCAGCGCCAGGTGCCCGACTCGGGGAAGACCACGAAGGCCGGCGTGCGCGTGTTCGAATGGAAGGGGCAGAATCCCGTGTAGCTCTTGCCGGAGCGGCGTAGCTGCACCGTTTCAGAGACCAGGTCGAGGATATCTACTCGGGCTTTGATTTCGTCTATCGCAGTCATGAAGGCATAAGCGAGAGGCGATCCTGATTGGTTGGAAGGGGCGAACGATGGGCCTACTGGATGGCCATACCGGTAGGCTGGAGGATATATGGGAGCTATAAACGCGCCGGTGGGTTAAATTATACCAGTATGAGGGAGAGAGGGGTTGCGAGAGGGGGGAGTAACCTCCCGCATGTCTATAACTTGCGGGAGGTTTAAGCAGGGTTGGTCGATCCAGAATAGAAGATTAAGTCGCAGGTGAGGGTCGACCTCGGGTTGTCCTTATAGGTGGTTTAAGAAAACTAATGTGGTCAGTCACTTAAAGAGGCCATGAAGGTCAACACATGCCACATTTCTTCCAGGGAGAGAGTCTCCTTCCAACCGGGCATGGCAGCCACACCTTCAGCCACAACGCACAGGGCATCCCTGCTGTTCTCGCGTAGTGTAGCTGCAATTTCTACCATCGAGAAGTCCGGCGTGCCTGGCAGACTGCCTACCCCATCCACGCCATGGCAAACGGCGCATGCCTGGTCGTAGATCAGCTTGCCAGCAGCGATGGCGGTTGCATCTTCCCAGGAGAAGGGATTGGACTGAGAGAGGTAGCTCGGATCGCAACCGTCGCCTTCACCCGCGGGAGTCGATTGAGCAGCACCGGCGACTTCTTCCGGCAGTGTTGGATCATAGGAGAAGGTACGCAAGTAATCGATCACCGCCCAGCGCTCGTCTTGCGAGAGTCGCCCCTGCCAGGCAGGCATAGAGCCCATTCCCTGAGTGAGGATGAGGTAGAAATCCCTGGGAGCCCGGTCATCCACGATGCGAAGATCGGTAAAATCAGCTGCACCCAACACTTCACCTGTTCCATCCACCCCATGGCAGGCGGCGCAATTGGTCTCGTAGAGGCTGCCGCCAAGGGCAAGGATTTCCGAGTTGGTGGAAAACCGCCAGACATAAAACGCCACATCCCAGCGCTCATCCGAGGTCAGCCTGGTTTGAAAAGATGGCATTGTGCCGCGGCCTTCCGTGATAGCCGCATAGAAGGAGGCCGGGGTCTCCCCGCGCATATAATCCAGATCGCCGAAATTGCGGGCTCCCGGGACGACTCCATACCCGTCCTCGCCATGGCAACTGGCGCAATGTACCTGGTAAAGCTGCTGGCCGAGGGAAGCCGACGGCAGCCTTGCCGGGTAGCTCAAGACAGTGAATGTCGGCTGGCTTTGGGCGACGAGCGAGTCGCTCACTTCCGTCGCGGGGATCAGGGTGGGTATGGGGGTTGGTCCAGCCGGCAGGCTGCGTGGTGCAGCACAGGCGCTTAGAAGCAAGGTAACCACCAGGAACAGAAAACGTTTCACATGATTTCTCATTTAGCTTACCTCATTGGCAGGGTCCGCAAATAGTTGACGATATCCCAGCGCTCGCGTGGGGTAAGGTTTTCTGCCAGGGACATCATCTGGCCGAATCCTTGAACGATGGTCAAATACACTGAGCCATCGAACTCTGCTGTGATCTGCGGCCCAACCAGGTTCTGAGGGGTTCGATCGAAATAAACCGCCAGGAGACCGTCTCCCAGCCCCTGTTCGCCATGACAGACCTGGCAATGGATCCCATATAAAATCTCACCGCGCTGCAAAGAGACATCATCCGCTGGCACCGGGTTTGCAGGAAATTCCTCCGGGATCACCGATATCCCCTGGACCGGGACGGAACCCTCTGGGGGTGAGAGGCGCGGGCTTTCTTGATAGGCCACCGAAGGCTGCCGGTCCATATCGGTGGGGAAAGGGATCTTAATCAGCTCATAGGTGAGCAGCAGGCCGACGATAAACGGCGCCAGGACCAGCCCGATCATGAGCAAACCACGTTTCATGCGCGGGTTCACAAATGCATCCTTTCCGCTTCACCGACTTGCTGGGCATTATGCGCTTCGAGCACATCCCGAGCCTGCACTTCTAATTCAGGGGGTAGCTCTACCAGCACAGCCAGATGCCAATCCGTAACAAGTATATGATAGGGGGTGGG
>CAZAQS010000259.1:0-6662 GCA_964486825.1 uncultured Anaerolineaceae bacterium | reverse complement strand
TCTGGGAGTATATAGCAGTTAAGCTGTTTTTTCTATCGGGGATAACCTGAAAGTAGTACAGGAAAAACCTGATTTTGTATAGAAATATGACCTGAAATGTACGTGATATTACCTTGTCTCTGGGAGATTTCTATATGCTAACGTGCCCGCTTGACTTTGTTCATTCGTTTCGCGGTACGCTGACCATTAACCTTCAAATGGTCTTTGAAAATCTCTTTGATCATTGGTACCAGCTCTAAACCAAAATTAGATTTCGCAACGAAACCATCAGCCTGAACGGCCTGGCTGGCTTGCCTGTATTCAGGATTATCGTGCATGGTCAAGATGATGACTCGTGGGGCATCCACCCGGTCTTTAATAAGTTGGGTTGCTTCCAGCCCATTGATATCCGGCATAGCGAGATCCATCAAGATCAAATCCGGATTCAGGTTACCAACTTGTTCCAACGCTTCTATTGTTGAATGGTATTTACCGATGATTTCAATAGTAGGATCTCCAGAAAGGAACTGGCTGGCTGCATGTAAAAATTCCTGGCTATCGTCTACCAATAGAGTACGGATTGAGTCCATATACCGCCCTATTCCTGTGTCGTGAATCTAGTTTAATGATTCTATTTCAATCACAGTATCGGATCAATCAGGAAAAACCGGATTTCCGCACCGGAAAACACCTGATTGCCTTAATTATTCGTCCAAGGAAATCAGTCCAACCCGGATGGCATATCGAACCAGCCCAGCCACATCATGGATATCCAGGCGCTCCATAAGCTGCATGCGGTGGGTTTCTACGGTTTTTACACCGATATTTAGCAATCGGGCGATCTCCTGGGTAGTTTGGCCCTCTGCAATCAGTTGTAAAATCTCCCGCTGCCGCAAGGTCAACCTGTCCAGAGTGGAAGTTACTTCCTGTTCACCTCCACTGATCCTGCGTACATAATCTGATATAACGTGTTTTGAGACAGGCGGGCTCAAGTAAGTTTCACCATTTGCTACTGCCTTGATGGCAATCTCTAATTCAGCCGTACCGGCATCCTTCAGCAGGTATCCTGACGCGCCGGCGCGTAAAGATTGGAGCACGTATTCCTCATTAGCATGCATCGAAAGTATGATCACACGCGTTTCGGGATAATCTCGATTGATTCGCTTAGCAGCTTCCAACCCGTTTAAGCCACTCATTGCGATATCCATCAATACCAAATCGGGCCGGTGCACTTCTACCAGATGCAGGGCTTCCCGCCCATCATCGGCTTCTGCAATCACCTGGATCCCTTCCAGGCTTTCAAGAAGAGCCCGAATGCCTGCCCTGACGAGTGCATGATCATCCGCCAACAAAACCCGGATATCTTTCATGAGGCGCCCTTCCTGTCCAACTCGGGCCTTTCCTTCCCGATCTGGATCTGGCCGTCTAGAGGAAATTCCACCTGGATCTCCGTTCCCCATTCCGGGTGGGAGCTGATTTCAATTCTGCCACCCACCAGCTGCACGCGCTCGTGCATACCCAACAAGCCCAGGCTGGTGTCACCGGCCGACCTCTGTCCGACTTCTCTTAGGTCAAACCCGATTCCATCATCCAAAACGGTTAGCAAGAGCACCTCTGGCTGTTTTCTTATCTCAATCCGTACGCGTTGTGCGTGGGCATGGCGGACGACGTTTGTGAGCGCCTCCTGGACGATTCGGAAGCAGGTTGTCTCCAGGTCTGCCGGCAGGCGTAGCTCGGGTGGGGTAGCCAAAAACTGTGCTTCAAAACCTGCTCTTTGAGCTTGCCGGTCGATATACCAGCGCAGGGCTGAGACGATCCCCAAATCATCTAGTAACGAGGGCCGCAGGTCTAAAGATAGGTTCCTCACTTGTTGGATGCTCCGATCGACAATGGTTATACTTTCTTGAATATGGGGTCCTAGCTCTTCCGGGTTTTGCAACCTCCCCAAGGTCTGCAGGTTCACTTTTAGAGCAGTTAAAGCCTGACCGATCTCGTCATGTAGCTCTCGGGCGATATGGCGGCGCTCGTTTTCCTGCACTTCAATAAGCTGTTGAGAGAGAATTTGTAGGCGCTGGCGTCCCATAAGCACTTGTTCGAATAAACGGGCGTTTTGGATCATCACACCCACCTCTTTTCCCATGGTCGTAAAAAGTTCTACCTGATCCACTGTAAAGACGTGGGGAGCATGGCTGAACATATCGATAACGCCCTGGATCTCTCCTTTGGCTACCAAAGGAATACACAGGTAGCTTAACAGGTTGGGCCGAACCCCATTAAGGCCTGAGCTTGCGTATGGTTCAACAGAATGGAAATCAGCCTGTAAATAGGCTTCACCCTTACGGATCACTTTTCCGTAATGAAACTCGTTGACCGGTAACACTTTGAGGCCTGCCAGGATAGCAGATGGTAAACCCCAGGCAGCCTCCAGGCATAGTTGTTCTTTGCTATTGTCATAAAAGTAGATTACACCTGCAGGAGCGTTCAAGTGCTCCGCCAGCAATCGCTTAAGGCTTTCCAATACCTCGGGAATCTCTATTGAGGAGCTAACTGCCGCAGTGATCGTATTTAAGGCAGCCAGGTCACGGATATGGCGCTTGATCTCTGTTTCTACGGCCAGGCGCTCATTTTCTCTTTGTTCCAGGACCTCACCCATATGATCGAAAACCCTGGCCAGCTGGCTGAGCTCACCTTCGCCGTAGATTAACCCCGTCCGGGCGCTTAAATCTCCGTCTGCCAGGCGCCGGGTAGCCCTTAAAATGGCTTTCACCTTCCGCAACACGAATAGATCACTTCCAAACCAGGTCGCAGCCAGCGTCAGCCCCAGGACGAGCGCCAGCGCGATCAGATGGCGGACTAATATCGAGTTCGCTCTGGCAAAAGCGCTTTCCTTGGATACCCCAATCGCGACGTTGATATGCGAGACAAAGTCACCAGGGGCCTGTGAAAAACCATACAGTCGTTCGACCCCATCCAGACCCACCAGTTCAGAAGTGCCTTCCTGGTTGGTTAGCATGGCTTGAACGAGCGGGGAATTCTGCACCCTCTGCCCTACCATACCAGCTGGCCCGGGCGAGTGTACTAAAATCACGCCTTCGTCATCCACGATCGATAAAGCAGAAGATTCTGGGAGTTGGGATTCGGTTACGAGCTGGTTAAGCCACCCCAGGTCTAAGGCTGCAAACACGACAGCCGCAAGATGCCCAGCCTCCTCTGTTACCGGGTACACCATCAGGATCGTTGGCTTTTCCGTAATTGGATCGATCTGGTATCTTCCGACGACGAAATCGAGATCATCCAAAGCCCTTTGGACCTCGACTTGGCCGGACAGGTTCACCATACGGGAGACCTGTACGCCGCTGCATTTCACCCATCCATTGGGCAGCGCGACCCCAATATTTGCGTATTGAGGGTATATTTTCAAAAGGTCAGCAAAGAGTTGGCTGCATTCAAGCGAAGATTCATCCCTGACATCGGCAAGCTGAGACAGGGTCAATAAGAGCTGGCGTGAATCCTCCACCAACCTCTGGTGATCTGCTGCAACAAGACGGGCCAGCCGAAGCGCGCCTGCCTGGATATCTTCAGCTACCAGTTGCCTCTGTTGCGCAGCCTGGTACAAGATCAGGCCAACGGCAGGAATAACCCCCAGGAACACCAGCAAGAAGAGCCGAACGCGAAGCCCAGAAACCAATCTTCGAAACATCTCTTCACATTACCTCATATACAAAAACCAGTAAATAATATCGACCTATGATGTTAATATACCCGATTCCTCTCGGTTTGTGCGTGCAAATCTAGAGATTTCAAATGATATAAGTCGGAAGTAACTGAAAATAACCGTGGTAACTGCTCTTATTGGATGGCGTGGGGGAAAACCCCAACCGGCATTGGGGAAAACCCCACTTGACGCTCTATCCCGGTGTTCTATAATGAATTTGCTCGCATTCTGGTGAGCGCAGAATCGCGGGGGTTTAAGTCCGTGAACCAGCCGCTGAATTTTCGGGCTTAACCGCCCTCTTCTTATCTATTCATCCATCTCGGGGAGAAAAAATTGTGGATCAAGAACCAGGTAATAATAAAGAAAATCGGAATCTTTTAGGCGGCTCGCGCCAGGGTGGCAGCGGCTGTTGGATCGGAGTAATGTGGCTGGTTTTGTTGATTGCGCTCGCGCCGCTGGCTGCTCGTTGGTTTGGCGCAGGGCCCGGTGCTCAGGCTAATATCACCTATACTGATTTCAGGCAGCATATCACTCAGGGTAATGTAGAGGCGATCACGGTTCAAGCAGATCGGATTACGGGCGAATTGTCAGAACCAGGAACGATAATGGGCCCAGCCGGCGAAGAAATCAGCTATACCATCTTCGAGACATATCTCCCGACCTTTGGAGATGATGAGCTATTCGCGCTCCTGCAAGAACATAATGTCGTTATTGATACCCAACCCCAGGAGACGTTTGCCTGGGGGACTTTACTCATCAGTTTTCTCCCATTCTTACTCCTGATCGGGTTGATTTATTACTTTATGCGCAACGCTCGGAGCCAGGGGCAAGACGTCTTCGCCATGGGCAAGAGCCGTGCCAGGCTTTACCAACGCTCTTCTGAGGCAACCATGTTCAGCGACGTGGCGGGTAACGAAGGCACAAAACGAGAGTTAGAAGAGGTGGTTGAGTTCTTGAGGGAACCCTCCAAATTCAAGCGCTTAGGCGGAAAAATACCAAAAGGTGTTCTTCTGGTAGGACCTCCGGGAACGGGGAAAACTTTACTGGCCAGAGCTGTGGCAGGGGAAGCCAGTGTACCGTTTTTCAGTATTACTGGCTCCGACTTCATGGAGATGTTCGTGGGAGTAGGCGCCTCCCGCGTCAGAAACCTTTTCAAAGATGCCAAGAAATCCTCGCCAAGCATTATCTTTATCGACGAGTTAGATTCTATCGGCAGGCGCAGGGGAGCCGGTGTGGGTGGTGGCCACGACGAGCGTGAGCAAACCCTGAACCAACTGCTCTCCGAACTGGATGGATTTGAGCCTAATGAAAATGTAATCGTTATGGCAGCCACCAACCGGCCCGATATCCTCGACCCAGCCTTGTTGAGACCCGGCCGGTTTGACCGACAGGTAACGGTAGACCTCCCGACACTGAAAGACCGCTTACTGATCTTGCAGATCCATTCCCGCAATAAACCTCTGGCAGAGGATGTGGACTTGAATAAGATCGCTAGGGGCACACCGGGTTTCAGCGGCGCCGACCTGGAGAATATCCTTAACGAGGCAGCTCTCCTGGCAGCCCGCCGTAACAAAAACGAAATTTCCAACCAGGATATCGACGACTCAAGGGATAAGGTCTTGATGGGACTTGAACGTGAAAACCTGACCCTGACAGAGCGAGAGGCGAAAATTTTGGCTTACCATGAAGCCGGACATGCTGTCGTAGCAGCGGTTTTGCCGCACACCGACCCGGTTCACAAGGTGACGATCGTGCCACGTGGGCGCGCCATGGGCGTTACCCAGCAACTACCAGAGCGGGATCGTTACCTGTATCCACGTGAATATATGCTCGATCGCCTGGCAGTGATGATGGGAGGCAGAGCAGCCGAGGAATTGGTCATGAACAGCATCACCAGCGGTGCGGAAAATGATCTAAAAGAATCGACCCGCCTGGTCCGGAAAATGGTAATGGATTGGGGGATGAGCAACACATTAGGCCATATTGCCTTGGACACCGGAAACGGAGAAGTTTTCCTCGGTGAGGAGATGACACAGCGTCGTGAGTTCAGCGAGAGGACAGCCTATCTAATCGACGAGGAGGTCAAAGCCATCCTGCACGAGGCCTTCGACCGGGCAAAAAAGACTCTTGAAGATCACCGGGAAGGGTTGGACCGGCTGGTTGAGGCGTTGCTCGAACACGAAGAAATCCACGGGGAGGATGTACTCAAGATCGTAGGGGTTGAACGACCAGAAAAAGAAGAAGAGCTCGCAAGGGCTTAGAGCGGGTTTTATCAACGGTCCCCTGGTTGACAGGCAACCAGGGGACCGTATTTTAATTGGATCACTCCCCTACGAACTAAGAACTACCTGGTACGGGACGTGCTTCCAACTCCGCCTGGAGCTGTATCTCCTGCCCATCCCGAATGATGGTCATATCCAGAATATCACCCGGACCAATGGATGTGATTGCGACCAGCAAGTCGGTCATGGTGAGGATCGGCATATCATTAGCCTCTATAATCACATCTCCACCAGTGGGAATGCCGCTTACACCATTTACACTGGTCGTCCCTGTTGTCCCGCGCAGACCGGCTCTCTCGGCTGGACTAGCAGAAGTCACTCTGCTGATATAGACTCCCGTCTGCGTGGGTAGATTGTTAGCCTGTTGGATTGCCAGGTTTACCTCACCCCCCTCCACGCCAAGCCAGGGCCAGTGATAAGCCCCTGTTTCGATCAAAGCTGGCGCAATTCTGCGCACAACATTAGAAGGTATGGCAAATCCTACGCCTACGTTAGCGGGCGTTCCGGCAGTCGCAATCTGCGCGTTAACGCCAATGATCTCGCCCCTCAGGTTGATCAAAGGGCCTCCAGAATTGCCCGGATTGATGGCTGCGTCGGTTTGTATGGCTTGCGGGATAGAGAATGGAGTCGCGCCGGAAGCGATCGCCCGGCCGGCCGAGGTCGATGTCCCGGGGAAGCCGGGCACT
>CAZAQS010000258.1:0-6707 GCA_964486825.1 uncultured Anaerolineaceae bacterium | reverse complement strand
CGTGTGGGTGGACGGCAACTTCCCGCAAGTTCCAATACTTGCGGGAAGTTTTCCTTATTCGCCTCCTTAGCGTTCATCCGCGTCCCTGTGTCTTGGTGGCGCTCTCGTGTGGCAAATACCAATTCGCATATTCGGTGAGCCGGTTCTTAGCGGCCTTTATTCATAGACGGTCTCCACCCTCCCCGTCTCCCTGCGCGGCATACACTTCGAAAAGACGTGTACAGTACAATTTTCTCCCATATAATAGGGGTAGGCTTCCCAACCGCCTGTACCGGGACAAATCTATGAACCTCCTCAAGACAAAATTATTCGCTCCCTCTCAGAGATCGAGACTCATCTCCCGCCCTCACCTGAAGGCCAGGCTCGACGCCGGGCTGTCAGGCCAGCTCACGCTCGTCTCCGCGCCGGCAGGGTTCGGAAAGACCACCCTGGTGAGCGAATGGTACTCCGCCTGGATGAGGGGGGCAGGAGACCGCATCCCCTCTTCCCTCCAGCAGCCCTCTTTGAAGATCGCCTGGCTTTCCCTGGATGGAGACGATAACGACCCGCTCAGGTTCCTGGCATACCTGGCAGCCGCAGTCGAGACGCTAAAGCCGGGCGCCAGCCAAACGAGCATGGCCCTTTTACGCTCCCCGGGCCCCCCACTTGTGAAGGACGTCATCGCCAACCTGGTCAATTCCCTGGAGCAGGCCTCTGGCGAGGCGCCAACCCCACAGGCCCGCTATGCTCTGGTCCTGGACGACTACCACGCCATCAAGGCTGAGCCAATCCACGCGGCCCTGGCCTACTTGCTGGAACACCAACCCCCCTGGATGCATTTGACCATCTTGACGCGCACCGACCCGCCCCTGCCGGTCCCGCGGCTCCGCTCCCGCAACCGGTTGGCGGAAATCCGCGCCGCTGATCTGCGTTTTACAGTGGACGAAACCAGGACATTCCTTGAAGGGGTGATGGGCTTGAACCTTTCTGCGCAGGAAGTGGCGGCCCTGGAAGCCCGCACCGAAGGCTGGATCGCCGGTTTGCAGATGGCGGCCCTTGCTATGCAAGGCCTTTCCATGCAAGGGCGCCAGGATATCCCCGGCTTCATCCAGGCTTTCACCGGCAGTCACCGCTATATCATCGACTACCTGATCGAGGAGGTTTTCCAGCGCCAACCCCCTGACCTCCGCCAATTTATGCTGCAGGCCAGTATCCTCGATCACCTGTACGCCCCTTTGTGTGACGCCGTTACCGGCAGGCACGATTCCCAGGCCCTTCTGGAACGTTTCGAGTCCGCCAATCTGTTCCTTACCCCGCTGGACGACGAACGCCGCTGGTACCGCTTCCACCAGCTCTTCAAAGATGTACTCGAGAGTCGTCTCCGCCAGTCCCAGGCAGACCAGCTCCCCGAATTGCATCGCCGGGCAGCCCGCTGGTACGAAGACAACCACATGGCCGAAACCGCCATACGCCACGCGCTATCCGGAGGTGATTTCGAACAGGTGGAGCGGATCCTGGGGCGAATCGGGGGACAGGCGCTCACGACCGGCCGGTGGAGCACCGTCTTGGATTGGTTGGATGCCATCCCCGGTAGCTTCGTCCGCAGGAGTCCTGAGCTATGCTTGTTTTATGCCTGGGCGCTCCTGTTGACGGGTAAATGGGAGGCTGTAGAGTCGTACCTGGGGACTCTCGAGGCAATTATGAGCTCCCGCATGGAAGTTCCCGCAGGCGGAGACCCGCACGGGCAACCGGATGTGCTGGCAGGCTGGCGCGGGCAGGCCGCCACCATTCGCGCCCAGATCGCTTCTCTCCAGGGCCTGCTTCCCCAGGCTATCGAGCAATCGAAGCAAGCCCTGGAATGGCTGCCCGAAGGCGACCTGCTGATGCGCGGCATCGTGGCTGCCAACCTCGGCTTTGCCTACCTGACCATGGATGACTATGCGAATGCTGCGCAGTTTTTGAGCCAGGGCCGCCAGGCCAGCCAGGCAGCCGGGAACGATTCGATGGCCTTATCGGCTTCCAACGGCCTGGGCCGCATCGAAGCTGCTCAAGGCAACCTGCAACGGGCGGCCGCGTGCTATAAAGAAGTACTTAAAATCGCAGGTTCCCGCCTGGACCAGGCCGTGGTGGGCGCTCACTATAATATGGGCGCTCTCCTGTACGAATGGAACGACCTGGAAGGAGCCCTGGAGCATATCAACCAGGCCGTAAAGCTGGCCGGCCAATTGGACAGCGATCGCCTGCGCATCCTGTGTGAGCTGCAAAAGGTGGAGATTCTCGATGCACGCGGCGACAAAAGCGGGGCGACTGAGCTCCTTCTCAGTGCTCAAAAGGAGCAATCCTCGATAATTGCAGAAAGGGTTGCCGTCACAAAAGCCCGTTTGGCTGCCCGGCGGGATGATTTGGACTTCCTGGAGCTTTTCCTCCAAAACAAGACCGCCAGCCAGAGCTCCTCGTACACCTCCGAGCGCCGCGGCGAGCACCACGTGCGGGTGCAGGCCCTGCTGGCCTTGGACAGGCTGCCTGAAGCAGGCCAACGACTGGAAGCCCTTCTGCCGTTGGTGGAGGCCAGCCGGCATCACGGGGCGCTGGTCGAAATCCTGTCCCTCCAGGCGCTCCTGTCCTGGAAACTGGCCCAGGAGGAGGTGGCCCGCCGCGTCCTCCGCCAGGCGCTGGAGATGGCCGAGCCAGGCGGCTACGTCCGCACCTTCCTGGACCTCGGCCCAGGCATGCAGGGCTTGCTGAAGGAGTTCCGCTCATGGAGCGAGCTGGGTGGGGCCGCCCGCGCCGGCCCTCGCTTACAGGCGTACGCCGGCCTGCTCCTGGAGGCGTTCGTCACGCCAAAAGCTGCCCCCTCCCGGCCCGGTTTATTCGAAGATTTGTCCGAGCGCGAGCTGGAAATCTTGCGACTGATGGCCGAAGGGTACACCAATCAGGAGATCGCAAGCCGGTTGTATCTCGCCTTGGGCACGGTCAAATCCCACGCCCACCATATCTTCGCCAAGCTGGACGTGAAGAACCGCACCCAGGCCATCGCCCGCGCCAGGGACACAGGCTTGTTAGAGCGTAAACCTCCATTGACAGAAAGGAACAACCCATGAGCAGCTATCGCCAGATCAACCGCAGGGACTGGATCGACATCTTCCTTCGCCTGGCGCTGATGTTCCTGGCGATGCTTGCGGGGATGGCCCTGCTCGGGCCGGCTATCCCATTCCTGTGGCCGGTCATCTTCTTTGGGCCATTAGCCTGGCTCATCCTCTGGCATACCCGCAACTTCGCCTACCGCTGCCGGAACTGCGGGAACAGCTTCGAGATCTCGTTTTGGCATAATATGGTCACCCCGCACAGCCCGGACGGTAAAGGCGGCGGCGTCAAATACGTGAAATGCCCGCACTGCGGGAAGTGGTCGCTGGCGCAGGTCCTGCGCATCCAGCGCGCCTGAGCCTGGACTTTGTCAAAGCAGATCGCAGGTCCATGTTTCTACTACATGCGCATTGTGTTTGCGATGCGACCGATCTGCTTGACGTGTGTCCGTTCATGGGTAGCCAGCCACTGCGCATAAAAATGCACGCTTCGCACGAGTGGCTTCCCCGCCCCGGTAACCGTCGCTATACGAGACCAGTCTTCGGGCGCTAACGGTTTCAATATCCCCATTCGGCTCCTATTCGCGATCCCCTCCCCAGTTTTTCCGACCTTTGTTGTCCAAATATTATAGCACCACTGCCAGCTCGCCATCTGCGCCTGGAGACCACAACCCCTGTCTGGCGCCAGAATAACCCCCATAAACCAACTTAAGATAGATCACCGCCTGGAGGATTATTGCTAAGATTGGATCAACATCAATCCAATCTACGAGGCGGTTAAGATGATGGGTAAATCCAAATTAGACAAATCGAAGCTGGTCGTGCCCGGGGTGGTCATGCTGGCCTTTTGGACCCTGGCCTTTTTCATGTGGCGCTCCTCGGGCCACTGGATGGCCTTGTTCTTCTTCGGCTATATCGGCGCCTCCGCCGGGCTGGGCCTGGGGTTGTACGCCGCCCTCCCCAAGCGTAAGAAACCCCTCGGCCGCCGGCTGGCCTTGTTCATGATCGGCACCTTCCTGTTCGTCTTCGCCGGCCTGTACGGAGCGGAGAACATCCAGATCGAAGGCTTCTTCTTCGGCCTGCTGGGCGGCGTCATCCAGGCTTCTGTCGTCCATTACCTGATCGCCAAGATCTTCGGGCCATTGTTGTTCGGCAGGTTATGGTGCGGGTGGGCCTGCTGGACGGTGATGGTCCTGGACCTGTTGCCCTTCACCCGTCCCGGCGGGCGCCTGCCTGGAAGATGGGGCTGGATCCGTTACCTGCATTTCAGCCTGAGCCTGGGGCTGGTCCTGCTGCTCGCCCTCGTCCTCGGCTACCGGGATGGCGCTCTCGGTAGGGCTGCCGTGATTTGGTTCCTGGCGGGCAACGCCCTGTATTACGCCGCCGGCGTCGTCCTGGCCTACGCCCGCAAGGATAACCGGGCCTTCTGCAAATACCTCTGCCCCATCACGGTCCCCCTCAAGCTGGCCTCGCGCTTCTCGCTGCTCAAGGTTGGAGGCCAGGCAGAGCGCTGCAACGAGTGCATGGCCTGCGTCAAGACCTGCCCGATGGACATCCGCATCCCCGAATACATCAAAAATGGCCAGCGCGTGCTCTCCACCGAGTGCAGCCTGTGCCAGACCTGCATCACCGTCTGCGCCCCCGAGGCGTTGAAGCTCACCTTCGGGCTGGACCTGGGCGGTAAAGATCTGCTCCGGGAAAGGGTTCAGGCGCCCTGATGAAGAATTACCTTTCCAGTGGAGCTGGGCTGGTATTGTCCATCCTTTCCCTGGCCCTGCTATTCCTGACCAATACCGGCATGCTCAGCCTTAAAAAACCCTACATCGAGCAGGCGTCTGCGGGTCTACCGGACGGGAACACACCCGTGGCCTTCGTGAATGTAAACGTCGTCCCCATGGACAGCGAGCGGGTCCTGGAAAACCAGACCGTCATCATCCAGGATGGCCTGATCCAGGTAGTCGCTGACCACGACAGCCTGGAGATTCCCACGGTGGCCCTGCTCATCGATGGGCAGGGCAAATACCTGATGCCCGGACTGGTGGATATGCACGTCCATATCAAGGACCCGGACGAGCTGCTCCTGTTCGTTGCCAACGGGGTGACCGCGGTGAGAGATATGTGGGGGACGACCGGTTCTCAACTGTGGATGGGTTTCCCGGACCAATTGGACCTGGGCATCAAGACCGCCAGGGGAGAGCTCATCGGGCCTACCCTGTATACTTCCGGCCCGATTATGGAGGGCGAACCTGCCAGCATGCCGCTCATGCCGGTCATCCGCACCCCTCAGGAGGCCAGGGCATCCGTCGCCTGGCAGAAAGCGCAAGGCTACCAGTTCGTCAAGGTCTACGATAATATTAAGCCGGACGCTTATGAAGCGATTTTGATCTCCGCCAGAGAGCAGGACTTGCCCGTCATCGGCCATGTCCCCTGGCAAGTCGGCCTGGATGCAGCGCTGGTTGGCGGCCAGCTGACCATCGAGCACCTCTCAGGCTATATCGATCCCGATTCCGCATCCTTCATCATCCCAGAAGACCAACTGGATACATATGCTCGGCAGACGCGCCAGGCTGGCGTGTGGAACACGCCTACCATCTCGCTTTACCAGAAAATTGGTCCGGGCAGTGATCTCCGGCGGCTGGAGAGCCAGCCGGGCATGCAGTACATCTCGCCGCGCATGCGCGTTTTATGGCGTCTCTTTGCCAGCCAGATGAGTAAATCTCTTGTTTACGAAGGCCCCGATTATCCTGCCCGCATCGACGAGATCTACACCCAGATGACCAGGGCGCTTCACAAGAACGGTGCCGGCATCCTGCTTGGCACCGACACCGGCAACCCTTACCTCGTACCGGGCTTCTCTCTGCATGAAGAATTAGGCCACCTGGTCGAGGCTGGCCTCTCCCCCTACGAAGCTCTTTCGGCCGGCACGCGCTCCGCCGCGCTTGCTCTGGGAAAGTTTGACGAGTTCGGGACGGTTGCGCCGGGCAAACGCGCCGACCTGCTCCTGCTGGAAGCTAACCCTCTCGAGGAGGTAGGCAACGCCAACCGGCGGGCGGGAGTGATATTGAGGGGCCAGTGGTTCCCGGAAAGCGAGCTTCAGGAGATGCTCTCCGGGTTGAGCCAGTCCTTTATCCCCTCCCCGCTCGACCGCCTCTGGCCGGCAGGCTTTTTGCTGCTTGGGCTGTTGATCAGTACAAGAAAAATCGACCATCACCCCATAAAAAAGAAATATAGGAGTAAAAAATGAAAACACAAACATCACCTCAACTGCTCGTAAAAGCAACCATTGTCTTCATCGGCCTGCTGGTCCTGGGCGTTGGAATGGCGGTGGGAGCGCAGTTCACGGATGGCGCCTTCGAGCAGAGCGTCCTGGTGAGCATTGGCAGCGCCATCGTCGCCGGGGGCCTGGCCTTCTTCCTGATCGAAGCCTTCCGCTACGATCGGGAACGCTAAAGACATGAGCACGCCGGCCGTCTACGAGATCCGTTTCCTGGGTCACCTCCCGTCCCAGTGGTCGGCCTGGTTCGAAGGCCTGGAGATCGCCAACCACCCGGACGGTGAGGCCACCCTCTCTGGACCCTTCCGGGACCAGGCCGAGCTTTACGGCGTGCTAGATAAGCTGCGGGATCTGAACCTGCCCCTGATCTA
>CAZAQS010000257.1:0-6716 GCA_964486825.1 uncultured Anaerolineaceae bacterium | reverse complement strand
CGCGCCGCCATTACCAACCACCGCAGCCGGCGGGAGGATTTCGATCTGCTCATCCAGGAAGTGATTCGGATTGGAAACGAAATGTTGAAGGAGAGAACCAGGCAGTAGGGCAGGCATGGTAAACTGTGACTGGTAGATGAGGCATGGTTTGAAATTTAGGTATTGGAAACAAAGAATGGAATGAAGAGTCACAGGAAAAGACCCTTAGAGGATCATTATATCGACCCTCATACTTGCTCGATTGAACTGCGCCTGGAAATCCTGCAGAGGGCTCCGTTCTTTGAGGGCCTGTCTAAGGTTCAGTTGGGGGAGATCAACAGCTACTTTCGAGAAAGTGGTTTTAGCCAGGGCGAGCGGATCTATTTTGAAGGGGATCCTGCGAATCGGCTGTATGCGATTGCAACCGGAAGAGTTAAATTGACCCGAGTTACTCAGGCTGGTAAAACCATCTTGTTAGATATCCTTGTCCCGGGGGAGTTTTTCGGCAGCCTGGCTGTTGATGCATATGACGAATATCCGGAAACGGCTGAAGCTTTGACCGATACATGTATCCTGAGCATTGGTGCAGATGAGTTCCAGCGGATCATGCTTCTGCATCCTTCCGTCGCCGTAAAAGTGATGCTCGCGCTATCCGAGCGCTTGAAAAAGGCCCATGAAACCGTTCGCCAACTTAGCGCTTATCCAGTTGAGAAGCGGATCGCGCATGCTTTGCTGCAATTAGGAGCCAAGCTCGGGGAGAGACAAGAACTGGGCCTGCTGATCCAGGCGCCTTTCTCGAGAGAAGACCTGGCGGATATGACAGGTACTACCACAGAGACTGCCAGCCGGGTGATCAGCCAGTTCCAAAGAGATGGACTGGTCGTCACAGGACGGCAATGGATCGCAATCACCGGTTGGGATGACTTGTCTTCCCTCCTGGATATGGATCTATTACCAGGCTTGAAATCAAGCAAAGGATAACTTTTATTTAGGTTTCTTTATAAAGCTCCCCAATCCATCCAAGAGACCCTTGACCGTATTTTCCTTCAGCGCCCTCGCTCATTTTAGAGTGGGGGCTTCTTTCATTAAAAGTTCCTGCAGTAACTTGATCTGGATCATGGAAGGTTTACTGGATGTCTTGTATATTCAGGGTAACAAACAATTAATTCGAAAGGAGTGTCCGAGTATGAAAACAATTCTTAGGAGCCAGGAGTTATCCTGCCCATCTTGTGTAGCAAAAATTGAGAAGGCTCTGATGAATATCAAAGATGTGGAATCCGCTAAAGTCCATTTCACGACCGGGCGGATCGAGGTAAATCATCCTGCTGGCAGAGTTGATCCGGAGGACCTGGTCAAGGCAATCCGATCCGTAGGATATGAAGCGAAAGTAACTGCACAGGTATAAGGTGAAAATGCTAAAGGCTGGAGGAGATAATGGAAAGAATATCGTACTGGTTTAGAAATGTCGCCCGGCGGCGTAAGTTGCTGACCCTCTTGAGCGGGACCTTGATCCTGTCTGGTTTCGCTTCAGTATGGATTTTCGACGCTCAGGCTGTGCGAGATATTTTGATGGTCCTGGCGGCGCTACTGGCTGGCTCTGATATCGCCGGTCGCGCCTATCATAGCTTGCGAAACCGGCATTTCAGCATCGAGCTGTTGGTCAGTATTGCCGCAACGGGCGCCATCCTGATCGGAAACTATTGGGAAGCCGCCGCGGTGACTTTCTTGTTCATCTTTGGCGCTTATCTGGAAGCGCGCACTCTGAGTGGAACCCGGCGGGTGCTGCAAGAGCTGCTCGATCTGGCGCCTGCCACTGCAATTGTATGGCGGGATGGACGCCAGGTAGAAGTGCTGGCTGAGGAAGTGTCCCTGGACGAAATCGTGTGGGTGAAACCCGGGAGCAAAGTGCCGGTCGATGGAGATGTGATCGAAGGCCGCTCATCAGTGGATGAAAGCGCAATAACCGGGGAGCCAATGCCGGAAGAGAAGTCGCCCGGCATGCAGGTTTACGCAGGGACGGTGAACCAGACCGGTCTCCTCAAAGTAGTGGTAAGAGGGGCAGGGGAAGATACGACCCTGGCTCGGGTGATCCAGCGAGTTGAGCAGGCGCAGGAGGAAAAAGCGCCCGTACAACGCTTTATCGAGCGTTTTGCAGCCTGGTATACACCTGGGATCATCCTTCTCAGCCTGCTGGTCTTCCTCCTTTGGCGAGATATCGAGCTCTCGTTGACTTTGCTCGTGGTGGCTTGCCCGGGGGCTTTGGTCATCTCGACACCTGTATCCGTGGTGGCAGGGATCGGGCGCGCGGCCCGGAGCGGAATTCTGATCAAGGGCGGCGAATATCTGGAAAATGCAGGCAAGATCTCTGCCGTGGCCCTGGATAAGACCGGTACGCTCACCCTGGGAAAGCCGCGCCTGACGGAGATCTACGCTCTCCAGCCACAACCGGTGGCCATAATATCGACAGGAGAAGCTTCCTTCTTCGAGGATACAACCCAGAGCTACCCGAGTGAAAGCTTGTTTCTGAGCAATGGCGCGGATGGGAAGGGATGGAATGCGGACCAGGTGGAGGTGCTGCGTTGGGCAGCCATCGCCGAGGCCGGCTCAGACCATCCCCTGGCGCATGCCATATTGGCCGAAGGCTTAGCAGTAGCAGGAGAGATCCCTGGCCCGGAAAGCTTTGAGTATCGGGTAGGGAAGGGAGTCATGGCTGGGTATGAGGGCCGCCGCATAGCTGTTGGAGGGACTCAACTGCTGGAAGAGCTGGGTGTAGACATCGATGGGGTTGTTAGCGAAAAGCTCATGGATCTCAAGAATGCTGCCCGCACGGCGGTGGTCGTGGCTCTGGATGAACAGGTCATCGGGCTGCTGGGCATTTCGGACCCCATCCGGCATAACTCGGCGAGCATGGTCCGCAAGCTGCGCGAAAATGGCATACAGAGGATTGTAATGTTGACCGGCGATGACAGAACCACGGCTGAGGCAATTGCCTCCGAAGCGGGCATCGATGAGGTGTATGCCGGGTTACTGCCGGAGGAAAAGCTGGATCATATACGAGCGTTGCAGGGGCAGGGTCATATCGTTGGTATGATCGGGGATGGGATCAATGACGCCCCAGCTCTTGCGGCTGCCGACCTGGGTATCGCCATGGGAGCAGCGGGAAGCGATATCGCTATCGAAACTGCAGATATCGCCTTGATGGCAGATGACCTGATGAAAGCGCCTGAAGCAATCCTCATATCCAGGGCTTCTCTTCGTAATATTCGCCAGAACCTGGTCCTGGCATTATTTACCGTTGGGATCCTCCTGAGCGGAGTTTTGCTCGGGCAGGTGCATATGGCCGGGGGTATGTTGATCCACGAGGCCTCGGTGTTGGTCGTCATCCTGAACGGGATGCGGCTGTTGAAGCTCCAGGTAGGAGAGAAGTGAGACTATTCCTTGCGAGCACGCTTTTTGGCCTTGCGTAAACGGTCGAGGGTATCAGCCTCCTCCGTATCCGTCTCCGGCTGTATAGCATGCTCGCCAATATCGGGCTCCAGCCTGTCTTCAGAACGCCGATCCTGGCCTCGAGCAGGCTGGCTGGCCTCCACTGGCGGCCTGGTTTGTGAGTCCGGTTGAGCTCGGCGGTGCCTGGCACGGTCCCTGGCTCGGAACAACTCGTTCAAGGTCCTTTCCCGGCTGGCTGGTCTGGCCGAGCGGGTTGGCAACCTTGACGATAACCAGGCGGCTGCTTTTTGATAATCCGATGAACCAAGCATTACCCGCCTGATAGCGACATCCAGAGGGAAAAGTAAGGCAACAGCCAGCAAGAGCGGCCGCCAGATTTCCTGTGCGAAATCGGCCGAGGGGATATTTTTTTCAAAAACCTCCAGCACATGTTCGACGGGACCGCCGCCCGTTACAGCAGCCAGCTCTTCCAGCAGCGAAAGCTGCATCCCACTGGCCCGGTATTCTGGAGAATAAGGCACTACCAGTCCAAGTGTGCTCTGGCCCAATGACTGATCTGCCTCGTTTACGCCTAAGCGTATCAGGTAGGAACCCGGCTGGGAAGCATCTACCTCGGTCTCGTATCTGCCCGCCCCCACCTGGCTGAGCGTGCTGGATATTGGATTGAGATCAGGGTCGATGATGGTTGCTTGAGCATCCAAGAAATTCAGCGGGCGGCCAAACTCGTCCAGCGCCTCCAGGCGGATCACGGCTTTCCCGTTCTCAAGCTCTGCATGGGCTGTTATCCCGTCGATCTGGGGGGCGGGCAGCAGCCAGCTCACCAATTGCGAGCTGAAACGTGGGAAGTCCTCCCAGCCGATCCATCTCGTACCCCATTGTCCTTTGAGGTCTGAAGTCCAGGCTGCGGCCCGGCCGAGGCCGTACTGCCAGGTAGCCAGCAGGGGATCGCCGCGCGGGGTCAAGAGGTCCATGCGAGCTGTGGTTTTGGGGGTGGTGCCGTTGTAGCCAAGCAATAGGGGCAGGGTTGTGGCGTCCAAACCGTGCAGTACCGGGCTTGGGACGGCCGGAAGGGGGAAGAACGGCTCTTCGATAATATAGCGTCCAACGGCCTGGACGGTCTCTTTCAGAAAGAAATCGGGAACGCGCAGGATATCCGCTGCCGGGTAGAATGCGCCTCCCCCCGCATCGGCAAGCTCGCTCAGATATTCTGCAGAGCCCCCTCCGGCTGCTACAACGCTCAAGGTAATTCCTTGATCATTCATTTCTTCGACCAGCTTGATCAGCTCGCCCTCATGCACCCAACCATCGGTCATCAAGATAATATGTTTACGACGAGCATCTACAGCTTGTATGGCAGCGGCAGCCGCTTCAACCCCAGAGCGGATATTGGTCGGCCCAAAGGCCTGGATACCGCCGATGGAATGCTCCAATCGTACGTAGTCCAGGAGCGGGCTGATCTCCAATTGCCAGTGGGCTTTATCATCGAAGGTGACCACCCCCATATAATCCTCTTCACTCAAGGCGCTCGCAGCGCGCATGATGGCTTCCTTGGCGATATCGACCTTAGGCTGCCCGGCTTCCTGCCGGATATAGGTTTGGTTGAGGTCAGGGTCTTCGCAGTGGCAGCTGCCCATGCTGCCAGAGCTGTCGATAGCCATTACCAAAGCCAGGTTGGCCATCTCCTCCTTGGTGCGCACGTCCATATATACCGGCAAGGCATTTTCTATGGGTGTCCGCAGGTAGCCGCCTGCTCCAAAGGATTGGTCCCCACCACTCATGACCAGGCCCTTGCCTAAATCATGTACATAAACGGGTAGGGTTTCCATCACTCCCAGGGGCAGGGCCAGCACAGGTACATTGGCCAGGACGACGGCTTCGTAGGAGGCCAGTTCAGGTAACGTTGTTGGCATGCGTTCAGGCGGTAGGAGGGTGACTTCAGCCTCTGCCGCACGCAGGGCCTCTGCCAGGTTATCGCCCTCCCCTGGGCTTCCTTCAACGATCAGGACATGCGGGGGCCCGTGAACTACGGTGAATGCGCTGGCTTCGTTGTTCTGCAATCGAGTGTCATCATCCGGTATGATTTGGGCCCTGAAACGCCTGAAACCCGCCTCTTCAGCTTCGATCGGGATGGTAAAACGGTTGTTCCCTTCCGTGAGCTGAACGTCTTGGGAGCGGATCAAGATGCCATCCCCGAGCACGCGCAGGGTTGCCCCGATGGGTTGGCTGCTGTTGAGGACCACGGTCAAATCAAAGCCTTGTCCCTGGCGGACATCCGCGGGCGCGAGCAGGGACTCGACCAGGACTTCGACCTCGCCTTCCTGGACTGGCAAGGAAACATAAGTAAGCTGAATCTGGTGAGCAGCGGCCAGCTCGGCTTGCTCCAGGGCCTGTCCCAGGTTCTCCCTTCCGTCCGAAAGCAACACCATGCGTTTGGCGCCTTCATCCGGGAAAAGCGCCAGCGCCAGCTGCAAGGCGCTGGCGATATCGGTGCGGGTGGTGACCGGAACAGAAGTGATGCCAGGGAGGCCTCCCTCCTCAGTCGCCAGGCGTTCCACCAGGGCCTCTTCTCCGAAGACCACCACAGCAACCCGGTCATTGGGCGACTTGGCCTGGATGGCCTGCCTGATAAAATCTTCTCCTGCTTTTTTCGCATCCGCGTCCATGCTGTCAGAAACGTCCAGCACGAACACGGCTGTCAACGTATCCGCGCGTAAGCGCAACTGTATGCCTGCCAGGGCCAGGATAACCAGGCTTAACAAAGTAACCCGCAGGGCTAATCCTGCGTAAAAACGAGCGGGAGTTGGCCGGCGTGGCCCCATCCAGGCCAGCAACACCGTCAGCGGGACCAGCAACAGCAACCATAAAGAATTTGGGTAGATAAACGAAATACTCATAAGGGTATTTTTTTCGGCTTCCTTCCAAAAAGCCATGCCAGCGTGGCTCGCTGGTAAACCAACCATTCAATAACCAGGAAGGTCAGGGCGATGAATGCCAGCGGGCGCCACCACTCCCTACGGGCCTGCAAAGGGCGCTCGCTTTCGCCTTCCTGAAAACTCTCCAGGACCGGCAATCCCTGTGCTGGCAGGATATCTGACTCTTGGGGGGAAAACAAGTTCACTGCAAAGCTGGCTTCCCCTTCGGTTCCCCAGGTTACCCGGTAGAGCCCCAGTTGGGAGGTGTCTGCAAATATCGCTCGCCCTCCTTCGATGGGGATATTGACCCTGCTCTGGTCGGGGCGGTATATCGTGGCAGAAGATATTTCAGGTGGTAGGGAGAGCGTGACAGGTCCT
>CAZAQS010000256.1:0-6760 GCA_964486825.1 uncultured Anaerolineaceae bacterium | reverse complement strand
TTCCAGGGTTTGACTGTGGATGGAAGCCTTTACGTGGCGGCCTTCTTTCCCCTTTATATTTCGTCCCTTCCGGACCAGGCCCAGGTCGAGGATTGGGTTGCTTTCAACCAGGGATACCAGGATTATCTGGCAGATATCAGCTCCAATATTGAGCTGCTTGGACCAGATGATTTAGAGCCGGATTTGGAAACCCTGGATGCTCTGATAAGATCCATCGTCATCGGCATGCCGGGAGCGACTCGCTAACAAGCTCTTCGATCCGAAGGAAACCCAGCATGAGTCCGATATATATGCTTCTCAACTTGACCGTACTGGCCCTGGTATTCTCCCTGGCAGCTTGTGGAGGGGCGTTACCGGAAACCTTTACATCAACTCCCCAGATACTCGTGCACGAGCTGGATGGCGATCGAGCCTTCCCCCACCGCTGAAGCCACCCGCTTCACCGAGCGGTGCCGCACGTCCCCGGCTGCAAACACCCCCGGCAGGCTGGTTTCGAAAAGCAGCGGCAGGCGCTCGAGAGTCTCCAACGCTTCCCTTGCCGATGTATAGCAAAAAACTTCGTAATCTCCGCTGTAGCGTTTGCGCAGCTCGCCCTCGAGCAAGCCCAGGTCGGCCGGGTCGTCATCTACTGCCAATATAACTGGATTCGACATAAGATCCTTCATCTCCCCATTCTTTGATCTGGTAAGTCCCAACCAGTATATCACTTTCGGATCCTATGGTTCCAGTTCGAACACCTGGCATCTAATATGCATCCCATCAGGTCAGAGCCCAATACGCTCCATCCCCTCAAATCAAATTAAGGGTACCAACATACAACTGAAGACGAAGTGGAGAACAACGATAACGCTCTATATCCAATTACCAGGATAGACCAATGGTCCGAGGAAATGCCTCCCAAAGCGGGTGATCTGAAAGTCGACGAGTGTTTTTCTCTCCCGCAGGATGCCTGCTTCAGTATGGTAGCGTGGAGCAAGAATTCCAAAATCTACCAGGGGATCGATGATGCAGTTCTCGATCATTGCCGGAAGGTTTTCGACTGCCCTGTCCTGTTTTTCAGATCCCCGTTTCAGGCGGCCCTCATTGATGAGGCGATCCGAAAATTTATCAGGAGCGACGTTCCTCCCCACAGGAAGTTCCATCAAGCGCCTGCCAACGGTTTGGCTAAAACCAAAAGGTAACGCCTCCCCAAAGCCCTCGTAGGGGAAGGCTATCAGCCAATTAACCCGGGTCCACCATACTGCCAGCAGGTACCAGGTTTGCAATGGGGCGGGCGCAGCCATGAACTCGGTCCCGCCCTGGGTGATGCGAAAGCGCCTGCCAGGACCTCCGTAGACCAACTCTCCTACTTCCGCCAGCACCATCAGGAAATAAATGGGCCAGATATGAGCCGAGCTGCGCACATGGTCGACGAAATCGCCAAACTCAAATTTCCAGACCGGCGGCTCTACGAACTGGGCAGACACTTCTTGAGCCGGCTTGAGCGGCAAATTCCCGGTCCCACTCGTCCCACTGACTTTATGGTCCCGAAGATAAGCAAGTAAAACAGCCATATCCCTGCGCAAGGGCAGCTCCTCAGCGCCGGATACCAGCTCCTCATCCAGGCCTTCCGCCCAGCGGGTGAGGGATGGGAAATAGTCCATGACCATTTCCAGCGCGTCGACTGCATTAAGCCCCACCTTGCGTGCGCCTTCAGCGTCGCTCAACCAATATAAGCGAGCGTTGATCGCCTGCAGGTCAAATTTATACGGGTCGAATGGCCCGCGCCAGGCCAGCCACTCCCTGTGTCGGGGATGGCGCCGGTCTTTCAAGACCCGCTTGTACTCGTGATATCCCCCAATGCCGCCCACGTCCTCCGGCGGCCCGGATTCCGCTCCTTCTATGCAGCGCGGCGCCTGCTCCCCTGGCTCTACCTCGTGGAAAGCTTCCACCTCCAGCTGATGGGACCACCCATCGCCAAAATCGTAGAGGTATTCGAACGACACACCTGGATAAACTCCTGCCTGCGGAAGAAGGTAACTGTATTCATCCAGGATTGGGCGAGTATCAAACTCATCGTCTTGGGGCTCCCCGAATTCCTGTCCATTTACCTTGAAAAGGTGCAGGTGGTAGTTCTCCCAACCCATCACGGCTTGCAAGATGATATGAAGCCGGGCCAGGGTGATTCCGGCAGGGACCAGGATGCGCCTCCAGATAAGAGGATTGGTCCCTGGAATCGAGACTTTAATCTGGAAAACAGGATCGGGCAGGGTCATCAAACCTCCAGGCTAAATTCACGTAATCCCCACAGGTTGGTGCGATACTGTTGGGATAGGTTTTCAATTGTGTGCTTTTCAGCCGTCATTATACTCGACCGGCGTTTGAACCCTGGCGCCTCCTGTATCCGCTCCCGACGAAGCAATCCTCTTCCCTCCCGTTGAGAGGAGAGCCCGAGCGGTCTTTGTCCAGGCTAGACGAAGCAAACTCTCCCCACCGGTTGACTCTCCCGTAAATACCTTTACAATAAAATCAATGATGGCCTAAACTAAATACACGCCAGTGTCTAATCCCCCGGCATATTGCCAGTACTGGTAGATTAACGGTGTTCCCCCGGTACCTGATCAAGGAAGAAGACAGATGAAAATATCGATTGCATTATTTTGCTTGAGCCTTTGGCTTTCAGCCTGTACATCGACTCCAGCCACGCCTGCCCCTACCGAACCTGCCTCCCCCTCATCCGGAACCCACCTCCCCGATGCCTGCCTCTCCAGCCAGGACGATCCCTTCCTCGACCAGCGCCTGGCGATGGTGGAAAACACCATCGAGCGCCGGGGCGTTCAGGACCCGCTGGTCTTGAAGGCCATGCGCTGCACCCACCGCCACGAGTTCGTCCTGCCGGAGTACCTGGAAAGGGCCTATAACGACCACCCCCTGCCCATCGGCTACGGGCAGACCATCTCGCAGCCCTATATCGTGGCCTGGATGACCGAGCTGATCGAGCTGCAACCCGGCGAAGTCGTGCTGGAGATCGGCACCGGCTCCGGCTACCAGGCCGCCGTGCTGGCAGAGCTGGGCGGCCTGGAGGTCTACAGCATCGAGATCGTCCCCGAGCTTGCTGCCAGCGCCGCCGAACGCCTCGATAAGCTGGGCTACCCGGATATCCACTTGAAACAGGCCGACGGCTATTACGGCTGGTCGGAGGAGATGCGCTTCGATGCCATCCTCGTGACAGCTGCCCCCAACCACGTGCCACCACCATTGGCTGACCAGCTGGCTGAAGGAGGCCGCATGGTGATCCCCATCGGTCCCCAAGGGAGCTACCAAACCCTGTGGAAGTTCGTTATGCAGGAGGGAGAGCTGACCGCCTACAGCCTGGGCATGGTGGCCTTTGTACCCTTTACGGGGGAGGGGGCGGAACGCGGCCCGAGCGTCCCCTTGGAGTGACCACCAGCCAGGCCCCCGCGTATGCCAGCGCTCCGATCCTCAGCACCCAATCGAAGCCGAAGGATAAGGCCAGCAGGGCTGCCAGCACGGATGAGACAACCGAAGCAGCCCCGTTAACCCCCCAAATCCACGCAATCTGGGATTGCTGCCCGCGGTCCCTCACCATCCAGCGGATGCCGCCCGGGAAAGGGATGCCCATCAAGAAGCCAACCGGGGCGATCACGGCTATCGTGATGGCCAGCCGCGCCCACAGGGACTGGCCCAGGCCGGCCTGGAACACGCGCGGCAGGAACCAGGGCGCGACCAGCAGCAGCGCCACCAGCAAGCCGAATGCCAGCCGCAAGGGGAAACGGTTGCTGTAGCGGCTGCCCAGGGCCGAGGCAGCCAGCAGGCTGAACAGGATGGCGGTCAAGGCGTACGCCGGATGGCCAAGGAACAGGATGAAGCGCTGGATCAGGGGGATCTCGACCAGCATGAACGCCAACCCGATTAACCCGAAATACAACGGGTACACTGGCGCTGCGCTTGGCCCTGCCCTGCCCCGCCTCGATAGCGCGGCCGGCAAGAGGATCAGGATCCCCGCCATCGATAGGGCCAGGATCAGCAGCGCGACGATGACGAAATAGCCCGCCCCGCCGAACGGTTGCCAGGTCCTTCCCAGCTCAGATAAGACCTGGCCCGCCTGAGACCATTTGAAATAATGCCCGAAGAAGGGGTGGTCGTCGCTGGGCGGAGCGACGGCGAAAGGATATTCTGCATAGAAAGTGGAGCGGGGCTGCGCCGCTAGCAATGCAGTGAAGGCCTGGTAGTAGACCGGCTCCGGCAGGATATTATAGCGGTTGGCCTCCTCCGGCGCCATTCCGGGGGCGTAGATCAGGTCATAGGCCCGCTCTCCGGCGAACTCCCGCACCACTTGCAGCTCTTCTGCTGAAAATACCCCGTTCTTGACCAGGATCGTGGCAGTGTTATAACCGCGCGTGGCTATGATCTGCGTATGCGGGTCTCCCCCTGACCTCTCGACCGCCTCCACAGCCAGCGCAAACGTACGTAGCGACTCGCTCGGTGGGATCTGGAGCCAGCGCGTGACCAGCAGCAGGCCATCCGGGTTCAGGCGCGCCAGGGCGTCTCGAAAGGATTCGACCGTATAGCGGTAATCTTCTGCCAGGCTGTACGCCCCGGAGCGCACCGGGTGGTAGGAGCTGGACAGGGAGAATTGGATGATGTCGAAACGCTCGCCGGTCCGGCGCAGGTAGCTGCGCTCGGACTCGATCACAGTCCGTACCCGCTCATCCTGGTAGATCTCTGCCACCGCCGAAATGATCAACGGGTTCATCTCTACCGCCGTCACATGGCCAGCCCCCTGTTCCAGCGCCGCCAGGATATCCAAACCCCCGCGCGGCTCCAGCACCAGGACCCGCGCCTGGGGCCTTAAACGGAACGCCACTGCCGGAGCGGTGAACCCGGTAAATTCCAGGTCACTGTCCGGGCTCATGACCGGGACCAGGTCGTCGCCGTCCACCGTGAGACCATCCGCAGGCGGGAGCGCCTTCATATAACGGTAACTCAATCCCGGGTAGGAGTGGATGCCCGGGCTGCGCACCACGTCGACGCGCGAAAACGAATTCCAGCCCTGGTAGACCAGCTCTGCCTCGGGTACCTGCAGGGCGTACGACAGGCTTTTATAGGGTGACAAATGCAGCTCGAGCCAGCCGCTCCCCGGACGCCCGCTGGCGCGCAGGCCCAGGCCGATCAACATAATGGCTACCAGTAAGCCGGCTGTCAACACTGGTTGTACCAGTCGGGCGAAAGGCCGCCAGCTCGTGGTTTGGGTTGCCGCCCCGGAAGCGGCCGGCAGCTTTCCGGGACCGGCAGCCAGCGCCGCCAATGCAGCCATCCCGCTGCTCAAGACCACCGTCCCCTCCCCGCCCAGGTAGGAGGGCGCCAGCAAGGCCAGCAGGCAGCCCAGCGCGGCCCCCAGCAGGTTGGTGGCGTATGTCTTACCCGGGTGATGCGGGTACACCGCCAGCAGCAATCCCACCGCCATCCCGCTGAAGAAGAAGGGCGAGGCCAGGGTGACGTAGTGCAGGGCCAGGATCCAAACCTGCCTTGGTTCCCAGGCCATGCTAAAAGAGTCGAACGGCAGCCGGTTGATCAGCAGGTAACCGCCCAGGATGCTGAGGGCCGTCGCCAGCGAAAACAGGCTTAGACTGCGAGAGGGGGATTCTTGGCGCAAACGCGGGTAGATCGCCAGCGCCGTCCCGCTGGCCCCGTAACCCAGCATGGCGATGCTCACGATCATGAAGGCAAAGTGGTAGAACTGGGAGACGGAGAACAGTCGCGTCAGGTTGATCTGGAAGGTCAGCCCGGCAGCCGACAGGAGCAGCAGGCTCAATACCAATCCGCCTGTTGGTGAGGCAGGTCCGGTGGAGGGGTCAGGTGGTTTTGTCAAAAGTGGCTGCCTGGTAAGGGGTCCGCAGGATGGAAGTAAATTATAAACCAGGCTTAGGACTCTAAAACGGCTTCAGCACCATCAGCGCCACGATCACCAGCAGCCCGATATTTTCCCCCCAGTGGGCGAACTTGACCACCGGGTCATCCAGAGTCGCTTGCAGCTCGGGTGTGAATGTCCCCACCACCAGGGCGGATTGCAAGGCCCGGTCGAAGGCCTTGCCGCGCGGCAGGTAGACCACCGGCACGCTGATCAGGCCCAATACCAGCAGGACATTCGTGACCAGCAGCCAGTTCGAGCTGCCCCCCTGCAAGAACCCCAGGATCGGCCAGCCGCCCACCAGGGCCAGCGGGATGCCCGCCAGGATGACGGCGAAGTTGCCCGGAATCACCATCAGCGATTCGAAGCGCCCGGCGACCTCGCTCAGCCTGGCGAAATCGTGGACGTCCTGGCTTTTGCGGGCCAGCGCCCGCACCATCTGCCGGCCGATGATGCCCGCCAGGAACCAGAATGCTAACAACACATGCACCAGCTTAAGGATCGAGTAAAGGTTCATCTCTCTGCTCTCACTTGCCCGGTTTGCTAATTGGATTGAGCAAGCCGAGGATATTTTTTAACAGGTCGATTTTGTCGCTGAAGCGAGGATCGAAAGCGAGCACGACCGTGATAATCGCAAAAAGCACCGCCCCTGCCGGCAGGTTATTCGCCAGCTCAGCCTTCCGGTCCAGTATGCCGTAATGGAAGGAGATTTCGATCATGACCCATGGAAGCACTGCGATCACCAATGTAGAAATCGCCCTGGAGAGCCGGGAAATCAGCAGGTTTGAACGCAGTGGAGAAGGTGGCTGAGTGGCAGGCAAAGCATCCCAATCAGCTCGCAAGATCTTT
>CAZAQS010000255.1:0-6807 GCA_964486825.1 uncultured Anaerolineaceae bacterium | reverse complement strand
CTGCGAATCGTCGCCCAAATCGTATCTGCCATCGCCATCCTGGCTTTCCTGTATTGGATGGTCAATAACATGGTCACAGCAGCAAACCAGCGCGGGTTGTCTTTAAGTTTCCGGTTCTTAGACGATGCAGCCGGCTTCCCAATTGGAGAAAGCCCGATCCCCTACAATCCCTCCAACACGTTCGCATACGCTTTCTATGTCGGCTTGCTAAACACCATTAAAGTATCCGTGATTGGGGTCATCCTGGCAACCATCCTAGGGACGATCGTTGGCCTGGCAAGACTGTCCACTAACTGGCTGGTCAACCGGCTGGCCCTCACCTTTATTGAGATCCACCGCAATATCCCCCTGCTGGTACTGCTGTTCCTGTGGTACCAGGCGGTCTTCCTCAAGCTGCCAGGTGTCCGTCAAAGCATCGAATGGCCGGGACCGGTGTTTCTGAACCAGCGTGGACTGTTTATTACCTGGCCCCGCCTGACCGATACGTCTGGACCGTTTCTCATCGCGACGATCCTGGGAGTAGTTCTGGCGGTTGTCGTCTATCTTTTCCTTCGCAGGCTGAGGGAGACCAGCGGCAAACCCACCTACTACGGAGCCGCTGCCCTGGCGGTCCTGGTGGCCTTCCCCTTGGTCGGTTGGTTCCTCTCAGGAGGCGCTCCCTTGAGGCTGGATATACCTCAATTGTCCGGTTTCAACTTCCGGGGTGGAGCGTATATGACGCCCGAATTTGCCGCTCTGCTGGTGGGGCTCTTTACCTATACAGCAGCCTTCATCGCGGAAGTGGTGCGGGCGGGTATCCAGGCTGTCGATCGAGGCCAGTTGGAAGCGGCTCGGGCAGTCGGCTTGGACTATATACAGATCCTCAACCTGGTAATTATGCCGCAAGCCTTGCGAGTCATCATTCCGCCCCTGATCAGCCAGTATCTAAACCTGATCAAAAACTCCAGCCTGGCTTTCTTTATCGGCTTCCCGGACCTGTTCTACATTGGGCGGACGACCATTAACCAGGCAGGGCGGGCAATCCCGGTCTTCCTGCTGATCATGGCTATATATCTGGGGCTGAGCCTGATCACCTCCATCTTCTTGAACTACTACAACCAGCGCATCCAGTTGGTGGAGAGATAGGCATGGCTTCCACAACCGCTTCTGAAATCATCACTCCACCGCAGCCCCCCGGCCCGCTGGCCTGGCTTCGCAAGAACCTGTTCAGCACCTGGTATAACAGCCTGCTGACGATCCTCTTGCTTTTGTTGATTTATTGGGCCATCAGTGCGATCCTGCGCTGGGTCTTCATCACCGCCGACTGGACACCTGTCGTTCGCCACCCGCTACTGTATCTCATCGGTCAATACCCGCGCGGGCAGATCTGGCGTGTTGGGTTGAATATGGCCATTGCAGGACTGCTTTTCGGAATGAGCTGGCGCGAATGGGGCGGGGTGATGCGCGTTATGGCATTCTCCTACGCAGCTGGCCTGCTGGTGCTGGCGCTCTGGCCTGCAGAAGGAGCCGCCCTGACCCTGGAGATGCGCCTGGTTATGGGCGTTAATATTCTCTTGATCGGGGTAGGTTTCCTGTTAGGTGGCTTAAGGATCATCCGCCCGTTGACATTGTTGGCAGCCTGGACGGCATCCCTGGTCTTATCCCTGGTGCTGCTGCGAGGATTTCCCGGGAACGCACTCCTGCCGCTCGTGCCCACCCAGCTATGGGGTGGATTGACGGTCACGCTGTTGCTTGCTGTGGGTGGCATCACGCTATCCTTCCCGTTCGGGGTGCTGCTTGCCTTAGGGCGGCGTTCCTCCCTGCCGGTCCTTCGGATATTCAGCGTCTTATTTATCGAAGTTGTGCGCGGTGTGCCCCTGATCAGTATCCTGTTCCTGGCTTCCCTGCTCGTGCCGCTTTTCCTACCGCCGGAAATGAGGATCGACCGCTTGTTGCGCGCCTTGATCGGCATGACAGTTTTCAGCGCGGCCTATATGGCCGAGAACGTGCGGGGTGGATTGGCAGCCGTTCCGAACGGCCAGGTAGAGGCCGCCAAAGCCGTTGGACTCCGTGGCTACCAGATCATGCTGTTGATCGTGCTACCCCAGGCTTTGCGGGCCGTGATCCCGCCTATGGTGGGGCAGTTCATCAGCCTATTTAAAGACACGACCCTGGCCTTCGGCATCGCCGTGCTTGAGCTGCTGGCCGTGGGTCGTTCGATTTTACAAGGCAACCCTGAATATTTCGGCCGGCAAATGGAGGTGCTGCTCTTCATTGCGGCCATATTCTGGGTCTTGAGCTATTTAATGTCCTACGCAAGCCTGCGGTTGGAAGCCGCCTTGGGAGTCGGCGAAAGGTAACGGCAGCCCCATCGAACCGGTCCAGAGATAAGAAATTGACGGGTATTTACAAAAAACGGAGCTATCTATGACGGAAGTGAATGCGAACGGCGACCCCATCATCATCTGCCGGGATGTGCACAAGTGGTTTGGCAATTTTCACGCACTGAAAGGCATCTCCATGACCATCCATAAGGGTGAGGTCATCGTCATTTTCGGGCCATCTGGATCAGGAAAATCTACATTTATCCGCACGCTGAACCGGCTCGAAGAGCACCAACGCGGGGAGATCATCGTCGACGGCATCGAGCTTTCACACGACGTGAGAAACATCGAGCGTGTTCGCATGGAAACCGGCATGGTGTTCCAGCAGTTCAACCTCTTCCCCCACCTGACCGTGCTTCAAAACATCAGCCTGGCGCCTATCTGGGTGCGGAAATGGCCAAAGGATAAGGCTGAGCAGGTCGCCATGCAGCTCCTCGAGCGGGTAGGTATTCCCGAACAGGCCAAAAAATACCCGGGACAGTTATCGGGTGGGCAACAGCAGCGGGTTGCGATAGCGCGTGCCATGGCGATGCAACCCAAGATCATGCTTTTCGATGAGCCCACCTCGGCCCTCGACCCGGAAATGATCAAGGAGGTGCTAGACGTAATGGTCAATCTGGCCCGCAGTGGGATAACCATGATCGTGGTTACGCACGAGATGGGTTTTGCTAAAGCTGTCGCCCACCGCATGTTCTTCTTCGACCAGGGCGTGATCGTGGAAGGCGGCACTCCAAACGAGATCTTCAACAACCCTAAGGAAGACCGCACAAAGCTGTTCCTTTCTCAGATACTGACGCATTGAAACTGAACCTTCAGGTGAAGAACCGCTCGCAATTCAAAACCTCGAGCTAAAATACCGCCTGACGTTTAAAAAGGATGCACCCATTCAGAGTGGGGTGCATCCCGAGATCAGCTCTAGAGCTTTCGCGTTAAGACTGCTACGGCGCTTCGATCTCAGCCACCTGCTCACCGTTCACAACAATCGTATAGCTGCCCTGGGGGTAAGATCCCAGGTTTATCCCCTGCTGGAAGGGCTCTAAAACCTGGATGCATGCTGTATCTGGATCCACCAGTGAGTAAACTTCCACCTGGATGCGGTTTTGCGCATCCGGATCGGATACATCTGCTCTCAGGTGATGGCAGGGAGTGGGTAGTGAGCCGCGGATTTGAAGCAGGAACTGTGGTGGGAAGCTCTCCATCGTCAGAATTTGCATCTCATCGATAAACACTTCCCCTCGGCCCATGGATCCTTCTGCGGGTAGGGGCTCCAGAGGAGAAGGGTAAGCCCCTGGGGAGACCGGCGCATCCGGGCCAGGATAGGCGGGTTGGGGCGACACCGGGAGTGGATACGCGTCAGGAGTGGCTGCTGGCGCCAGAGTAGGCTCTGCGGGTGGGGCAGGCGACGGCGTAGCCTGCGGCCCGCAAGCAGCCAAAACAATCCCAAGTACGAACAAACCTAGAAATCTCTTTTTCATCATTCCTCCAGTTGTATTTTATTTCACTCCATAGACGGATAATCCTGGTTGCCAGTTCCAGGCCAGGACAGGGTCGAGCGATCATTAATTAACCTTTAATCACGGCTACTGGACGCAGCCTGGCTACCTTGCGAGCGATCCCTGCTCCAGAGACCGTCTCGACAACCTCATCCACATCCTTATATGCGATGGGAGCTTCTTCCGCCAGACCTGCCATGGAACCTGCTCGTATATGGATGCCTTTCTTTTCCAGATCCCTCCGCAAGCTTTCGCCGCGCACTTCCTTCTTGGCCTTCGAGCGGCTCATCACCCGACCAGCACCGTGGCAAGTCGAGCCATAGGATTGAGCCATGCTGGTCTCGGTTCCCACCAGCACCCAGGAGGCGGTCCCCATGCTGCCGGGAACCAGAACAGGTTGCCCAATGGGCTGGTATTCTGGGGGCAAGCCGGGGTTGCCTGGGCCAAAGGCTCGCGTGGCGCCCTTCCGGTGCACGCATACCTTGGTTCGCTTCCCTTCGATCTGGTGAGTTTCGATTTTACCCATATTATGAGCGATATCGTAGACCTGGTTCAAGTGCCAGTTTGGAACCACGCCCGCCAATACCTCCTCGAAAGCCTGGCGCGCCTGGTGAGCCAGGATCTGCCGGTTTGTAAAGGCATAGTTGGCTGCACAACGCATGGCTGCCATATATGCCGCTCCCTCAGGTGAACTGAGCGGAGCACACACCAACTCCCGGTCAGGCAGGTGGATGTTATAGCGGCGTACCGCATCCTGGAATTCACTGACATAATCGCTGCATATCTGGTGACCAAATCCACGCGAGCCCGAGTGGATCAGGACTACCAGATTGCCTTCCTGGATTCCCATAGCCTGGGCTGCATCCGGGTGAAAAACCTGATCGACAACGTCGACTTCGATAAAATGATTGCCCGAGCCCAACGTCCCCAGCTGCGGACGGCCGCGCTCCCTGGCACGCTTGCTGACCTTGGAGGGATCGGCCTCATCCATCCGTCCACCATCCTCGGTGCGGCGCAAATCTGTCTCTGTCGCGAAGCCTTGCTTCTTTGCCCAATGGGCGCCCTCTACCATCACCCGCTCCAGCTCCGCCTCCGATAGCCGCACAACCCCCTTCGTTCCCACCCCGCTCGGGCAGTGGCGGTCTATTGCAGAGGCCAGTTCATCCAACCGGCTCTCAACGGCTTCCAGCTCAATCTGGGAGGCCAATAAGCGTACTCCACAATTAATGTCGTAGCCGATCCCGCCTGGGGAGATGACTCCCTGCGGATATTCGGTGGCAGCAACCCCACCGATAGGAAAGCCGTAGCCCTGGTGCATATCTGGCATGACTACAACGGGACCTGCCAGGCCGGGTAAAGTAGCAACGTTGACAGCCTGTTCCAGAGACTGGTCGTCCATCACCTTCTCCAGGATGCTCCGGGTGGCGAACAAGCGTACCGGCACGCGCATATCCTGGCGGTAAGACTTAGGAATCTCCCACTCGTAATCCGTAATCTTCTTTAAATCGTGCAGACCGATCATGGTTCTGCCTCCTAAACATCGAAAACAATCCTTACTTCCAAACCGCGTTGCCCCCGCTCCACCTTGATCTTGTGGTAGGTGACAGCCTTGATATCTTTTTCCCGCGATAAGGCCGGACTTCCTACCAGGTTAGCTTCCAACTGGTACTCACCAGTCTGTCTGAGTTGCAGGTCGAAGCCATCGAATGCAAGCCCTTGATCTTCTTCCAGGTAAAGCAGCTCTGCCAAAAAATTTACCAGCAAGCTTTCTGCATCGGGAGCTTTCATCTCCAGTCTGTATTCACGGGTATTACCTTGCCCGGCGACAATGCCTGCTAAAGCATACATCCCGCGTGCAGCTTGCTCCAGTAAGCCGGGCAAGTCCGGCGCCCATGCTTCTAACTCCCAATCCGCGGTATGCTCAATTTCACGGAAGCCGGCGTTCGATCTCTGCATCCCACCTCATTTCTCCCCTACGAACGGCAATTCATAGTCTCTTTTAAGGGTCTATACATCAACCCAGATCGGGAGCCTGAGCCACCATGCCGGGCTTTGCCAACCTGGTTGTCCATGAATTATAATACGAGAGCCAGAGGGCTTCAGTGCGATCCAGGCTGACCTTCCAGCGCTTTTATTATCCCGCCATTCCTGGCAAAGCTTGCGGTGTCCCTTCCCAGATCCAACCAGACGATAGCAGTTTATGGATGGGACGCCAGGTAGCAGTTATGAGAATC
Organism: uncultured Anaerolineaceae bacterium; assembly: GCA_964486825.1. GTDB lineage: Bacteria > Chloroflexota > Anaerolineae > Anaerolineales > UBA4823 > CAZAQS01. The sequence continues at coordinate 717 of CAZAQS010000255.1, read as the reverse complement.
AATTTTGACCAACTTGAAACCAGGCTACAATCTTTAATCGAGGGTGGTATCGCCCGCTTCTTTCCGGTAGGCATCGACCAGAAAAACCTGGGCTCTACGCTTGTGTCTGAGATGAGGGCGAATTTGCGAGTCGAGACTGACGGCGCCAGCTTAGCGCCAAACCTGTTTTTGCTGAGCTTACATCCGGCCCATGCGTTGATCCTTGCTGAAAACCAGGCTCTTCTAGACGAGTTGGCGGGGCTACTGCAAAAGGCTGCTGGTGAGGCCGGCATCCAATTTCCATCTCCCCCACAACTGAGGGTAATCCCAGACCCGGAAGTGGCCCTGGGGGAAACGCGCGTCCTGGCACAGTTTCACCTGGAGCACCTGGTAGATACATCTACACTCACGCCGCTCCCACCCAAAGCTCGCCAGGGTATGCTTAACGCTTTCTTGATCGTCAATGGGGCAGAAATTTTCTCGCTCAAAGGCGAGGTGGTCAATATTGGCAGGAATACAGAGAACCACCTGGTGATCAACGATCTGCGCGTCTCACGCTTCCATGCCCAACTGCGCAACATCCGTGGTCGATATGTGATCTTCGACCTAGACTCGACCGGCGGAACATATGTCAACGATAAGCGGATTACCCAATTCGTGCTTCACCAGGGGGATGTGATCTCTTTGGCAGGGGTGCCTATCATTTACGGCCAGGACGCGTCTGCCCTATCAGACGAA
>CAZAQS010000254.1:0-6855 GCA_964486825.1 uncultured Anaerolineaceae bacterium | reverse complement strand
ACAGCGCTACTGGAGTGACAAAAACCGATCCGTATTATGTCCCTCCGGTAAGGAAATCTCCCAAGCGAAGCAGCCGCTGAGGCTCGTAGCGGGTTAGGTAGCGGAGAAAAATATATCAGGGGGTATCGCGCCAGGAGGCCGCCGAGGCCTGTTGAGCCTATCAAAGTCGCTTTCGAACAGGAATTACATTCGTTACAAACTATGGAAAGAACCGTACCCAGTACCGCATCTGAAGAAGTCGATCTGTATCTCCGTACATATTATTCTTTGCTGCGTTCAAGTGCAGAAGTACAGATCAGGACTCTAGAAGAAGTCCACGCCGGGATGAATTCCCTATTGCATCCCTTTGCCCGCGAGCTTGCACCAGATACTTCTGCATTCATCTATAGCTTGCTGCGACTGCCGGATAGCGTAGCTAATTGCCAGGTCATTGTCATGGCCCAAAGCCTGGATGTCTTCGCCCAGGGAGGCTATCCGGATATCGAAGAATGGGAGCAGGTTTATGCTCCCGCTCGTAGGCGCAAATGCTACTATAACGGCAACGAGACCCTGGCCTGTTATATCGCCAGCCGTAGTGATATCGATGACGTTATTCCCATGCTGACTGCCTACCAGATTGAATGGAATAAATTCCATGGTTTCTTGAAACGCCTTCCCTCGAAAATCAATCTAGAGGAAGTAGAAGACGATATGGCATTACAGCAAAACCTGGCCGATTTTTTACAGATCTCGTGGGAGGATTTGCAGCGCCTGCGCGCCATCTGGCGGGAGGATTTCACCCGCTATATCAATCTGATGGCTACCTCACCGCGCCATTTTCGGGTCCTGCTCTTGAACGGCTCTTTGACTGAATACCGGCGGGCGACCAATAAATGGTGGTTTAACATCCATTCCAGGTGCCAGGAGATCGAGACGCGCCCGGTTTATTTTGTCTCCGGAAATAACCACAGCATGTTAAATTTACTATCCGGGTTTGCTTTGCGACACCAGGAGGAGCTGCTCCCGTTTTTAGACAGGACTGAAAACAAGGCCTTGCAGAAAGAGTGGCATTCCATCCAGGAAGGTGAAATTCCCTCCAGCGCCGAAAACTTCCTGTATTATCTGCTCCGCAAAGCTCAAGGAACGGAGGAGGGCCAGGGGCTGCTAAAAGCCCAAACCCAAGAGGAGCAATCGGTAGGTTTGCAACGAGTTACTGCTGAGCATAGTTTCGATATCGAAGCCCAGGTTGTGGATATATCAAAACTATGCCATGAATGGTTTGACCCACGCTTGAATCACGAAGATTTTGGGTCGCTTAAAGACAGCGATGCCTTGATCCTTAATATCGATTACCCTCTCGGATTGGCCGCTTACAATATCCTTTCCAAGATCTCGGTTTCTTCGGGCAAGGTGTTGGGGGTCCATATCATGGGCAAAGCTGCTACCCTCAACGGCGTCATCGGGGATGTGATGATCCCGGACGTCATCCACGATGAGCACTCGAAAAATACTTATCTGTTCAATAACTGTTTTACTGCTGCAGACGTTTCGCCGTATATCGTTTATGGCACTGTACTGGATAACCAAAAAGCAGTCACCGTCCAGGGGACATTCCTGCAAAATGCACGCTATATGGATGTCTTTTACCGGGAAGGGTATACCGATATCGAGATGGAGGCCGGGCCATACTTATCGGCTGCCTTCGAGATGTTCCGCCCGACCCGCCACCCGGTCAACGAGATCGTAAATCTGCACGGAGTGTCCTTCGACCTGGGCATCATCCACTACGCCTCGGATACGCCTCTCGGTAAAGGGAAGAACCTGGGAGCCGGCAGCCTGTCTTACTTTGGGATGGATTCTACCTATGCAGCTACGGTTTCCATCCTGCGCAGGATCCTGAAGATGGAGGTGGCTCGCCTTTCGGGAGCCGGGTAACGAGATCGCGGTCTACTCGACAGGCTCTGCAGAGCATCTTCACGGGCTGGGTTATATTTTTTATTTTTCTCCTACGTGTTCACGGAACCAGTCCATGGTTTCCTCGATGGCTTGTGAATGGGGTGTGGGGATGAATGGACCAAAAGCCCCTTGGAACTTGCTGCTATCCAGGGTGAAGGGGTGCTCGAACTGGTACAAAGTCTCCAAGGTCTCTCGAACTAAGGGGGAGAAGACGCTCACCAGCCTCATTGTTAATGGGCTATAAAGGCCATACCTCGGAGGTTGGCCCAGGTGCGCAAAAACCATACCAATGAACTGCCTGCCGGTAAGCGGTTCCCCTGCTGGGATATGCCAGATTTCTCCAGGCGCTTCTGCTCGCTCCCCCAGGATAACCAGGCCTCGGGCGACATCATTTATATAGGACAGGCTATGCAGTGAATCTAAGCTGCCGGTCCACATGGCTTTCTTGCCCTTCAGAACGGGCTCAATCACCAGCATGCCGGTGATCGTATTCCTGGCGCCGGGTCCAAAGAAATCGGAGGCCCGCCCGATAACAGCTTGAACTGAGCCTTCTTCATGGGCTCTGAGCAATGTGTTGGCTAGCTTTGCCCTCAGGGCGCCTTTCTTGCCCTCCGGACGGTAGGGCAGATCCTCGTGCAAGGATCCCGTTACTCGCCCGTACATATACAGGTTATCGCCGTAGACCAGGCGGGCTTCGGACGTGGCAGCCGCCTCGATCAGGTTATCCATGATCTGGGGCAGCTTTTCATCCCATTGTGGGTAGGGGATGTTGACGGCATGGTAGATCACCCTCGCTCCCTGGCTGGCCTGGCGAGTGGCCTCGATATCCAGCGCGTCTGCAAGAATGGCCTCCACGCCCGGGAGTGTATCTGCCATTCTTGAGCGGGTAACTGCCCGAACCGGTTTGCCTTGTGCAGCCAGCTCACGCACCAGAGCGCTTCCCAGTCCGCCGTTGGCGCCGAAAACGACGTGCATCCCTTCTGCGCTCATGGTCGTCCTCCGATCGCTTCGTCCGTTATAGATAAGGCCTCATCCAGTATGGCGAATCCCTCTGCCAACTCTGCCTCGCTTATGATCAGGGGTGGGATGATCAAGAGAGTGTGCCAGTGGATGTACAGAAAAAGACCCTTATCCAGCAACCGCCTGCGCAAAGCAACCATCTCAGGGCTGGTGCCGTCAAATGGCGCCAGCGGTTCTTTTGAATTCCTGTCCTTGACAAGCTCGATTACGCCGAACAAACCGATCGAGCGAACTTCTCCCACACAGGGGTGCTGTTCTCCCAGGTCTGCCAGCTTGCGGTGCAGAACCGCTCCCATTTGTTGTGCCCGCGTGACCAGTTCATCTTCCTGCAACACCTGGATATTGGCTATGGCCGCGGCCAGGGAGATCGGATGGGCGGTAAATGTAAGCCCGCTCTGGAAGACGCGCTCGTTGAAGAATTCGGCAATATCTTCTCGCATGGCAACCGCGCCTAAGGGGGCGTATGCCGAGGTCAGTCCTTTTGCCATGCTCATCAAATCGGGTACGACATCCCAATGGTCCACGGCAAACCATTTGCCGGTCCGTCCAAAGCCAGACATGACCTCATCGGCGATGAGCAAGATCCCGTACCGGTTACACAGCTCCCGAACCCCTGGCAGGTATCCCATGGGGGGGATGATGACGCCATTCGTCCCGGTTACGCTCTCCAATAGGATGGCTGCGATCGTTTTCGGCCCCTCATATTGGATGATCTCCTCGATGTGATTCAGGTAATCCTGGCAGAAATCCTCCTCCGAGATGCCTGGATTTGTCCGGTGGAAGGTAGAGCGATAGCGGTATGGATCCAGGAAATGTACCACGCCCGGCATCAAGTTAGGCTCCCATTCGGTACGGCGCGGGTCGCCGGTCAAGGCCATAGCACCCGCGGTAGCGCCGTGATAAGAGCGGTAGCGGGCCAGGATTTTATGCCGCCCGGTATATGCCCTGGCTAGCTTGACGGCATTCTCATTCGCGTCCGCCCCGCCCAGCGTAAATAGGAATCGGTTCAAATCTCCGGGAGTGATTTCCGAGAGCATCTTCCCCAATATCGCCCGCGGCCGGGTTGCCATACCCGGGCCGGCAAATGGCAGCTCACGCGCCTGGTCGATGATGGCATTGATGACACGCTCGTCTCCATGTCCGATATTGACGCACATCACCATCGAATTGAAGTCCAGGTAACGTTTGCCATCGACATCCCAGAAATAAACACCTTTCGCCCGCTTAACCGGGATTGGCTCTATCCTGGCTTGGGCTGACCAGGTCCAGAAGGTATGCTCCATTGACAGGGGAAGGACTTCCGAGTCTGAGATATCCAACATCCAACCCTCCTTGACGCTCTCTTTGAGCTTGGTATGCTTGCCTACGAAATTTCCCTGTGTTTGTGCTGCTAAAACTGCTGTAGAAAATCCGGTAGGGTTGCGTACCAGAAATGGTATCACAGAAAAATTGGGAATGCCGGAGGAAGATGAGCGCCTCGATTGACAGTCTTGGCTCCATTTGATAGGATATCTCTGTATACCAGTGGGTATGCAGGACCAGCAAAATCATAGGAGGAGATTGAAGATGTATGCTTTGTTCCTTGCCCTGCACAATATCTTGCGTTGGGTGGTTGTTATCCTTGCCGTACTCGCCTTGGTGCGCGCCTACCGGGGATGGTTCGGTCGACGTGAATGGACGCCCGCCGACCGCAGGACCGGTTCTTTTTTCGCCATTTCGATGGATGTACAGTTACTATTAGGTCTTATCCTTTATTTCTTGTTGAGCCCCCTGACCCGCCCCGTGCTGGAAGGACAAATGGGCCTGGTAATGGGAAACCCTGAGATGCGCTTTTTTGGTGTGGAGCATATCTTTTACATGATTCTTGGAGTGGTCTTTGTCCATGCGGGCACGATTCTTTCACGACGTGCAGATGAGGCGGTTATCAAACACAGGCGAGCAGCGATTTTGTTTACACTGGTTGCGATTACCCTCGCGGTAGGCGTTCCGTGGTGGCGGCCTCTCTTCCCGGGTTTAGGTTGACCGTTCAAGTTTCAATATTGAAGAACGCTTCCGTTTGGAGGTAGGAGATCGAAGTCTCCCCATTGCAAGGATTCTTAGTCGTCAGCCTGGCGCTGAATGTGCCGGGCTGTGTTGCCGCGTCTCGTTTAAAGGAGTTGGGTGCACAGGTCAACAAGATAGAACCACCCGGCGGGGACCCATTGATCAGGATGAGCCGGGAATGGTATGACGTCTTGACCCAGGATATGACCGTCTTGCGCCTTGATCTGAAGGAACCGGATGGTTACGTACATCTGGAAGAGAGGTTGCGGGAAGCCGATATCCTGCTCACTTCCATGCGCCCGGTTGCCCTGAAGCGGTTGGGTCTGGCATGGCAGGAGCTGCATGAGCGGTTCCCCAGGCTCTGCCATATCGCTCTAACTGGCTATCCAGAACCGCATGCGAACCGCCCAGGTCATGATCTTACCTACCAGGCGGAGGCTGGGTTGTTATCCCCACCTGGCCTGCCACGCACTTTGCTGGCCGATCTGGCAGGCGTAGAGCGAGCCGTCAGCGCGGCGTTGGGTTTGCTTCTGGCCCGTGAGCGAGGCAATGCAGGTGCCTTGCGGGATGTTTCACTGTTTGAAGCCGGACTGGCCTTTACCGGCCCCATCCGCTACGGCTTAACGACGCCAGGGGGCATCTTGGGTGGAGGGCTTTCAGGCTATAACGTGTACCCAGCCCGCTCTGGATGGATTGCAGTGGCTACATTGGAAGGCCACTTTCAGGAAAAGCTGGTTAGGGAACTGGGACTTAGGGATGGTGAACCTCTGGAGGAGGTTTTCCAGAGTAAACCGGCAGGGGATTGGGCAATCTGGGCGCGTGAGCGCGATCTGCCTTTGGTGGAAGTGACTGGCGTACCTGGAATTCCGCCGTCAAGCAAAGAGAGCAACCAGTCCCATTGAATACATCTACCCGATTTGGACTGCCTCAGAGGGCGAACCAGCTCGCCCTCCTGGAAACCACCCTGGCGATTGCTTTTTGGGGGCTGTCCTTTGTACTGATCAAGGTCGCATTACGCGAAATCTCCCCCGTCACACTGATCATCTTGCGTTTTACGATAGGTTCGTTGGTATTGGGCGCGGTTGCTTTTTTTCGCGGTGATTTTTCGCGCCTGCGTCGAAGCGACCTGGGCCGGATGGCTTTGCTTGGGATCGTAGGCGTTAGCCTTCAACAGAGCCTGCAGGTGAGCGGACAGGTCACTGCCAATGCAGGTACAGCGGCTTTCCTGGCCTCCACGGCTCCTGCCTTTATCGTCCTTTTTGGAGGGGTGTTTTTAAGGGAGAGGTTACGCAGCTGGCAGGTGGTGGGTGTCCTGTTCGCCACCCTGGGTGCAGGCGTCGTTTCATCCGGGGGAGAGATCAATATTCTGTTGCATAGTCGCGCTGAGATCACAGGTAGTTTCTTGGTGCTGCTATCGGCCATTGTTTGGGCTGCATTTTCTATTCTCAGCCGCTATATCGTGAAAGACCGGTCGCCTTCTCTGCTGGCGGCAGGAATGATGGCCTTCGGATGTTTTTTCCTGCTACCGGTCTTTGTGATCCAACAGGGCTGGTCGGAGCTGGCGCACTTGAGCGCCCCTGTCTTGGCTTCTGTGGGCCTGTTAGGGTTGCTCTGTACGGCAATCGCCTACCTGCTCTATACACATGCTCTTAAACTGGCGCCAGCTTCTCGCCTGGCTGCCATACAGGCTGTCGAACCTCTGATTGCAGTCATAGCAGCCGGAGTGGTTTTGTCGGAGGTGCTCACCCCTGCTCTGGCAGTTGGAGGGGCAACTATCCTCTTGGGGGTCTACCTGGCCGAGCGTTATGCCCCTGGGCCGGTCCAAACCCCCGAATCATCCCAGCCTCCTGTGTAGAA
>CAZAQS010000253.1:0-6935 GCA_964486825.1 uncultured Anaerolineaceae bacterium | reverse complement strand
CAGCGCTTCCATGCCTACCGATGTGCGTCTTTACATTACGGTCCTGACCCTGATCGTGTTTCTATTCTTGCGCTTGCCCGGTGTTTGGGAAAAGCTGAATTTCGCACACCAGGAGGGCGGCCACCAGACAGGTATGGCCGGAGGCCTGACAGCGATCAGCCTGGGCCTGATGGTCTTAACCGTACACCTGTGGGCGGACCCAGCCACACCTTCGACGGAACCAATTATTCAAATGTCTGGGGCCTGCCGCTGACAGCCGCCGGATAGGCGCTGGCCATCTTCGGCGCGGCTCTGTTAGCCAAATCTATCCCGCCGGTTTCATCCACAGAAATCCCTGTGATCCCCAATCCACCTGAAACATCAGGATCAATCTAACTTTACGGAGGACAAGATGAAAGAAACACCCCCCAATACCCGCCGGATTATGGCCATTCTGGCCGTGATCGTAGGCCTGTTTATGGTTGCAGCGGCGCCCTTTATCATCCAGCTGTCGTTGGACCGGGTTGTAGCGGCGCTGGTGGAAGTCTCGGTAGATAGGCCAGCCTTCAGCAGCGGTATTTTACTCTTCGCGTTCGCCTATCCGTTTTACCGGGCCTTGATCTTCGTCGGCGGGATCGTATTGATCTTGCTGGCAGGGCCCATTATCAAGGGTGATGATTGGGCTTATCCGGTTAGCCTGCTGGCAGCCGCTTTTCCCTCGGCGGGAGGGATGTTCATGTTTCTGCCTTACGTCTCATGGGTGGACGGTTTTCCCCTGCCGATGATTATTTCATTCGCCGGGCTGGCCTTTTTCTGGAGCCTCATCCTCTTTCGCAAAGTCCACAAGTGGCTGAAATGGGGTCACTTCCTGACCTTGACCTTCGCCGGGATGCTGACCACGCATGCCTTTACCATCGGCATCGGCAACTTGCGCATGCTGCTAACCCGCCCAAATAAACCGCTCTACGATGGGATGGAGTGGTGGGTGCTGTCTTGGTCTGCGCCGATCCAGTGGATTTGCGTAATCCTGCTGTTTGTCGGGATTTATCTGCTGGCAGCGCGCAAATATACGGGCTGGTGGCTGCTGCTGATTGCAGCTGTATCGATCCTGGCAATCGATGCTCCCACTCAGGTCATACGCACAACCATGTCTGAATCTACCTCCTGGGACTACCTTTACGGCTCTCTGCTGTCCATCGGCCTGCTGTTCGGGCTGCTATTTCCCAAATTCAAAGCCGCATTGGTCGAACAAGATGCGATGGAAGAACTGCCGCCAGGAATCGGGGTAGAAACACAAATATCACAGTTTTCTTAACTTAAATAACCGCCAGATATAGGTGATTGGCCGAAATAATTTAACAAAACAACAATAACCAAACAGCCAATCACTCAAGCAAACCGCTGTTTATGCCTGAATTTTATTCAAAATACTTTTAGCGGTTTGCATAGATAAGGAACAAAGTCGTACGCCTGATCACTTTTATTACCAAGGATCGTTATGACAGATGTTGAAATATCCCCTGATGAGCATATTCGCGTGACTGTAATTGCCGCTCTATTCGCAAATGAACGGACCGCTACGCTGAACTTACGCGTGGGTGTCATGAACGGGATCGTCCACCTGGCTGGGAGCGTGCCATCCCTCAGCCTGCGGCAGCTGGTGCAGGATATCACCTCGCAAGCGCCGGGAATCCGGGGCGTGGTCAATCGCATCGAGGCTCCCGGCGCGCCATCTCCGGGGCGTATTATTCACCTGGATTCATCAGGGGAGGCTCCATCCCAAGATATAACTTCATCGAGGAGCGAGTGAAGAAAACCATTACTTCAGGAGATTTATCATGAAAAATAATCACAAACTCGGCGCTGTTCTGGCAGTTGTCGGTATTCTGACCGGATTGCTGGTCTTCTACATGCTGGCCAGTATCTACAACCCGACAATGGAAGGAAAGGTCTTAGGAGGGCGGCCGGATGAAGCCATTACGGTGCAGATCGTCTTCGCCCTGCTTGGATGGGTGGGCATGACCGCCGGAGCCATTTGGGGGGCCGTGCTTTATGGATTTCTAAACAAGGAAAACTGGGCCTGGTTCTGGGGTGTTGTCGCAGCAACCCTGCAGATTTTGGCTGGCTTCTTCCCGATCATCCCACCGGCCAGTATTGGTATGCCTACGCCGACCGTGTGGATATTCTTGATCGCCTTCGCGCTTTGGTTCGCCATGCTCTTCATCGGGGGCGTCGAAAAAAAGATCATCGCTTTCGCTTTTGTATGCGGGTTGGCTTATGTGCTGACTTATATGGATGGTGTTGGCGCCATTTCCAGGTACCAGACTGTAGATGAAAGCCTTCCAAATGGCATGTACGCCATGGGTCAAATGGTCAACTGGTGGGGAGCAGCCGCCTGGGCTGTCTTCCTCTTTGGCATGATCAAGCGTAAGAGCTGGATCATCCCGGTGGGAATTTTTGCGGCCATGATGTCCATGCTGGGCGGCTTTCCGGTCGGCATCACAGATGTCATCCGCTTGGGACGCTTTTCCATGTTCTTGCCTGCTCCGATCATCGGCCTGCTGTTGCTGGTCTTCATCCTGTCTCCATCCGGGAAACGATTGTTGGCCGAAGAGAACGATGAGAGCTTATCAAGCAAACCGGTTCGCTCCTCCCACAGAAAAACAGATTCGATAAAGGGAGAGCTCGATGAGCCTCTTTACTCGAAGTAATCCGATCCTTTTGCTGACCGGTCTGGTCGCTCTCAACCCTGGATGGCGCTTCTGGGCCCGCCGAAAACCGTTGCTGCGGAGGCATATCTATGCAAGCGATTTCAAAGCGGTTTGACTTCCTCTTCAGGTCTACCCGTGGGCTGATCCTGGTGGCGGTCGCAGTGGTCTCCTTGATCACTGCCATCTGGGGCATGCTATCCGGCCCCATGGTGGAATGGGGCGTCCGGGACATCACTGTGCGGCTGCTCGGCATGGACATGGTACAGGCCCAGCGCGAAGGGCGCATCATCATGCTCTATCACACCATCGCTATGACTATCGTGGCGATCGAGGTATACATCATCACCGACATCCTGCCCATGAAACGCCACGAGCAGGTCATCATCAATGCCACGATCACCACCGGCTACCTGACCGCGGTGGTCTTTGGCATGCTGTTCGCCTATTGGGGTCAAAACTTCATCTTCCACGGGCTGTTCCTGCTGGGTCAATCGCTGGTCTTTTTTGCCGGTATCTTGCTGGCGGTCGCCCTGTGGCCATGGAAGCTGGAGTACAGGCTGGAGGCCGGCTCACCCTATGCCCGCGCCAAAAATGGCCTGGATCTGGAACGAACCGCCTTCTTTGTAATGGCCGTTGCCACATTGCTCTCGGCCTCCTTTGGCGCGGTGACCGGCTCTTATTGGGGCAACGGGCACGAGACCTTCCTGGCTGAGGACCTGATCCGCATGCCGGATAAAAGCGCTTTGCAAAAAGCCATCATTGGCCATCTGCATATCATGTTGACCCTGATTGCAGTGGCCATCACCCTCATTGTAGGACGGTGGCTGGATTTCAAAGGCATTTTGCACAAGATCGCCATGCCGTTGATGATCATTGGCACGGTTATTATCACATTTGGGGCTTTATCGGTAGTTTGGCTGGAATGGGCGCATACCACCATTTACGTCGGTTCGGTGTTTGTCATGCTGGCAGCGCTGTTTTTCGTTATCTACTCTTGGGATATGCTCATCAAAACGCGCATGGCTGAGCTGGGGATTGAGAGACCCGGCCTCTGGCAGAAACTAAAAGCCCTGCTGCACGACCCGCTCAAGTTTGGTCCGGGGTGGCAGATGGTGTACATGAATTTTACCGTCAGCGGGGTGGGCATCTTCATGGCGGCCAAACTGACCGAGATCTTCCGGGTCTGGCCGCATCGGGAGGAGCGCATCACCCTGACCGGTCACTGGCATATCCTGGCCAGTTTGATCGCTACCATCATCCTCTTCTACTACGCCGACCGCTCCGGCTTGAAAGGTAGGTTGCGCCAGTGGTTCGGCTGGTCGGTCATCATTATGTCGAATCTGGCCTTTGGTGCGGTGACAGTTTTCTCGATGAAACGCCTATTTGTCACGGAGGCTGAACAGCAAGGCGTGGTCAATTGGACCATGCTGCTGGCTGATATTGGCCTGGCAACTGTGTTGGTGGTTTTGGCGATCTTCCTGGTATGGCGGTTGTACGACCTGTTCCAGGCTAAGGGGCACTGGCTGGAAGAATTCAGCGACGAAAAGCGAAACGTCACCAAGCGTGAAATCGAGGAACAGGTGCGCAAACTGAAAGAATTGAAAAAAAGCCTGCAGGAGGATTCGAATGAAACGCGCCCTGTTTAACCTGATCCTGATCGTAATGCTGGCAAGCGCTTGTGGGCCAGCTCCAAATATCGGCGCCATCACGCCCCCTCCTATCGACACCGGGGTAGACCCGCAAAGCTGGGCATTGGTCCCGGCTGGCGAATTTCCTTATGGGCAGCATGAACATATCACCCTGGTGGACTACGACTATGAAATTATGGTCACCAACGTCACCAACGAGCAGTATGCGCAGTACCTTAATGAAGCAATGGCAGCCGGCGCTACCCGGCTGGGCGAGGTAGAGGTCGAGGCGGGTGAAACGGTCTGGGTAGAGACTGGGGTGGCAGGCTACTATCCTGGAGACCCTTTCGATGGCTATAAACACGAAGAAGAGATCCAGGCTGGCGATATGCTGCATATGCCTTTGGAGGCCAGTGGCCTGCGCCTGACGTATGATGGTGCTACTTTCAGCGCCATGCCTGAGTATTCCAACCATCCCGTGACGATGGTGACCTGGTTTGGCGCTCAGGCCTACTGCGAGTACTATGGCTGGCGGCTGCCTGGCGAGATTGAATGGGAGAAAGCTGCTCGCGGCACAGAGATCATCGACGGCTATGCCTTGCCCTTCCCCTGGGGTAAAGAGATCGAGCGCAACAACGCCAATTTCTACTCTTCTTTCGACCTGTTCGTAAAGATGTTCGGTAAATTAGGCAATACCACCCCGGTCGGTTTCTATAACGGTCGGACTTACAACGGTTACGAAACGCTCGATTCGGCCAGCCCTTACGGCTTGTACGATATGGCCGGAAACGTCTGGCAGTGGACCGGCGATGTATACCCCAACCAGCATTACCGCCATATGCGTGGCGGCAGTTTCTATTCCTACGAAGTAGACCTGAGAGTGTGGAAGTACAACAGCGCCGGCCCGCAGTACTACAGCCCGGCGGTCGGCTTCCGCTGCGCTCGATAAGGAATATCCAATGAAAGCCCTGCTCTCCAAACTGCGCCTGTACTTACCGCTCATTAAGAGCCTGCAAACCGGTCTGCTGTTGACTACCGGACTTGCCGGTTATATGAGCGCCCAGTGCCCGCTCAGCCATTGGACAACCCTCCTGGGACTGGCGGGCAGCCTGTTTCTGGCGATCAGCGGCAGTACCGTTTTGAATATGTGGTATGACCGGGATATCGACCGGATCATGAAACGCACCTGTAAACGCCCGCTGGCTGCCGGGGAGATCAACCAGGGCCAGGTCTTAAGGTTGGGATTGCTGCTCTCGATCCTGGGGGTGGGCTGGGCTGCCTGGATGCAGCCTCTCTTTGGGTTGATCGTAATCGCTGGATTGTTCTTCGACGTTGTCGTCTACACAGTCTGGCTGAAACGCCGCACCTGTTGGAGCATCATTTGGGGCGGACTATCTGGAGGCATGCCTATCCTGGCGGGGCGCGCCCTGGGACTGGGTTCCATCGATTGGATTGGGATCATGCTGGCCTTGTCGGTCCTGTTTTGGATCCCTACCCATATCATGACCTTCAGCCTGAAATATCGGGCTGACTACAAGGCCGCAGGCATCCCGACCTTTCCTTCTATTTATGGCGTCCAGTTTACTCGAGCCACCATTGCCGTCTCCAGTCTCCTGTCTGCCCTTTGCATCGGCCTGGCTGCTTACGGAGTCGGCATGACCTGGGGTTACCTGAGGATGCTGGTAGTGCTTTCAGCCGGCTTGTTGGCCCTGGCGACCGGCAGCATAATGCAACCTTCAGAGCGGGTTAACTTTGGGCTTTTCAAATACGCTTCGCTCTATATGCTGTCCTCCATGCTCCTGATCGTGATGTATGGGATATAAGATGTCTGTCCGCGACCGCCTCCTGCTCCTGGCAACCGGCCTGCTGGCTGCTTACCAAATTGTGGTCGGAATCGATCATATGGACGCCGGGCCAATTTGTGCTTACACAGTAGCATTTGGGGTCCTGGTGGTCGCCGGGCTGATGCTCATCATCTTGGGCCTTGAAGTGCTCGAGAGCCCGATCATGGTAATCGCTGCCACCCTGATCCCGCTCGGCCTGTCCATTGGTCTGGTCTGGCAATACCTTCCAATTTGGCGCAGTGTCTATCTTGTCTTTGCCGGAGCAGGCATGGTTGGAATCATCCTTACCCGCAGCCTGCCCATGCCGGGGCGGCTGCCTGTTCTGATCCTGGCCCTCGTGCATGGCCTGGCTGGCCTGCTGATCACCCTGTTGCCGCCCCTCCTGGTGATGCGCGGGGAAGCGCCGCCTGGCTTTGCTCTGGTTGGGCTCGGTGGGGCATTGATTGGCCTGGGTGGGCTGCTGCTCGCATTTCTCAAGGGCGGCCGGCCAATCTTATGCGGGGAAACCATCTTGAAGATCCTGCCCGGGCTATTACTTCTCATGACTGCTTCATTTGTGGGAGGCTTTGCTTTCGGATGAGCTATCTCAACCCCATCCACTGGCGCTTGCGCCAATCGCGCTACCGGCTGGTTGGATCTGTCTGCCCACACTGCCACAGGCCCTTGTTTCCAGCCCGGCGTCCCTGCTGCCAACCCGGCCTGGAGCCAGCCCGGATTGAGGAGCAAATCCAGGCTAACATCCCGGTTCTTATGATAGGCCCCAGATCACAGAG
>CAZAQS010000252.1:0-6940 GCA_964486825.1 uncultured Anaerolineaceae bacterium | reverse complement strand
TAGCGAAGGCGCGGCTGTATTGGAATTGAAAAATTAATAGGTTCAGGGAAAAAGACCATTTCGTTCTTCTTGTGGTAATATTTTTGTATGAACTTCTCTAAAATTACCGATTTCCTCTATATTGGTACAACCCCCCGTTCTGAAGATTATCCCACTTTGCGTGACCTGGGAGTTGGATTGGTTATCAATATGCGCTTCGAGAGACGCCCGTATCCTGACCGGCATGACCCGCCCATGCGTGTACTGTGGCTTCCGAGTGTAGACAGCCCGTTTTTTCCGATCTCGATCCAGAAGCTACATGAAGGGGTAGATGCAGCTATGGAGACCCTGCAAAGCGGACTGGCAGTTTATACCCATTGCCATCATGGCGTGCACCGGGCTGTTGCGATCGGGACATCCATCCTGATTGCGCTTGGGCATTCACCAGACGAAGCCATGCAGATGATCAAGCAGGGCAGGCAGGTGGCCGATCCGGGTATCTGGTATATCCGTAAGCGGATC
Source organism: uncultured Anaerolineaceae bacterium (assembly GCA_964486825.1). GTDB lineage: Bacteria > Chloroflexota > Anaerolineae > Anaerolineales > UBA4823 > CAZAQS01. Next base: position 6,439 of record CAZAQS010000252.1, on the reverse strand, counting down.
GAGCATTTTGCTGCTTCCTGGAGGCAACTCCAGCAGGGGCTTACCAGTTAAATCTCAGCCAATCACACCCAACTTTCGCCCTACCGAAGCGAACGCTTCCAGGCCTTGGTCCAGGTCTTCCCTGGCGTGTGAAGCGGAAATCATCACCCGGATGCGGGCTTTGCCACGTGGAACAGTGGGGAAACCGATGGCCATGGCGAATACGCCGGCCTCGAAGAGCTCACGGCTGAATTGCTGAGCCAGGGGGGCTTCTCCAAGCATGATAGGAGTGATGGGGGTCACACTCTTCCCGATATCGAAACCCAGGTTTTTCATCTCAGCCTTGAAATAGCGGGTATTCTCCCATAGCCTGTCGACCAACTCGGTCGATTCTTCCAGGATGTCCACGGCTGCCAGGCAGGCAGCCACGTCGGGGACTGTCATTGCTGATGAAAACAGGAACGGGCGGCCGCGTTGGCGTAGCCATTCAACGACCAGCGGGTTCCCAGCTACCACGCCTCCGACAACCCCAAAAGCCTTTGAGAGGGTTCCCACTTCCACATCTACTTTCCCATGCAATCCGAAATGATCTACAATACCACGCCCACCCTTGCCGACTACACCCTCACCGTGGGCGTCGTCTACCATCAAAATGGCATTATACTGCTGCGTAACCTTGTAAATTTCATCCAGGGGAGCCATATCCCCATCCATACTGAAAACGCCATCCGTGATCACCAGGATCCGAGGATAGGAGGCGCGATTTTCTCGGAGTACCCGCTCCAGGTCGCCAGTATCACAGTGAGAATAACGAAGGATACGGGCGCCGGATAAGCGGCTTCCGTCGATTATGCTGGCATGATTGAGCTCATCCGAGACAATAGCGTCCTCTTTCCCCACCAGGGCTGGGATAGCGGCCAGGTTTGCGGTAAACCCGGATTGAAAGGTGATGGCGGCCTGTACTCCTTTGAAAGCTGCCAGTCGGCGTTCCAGATCCAGGTGCAAATCCATAGTACCGGCGATAGTCCGTACTGCCGCCGGGCCTACCCCATACTGGTCGACGGATTCCTTGGCAGCCTGAACGATACGCGGGTGGTTCGCTAGACCCAGGTAGTTATTGGAGCAGAAGTTAAGTGCTCGCTTTCCATCCACTACCAGCCAGGCGCCCTGGGGGGAGCTCAAGGTCCGTATGCGGTTGTAAAGTCCAGCCTCTTTTAAACTCTGTATCTCCTCTTGAACCCAATCTAATTTTGTGTTGATTTCAGTGCTCATATTCACCTCAGTTATCAGAAATCTGGTTCATAAGGGAAAATAGGGGTTAAGATTTGCCCCTTCTCCGGCTGCCAAATCCAAGCAGGTTGCCGAGCAAATTGGTTGCCCGGGCGGGCTCGTTGGTCTGAGGCAGTTCCTCGCCTGCCCAATCTGCTTTTTGCCGTTCTTGCCACCAACGCTCTCGGCCAGTAGCAGCCCGCTCCAGGCGTTCGGTCAGCATTTCGCGCTGCTCTTGCTGGATATCCTGCCGGATGGATTGCAAGGCTGCTACCAGGCTATCCAGGACCCTGACCACATTCTCGCGCCCATACAGGGCTGCACTGCACAGCGCGGCTGGATCGTCCATATCACCGACTGGAGCCGTCACTTCAGCGTAGCCACGACCGGCAATCTTACGCGCCTCGCGCCAACCTGGCTGGTCTATGGTTACGTTTAGTAGCGCTGCGCCCATCAATTGTGGCAAGATATGCGTGGCAGCCATCAGGCTGTCGATTTCAACCGGGTCCGCGAACAGAGGCATAGCGCCCAGCAAACGTGTCAGGTCAGAAGCCAGCTTGATGGCTTCGGAGGGCGTACGCGTCGGAGTCACAATCACCACCATCCCCGAATGGAACAAGTCGGCCTGGGCGGCTTCGATACCCGATTTCTGGTTGTGCAGATAAACAGGATTGATCACCGGCGTGAGACCCACATAATAGCGGCCTTCCGGAATTAGCTCCCGCGTCCACTCGACAATGGTTTCTTTGACAGGGGCCGTGTCCATGATGACTGCATCTTCCTTCAGCTCCGATGCGATCAGCTCCAGGGCATCCCGGATCTGGTCTGTGGGTAGGGCGAGCAGGACGATGTCCGAATCCTTAACAGAGTTTGGCAGGTTATGGGAGACCTTGTCGACGACGCCCATTTTCTCTGCTAACCGTGCTACCCGGTAATCCCGGTCGTGGCCAACTCTACGGACCAGCTCTTTATGTTGGGCCAGGGCTAATCCCACTGAGGCTCCAATCTGTCCCATACCGATGATTGTTATTTGCACGGCCATATCATCACCTCAACTTTCATTATCGGCTGCCTGGAGTTTCTGAAGCAACCAGTCTTCCAACTTTCGAGTTTCCTCCTGGTCAGGCTTTGGCTCATTTACATTCCCGGTTGTTCCCATTTGAGTACGCCTGGGTAGACTTTCTTGATGACGGCGGATCAGTGAAACGGTACATTTGGAAGCGCCAGCCTGGCCGGCTAACTTCGCACCCCAATCTGGGTGCTGTTCCGCAACTACAAAAGGACGTTTCCAAATTTCTGCATGTTGTGGATCTTTTAGCTCAATGGTGGACCACTGCCGCGATAAGTGAGGGAATATTAATTTGCCTATAACGGCCCAGGCTCGTTCCCAGGGCTTTAAATGGTAACGGGTTTTTCCTATATCATGCAGCAGAGCCGCTGCCAACAGGTGCGGGTTGTTCTCACCGGCTTCTACAAGTGTCGTATAAACCCTGATACTGTGGGATTGTTCGCCGGGTTGCATTCGGAAAAAAAGGTCGAGCTGAGCAGGATTTAACACAGAGCGGACCCCCTCTAATTCTTGCTCAGTGGGAACAAGCCTCAAGAATTGCCAAAACTGCCTGGTCCGGTAAAGGATCCTTGCAGCGCTCATCCCACCAATAAAGTCATCAGGGCTTGCAAGGGGCGGCCGATGATCCAACTGAGGATATTCAAGTTGAACATCGGTCCTACGAAGATTATGCTCATCAGGATGAGTGGACCAAATGGGCGGATCCGATCCAGGAAGTCTGCCCAGGATGGGGGGAAGAAATAAGTAGCGATCTTCTCGCCGTCCAGTGGAGCGAGAGGTATCAGGTTGAAGAGCATCAGAAGAAGGTTAATGGCAATAAACTCCCACATGAGCTGTGGCACGGTCGGGAAAAGCGCACTTCCCCGCAAATAAGCGTCGTACTGGGCGGCGTAAACGGAGACGAAGCCTAAGCGGAATGGGATGGCAGCCAGCATGGCCATGATCAAGTTAGATAGAGGGCCAGCCAGGGAAACCCACATCAGGGCTGCCGGTGATCTCCTTTGCAGTGCATAAGCGTTGACAGGCACCGGCTTAGCCCATCCGAAACCGGCTACCAATAACAAGAGGGAACCCATTGGGTCCAGGTGTGAGAGTGGGTTCAGTGTAAGTCGGCCATTGACGCTGGGGGTTTTGTCCCCAAAATAATTTGCTGTCCAGGCGTGGGCAAACTCATGTACAGAGAAAGCAATTAGTAAGACGATAGCGCGGGCGATCAAGGTTGACGGGTCGAGATTGAATAGCATCCAGAGACCTCCTTATCGGAAGATTATACCACCCCGTGTTATAATGCCCCCATGCTATCCAATTTGCAGTTGGGTGACATTGTCCGCTTGCGGAAACCCCACCCTTGTGGAAGTTATCAATGGACGGTTGTTCGCCTGGGAGCGGATATCGGATTGGAGTGTGTGACCTGCAAGCGTAGAGTATTGCTTCCTCGCCGCCAGCTTTCGAACCGCCTAAAAATGATCCTGCCGAAGACCGGAGAATGAACAAGCTTTTGCCAGAACGGCGTAAAATTTTATTCTTGTTTTCCGATACGGGTGGGGGACATCGTAGCGCGGCGGAAGCCATTATAGAAGCGTTAGAGAAAGATTTCGGAGACCAGGTTTCCACAAGGATGGTGGATATCTTCCAGGATTATGCGCCGCCTCCCTTCCATCGTGCCCAGGAGATCTATTCCACAGTAGTAAGAGTCCCTAAGGCCTGGGGATTGGGATACCGCTTGAGCAATGGGCATAAACGAGCACACTTGCTCACCTCCTCCCTGTGGCCCTACGTACGGAAATCAGCACGCCAACTCGTAGATCAGAATCCAAGTGATTTGATTGTCTCGGTCCACCCATTGGCCAACGCGCCGGTCTTAACAGCGCTCGGGAAAAGCCGGCCTCCTTTTGTTTCTGTCGTGACCGACCTGATAACGACCCACGCGCTCTGGTACCATCGCAGGGCGGATTTATGCCTGGTTCCTACGCAGCCAGCTTTGGAAAAAGCCCTGGAAAATGGCCTGGATCCTAAGCGGGTCAAAGTGGTGGGGCTGCCGGTGGCGGAAAAGTTTTGCCATCCTACAGGCGATCCCCTTGACCTCCGCCGCCATTTGTGTTGGCCTGTAGACCGGCCTATCATCCTGCTGGTCGGGGGTGGAGATGGAATGGGGCCAATCAAGAGGGTCGCCCGTGCTATCGCTGAATCTGGACTGCGAGTTACATTAGTAATAGTCGCCGGAAGGAACCGGGCGCTAAAAGCCAGTCTAGATGCTGAGCAGTGGCTTATGCCAGTTTTTGTGTATGGTTTTGTTAGAGAAATGCCCCAATTCATGCTTGCCTCAGATATATTGGTAACTAAAGCCGGACCAGGGACAATCACGGAAGCATTTAACGCTGGCTTGCCCTTGATTCTTTATTCCCGCTTGCCAGGCCAGGAAGATGGCAATGTATCTTATGTGATCAGTGAAGGGGCTGGCATTTGGGCTCCCAGTCCTGATCTCATCTTGTCTGCTGTACGAACCTGGATAGATAATCCAGAAGAGCGCAAAAGGGCAGCCGATGCCTCTAGACGGCTAGCGCGCCCTCGGGCTGCCCACGATATCGCCCAAATACTCGTAGATCAGATCAGAATAAAGGACAGGTAGTGATCCAGCGAACCCCGGGGTTCTTGACAGAACTGCGCGCGGCGACTTTAATGATACTTGCTCCCCTCTATTCTCGTCGAGTAGTAGGATCCATATTCTTATCTGCCACTCTCCTTGCTGCTTGTAGCGTACCAGGGCCCGTGTATGAGGGGCCAATATTGGATGTTACCCAGGCATACGAGACAGTAGAAGCCAGGTTGACGCAGGCGACTGTATTTACGTCCACACCTATGGAGATCCCCCAACCGACTCCACCGCCAAGTGCGACCCCTAACCCTGGAGCCACTACAGATCCTGTCCAAACCTTGACACCATCACCGACCGAGATCTGCGATAAAGCCGCTCCTGGTTTCCCGATGATCGATGTCAACATCGAAGATGGGACGGAGATGCAGGCAGGGCAAAGGTTTACAAAAATCTGGCGGCTGACCAATGCAGGCGCCTGTACCTGGACTCGGGAATACAAAGCGATCTGGTTCTACGGTACGAGGATGGGAGATTCAACTGCGGTTCCCTTGACCCGGAACGTCGCTCCAGGAGAAAGCATAGAGATCGAAGTAGAAATGGCAGCGCCACAAATCCCTGGCACATACCGCAGCGATTGGAAGCTGCAAAACAACAGCGGCGTTGCATTCGGAATAGGGCCATCCGGGAATTCGACTTTCTGGGTGGAAATCAAGGTGTTTACACCCCCTACCAGTACTCCTGTACCCACCAGCGTCCCCACCGATGCGCCCGAGCCTACCAGCCCACCATCTATCACCGAGACCATCACGCCTCCTGCAGATGTTAGGATATCGGCTACATTGACATTAGGTCCGAACAGCACGGTCGATTTAGATGACGGGATCGAAAATCCAGAAAACGGTGCAGATCTAAGCTACGAGCCAGACGAGAACGGCAATCACTGGCTTAGGCCGCTGAACGAGTTTCTATTAGGTGTTTATGGAAGCAGTGAGCCAACTTTGGAAATTTGCCAGTTGGCTACCAAGAGCTCAGCTCCCATAGCCGTGGGTAGCATTTCGCCGGGCACGGTCCTTTGCTACCAGACGGATACAGGATTGCCCGGTTGGTTGAGACTGGTAGGTTTCAACGGTGAGGATTCATCGGTTGTAATTGACCTGTTAACCTGGACACTTCCCGAATAGGGCGGTACCGGGTAGACTTATTGTGAACACCAAATTTCGAACGGGGGGAGAAAAGGAGTACGAAGATGAATCTTGATGACCACAATTCGTTTGCGTTTTTAGATCCACAAGATATGCTTGGCCATATCGATGGGCTACCTGCCCAACTGCAAGCGGCGTGGGAACTAGGTCATAAACAACCCTTACCCGATTGGGAGGGGATTGAGCGGATTGTGATTGCTGGCATGGGTGGATCGGCCATAGGGGCGGACCTGCTGGCAGCCTTTGTTGAAGACAAATGCTCGCTTCCTATGGTAGTGCACCGGGACTACGATTTACCGGCCTGGGCAAACGGCCCTGGTACGC